>JAFGJR010000304.1 GCA_016928975.1 Sedimentisphaerales bacterium | reverse complement strand
TGGATCCCAAGACCGTGGACCTCTCCGATTTCATTCCCCACACGCAGGAAGACGTCGGAGCGATGTTCACCCGCGTGAAGGAGATCCTGCGACAAGTCAAGAACAAGCACCTGCTTGGCCTCGTCAAGCAGTTCATCCTGGATGAGCCGCTCATGGAGCGCTTCCGCCAGTCGCCCGCAGCAATGCAGATGCACCACGCGTACGTGGGCGGGCTCCTGGAGCACACCCGCAACGTGCTCGAACTGGCCCTGCTGATGATGCCGCGCTACCCGAGCGTCAGCATGGACCTCGTACTGGCGGGCATCTTCCTGCACGACATCGGCAAGACCGCGGAACTGCGGTGCGAGACCAACTTCCAGTACACCAATGAAGGACAGTTGGTCGGGCACATCGTCCAGGCGGCCATCTGGATCGAGGAGAAGGTCAAGGCGGTCGAAGCCGAGTCCGGCGAACCGTTCCCGGCCGACATCAAGAATGCCCTGCAGCACATTATCCTGGCCCACCACGGCGTCTACGAGTTCGGCAGCCCCAAGCTCCCGATGATGCCTGAGGCCGTCGCGGTCCATTATCTGGATAACCTGGATGCCAAGCTCAACATGTTCATAGCCAAGATCGAGGGCGACCCGGATCCGGCAAGCGATTGGACGGAGTACGTGCGCGGCCTGGATGTCAAGATCTTCAAGAAGGACGTCATGGGTGTACGGCAATGAGAAAGGCGTGATGCGCGGCTACATTCGGACCGCGAATACTGTCGTCCGTCGCTGGATCTTCCTGGCCTATTGGCTCCTGATGTTCATCGGGACGCACATTCCGCGCCTGGAAGCGGTGGATACGAGCGTATTCCGCATTCCTCATGCCGACAAGGTGATGCATTTCTGCGTGTTCGCCGGATGGATGTGCCTCTGCTGGTGGTTGCTGCGGCCGCCGGGAGGCAGGCCCAGCCGCAGAGCCATCGCGGGCGTTCTTCTGGCAGGGGCCCTCTACGCCGCATTTGACGAACTGACCCAGTCGCTGGTGGGCCGTGACACCTCCCTTGGTGATTTCTTCGCGGACATTGCAGGCATGTTGGCGGCCCTGTGGGCGCTGGAAGCCTGGCATCGGCGCCGGCCATCGCGCAAGCTCGCCTGAGACAAGGCCGTGGGCCGATGCGGCCGTGATCTTCTATTGGACGTCAACCCGCACGTTGTCCAACATGAATGTCGCGGTCGATTTCTCCAGCGTTCCTTCCGAGCGGCACTGAACGAAGATACGGATCACGCTGTTCTTGGCGGCGACAGAGATGGAGGCATCGTCCCAGAAGCCGGGTGTGTCCTGCCAGGAAGACCATTGCACCCCGACGGCACCCGGCTGGCTCTGACCTTCGGGGCCGACGCCGAGCCGCGACAGGACCTTGACCGAGTCAGCCGTGGCTTTGCCGACCCAGGAAACGCTGACCTTAACCCGTTGGCCGGCTTTGACGGCGACCAGGGTGCTCAGCGAGCTGTTCAGAGACGCATTGCCCCGTTCGTCGGCGGCATAAACGACCTGCGCGTGCTTGCCGTGAACAAGGTGCGTCAGCGGAATCAGAGCAGCGTCGGCACAGAAGCCATCTCCGTCAATGGTCCATCCATTGGCAATGCCCGCAAAGAATCCGTTGTCGAAGTCACCGTTGAACACCGCCGAACCAGGCGAGCGTATCTCGTACTCGGCAGACCTGATGCGCTTGGGACGACCATCCTGCTCGCACACAGTCTCGATGCTGTACTGGTAGACCTTGTCAGGCAGTATGCCGTCGAATTCAGCCCGTTGATTCGTCGCCGCCGTGGTCATTTCTCGTGCAACCGTTGATGAGGAATCCGAACCACGCAGCACGATCTTGCCGCGGGTAGGCTGAAGCGTTCGCCATGTGATCGCCAACCGATCGGCGGCCGGGAAGTCGGCTTTGATCTCGCAAGGCGGGTAGGCGCCGAAGCGAGATGCCCCCTGGAACGCGTAGAACGCCGGTCGCGGACGCAGATTGGTGTCTACCAGCCCGAAACCGGTCGCGTGGGCCTCAAAGTCGGCAATGCACAGGTAGACGGCTGCCTGGACGTCGCCCCATGACGGCTGTGTGAAGGCCTCCAGCACGGCTGCAAGGCGTGAAGCCTGTTCAGGCAGGGGCGTGTTGCCGGTGTGCCAGCCGTACTCGGTGAGCCAGAAGGGTTTGTCGCCGTCGCCATTGGCCTTTAGCAGCGTGCGAAGCGCATCCAGCTTGGCCCGCATGATCTGCGGGGTGTCGCTGTAAGGATGGTCGCTGATGACGTCAAAAAGCGGTCCGGAGACGTTCTGTTTCTTCTGCTCCTCATAGGTCTTGCGAATGAAAATCGGCGCGTGGCCCTCCGCGTCGTCCAGCGATCCCATGGAGAGAATGCAGTCGGGGTTCCCCTTTTTGAGGGCGTCGTAGCAGACCTTGAGGACAGGCAGGTATTCGTTCGCCCGATTGAAGCCTTCGAAAAAGTACCAGCCGCACCCGTTCTGTTCGTTCCAGAGTTGGAAGTACTTGACCTTGCCCTTGGTTCGTCTGGCAAGGTCGGTGCAGAAATCGCCGAATTCAGGCAGGAGCTCAGTCCGGTACGGGAAGAGGTGCGTGGGCTGGTCGTCCGGGCTCGCCCAGGCCGGCGTGTTGACGATGCAGACAATGGGCTCTTGGTTGTATTTCAGGGCTAAGGCGAGGTCGTGGTCGAATCGGGCCCAGTCTCTCTTTCCTCGCTCAGCCTCGATGTCGCGCGGGCTGGCCGCCAACCGCACGCAGGTGCCGCCAGCTTCCCAGATGCGCCGGTAGAGCGCCTCGTCGTAGCCGGGCGGGTTGTACAACGGGGCGGGATTGCCGATGCAATTGACTCCGAAGACGAGCATCCGAGGAGGGTCTTCTGCCCGCTGAGATGCGGCGTACAGCTCGGTTGGGCGCGTCACGGCGGAAACCTCACCGGGCCTGGCCAAGTCCCTCGTACGCTGCTCCACTGGCGGACGGGCATCCCTGTGGCAGGCCAGAAGAAGGAGCCCCGGAATCCCGACAGCCAGAAAACGTCGCATGGCGCGATCTCCAATCGTACAACCTGTCCCAGCCTACCCCGCGAGTCAGCAGTATTTTATCGGCCCGGCAAGGTAGTGGAAGGGTGGCGGCCATACGGGTCCGTGACACTTCAGGCGGGTGGCACTGGCAGCTTGTCTGCCAGTGTCTTCTGTTCCTCGGGCCTGCACTGGCGGACAAGCCGCTCGACGTGACTCGCGACAAGCCGCCAGTGGCACCCACAGAGCGTGCCCGCCGGATCTGTCACGCACCCGGGCCATGCCGGGGAGCCTTCCCTCGCCGGGCGGCTGCCGGCCGCCCATTGATCCGCGCCATGAAACCGTGGAAGGGTCTTGGCCCGGAGAAGAGGCGGCCAAGGTCGCAGCCCGCTTGCTTTCCGACCGGTACCGGGTAATATCAATAGTCCACCGGGGCGTAGCTCAGCCTGGCTAGAGCGCTGCGTTCGGGACGCAGA
>JAFGJR010000303.1 GCA_016928975.1 Sedimentisphaerales bacterium | reverse complement strand
CGGCGCGTATAGAGGCGCAGCATGTCCTGCCAGTGATCGGCCAGCATTTGTCCGGGACCGAGGGCTTTCACGGCGGAGAGGGCAGGATCAAGATCGGCGGTCCACAATTCGAAGTACGGCGGCCGCAGAGCGAAGACGAGCTTCGTGCCATCCGGGGTCCAGGAAGCCGCCATGATCTGACTGGTCAGAACCTTGGCCGGTTCGTTGCTGTCAAGAGGGTAAATCCACAAGCCGGTCCGGTCCCCCACGCTGCCGCCGACGCCCAGGCACACTTCCTTGCCCGTGGGAGACCATGCGGGTCCGACCCAAGTGTCGAAGGGCACCCGCCATTGGGCCACTACCGCTTGCGAGGCCAGATTCTTGACTTTGAGGGATTTGTTTTCGAGATACGCCACTTGCTGTTCATCCGGTGACACCGAGGGAAACGCGCTGGAGCACGCCATGATCCGTTTGGGTTCTACATTGGAAGATGCGATAGAGATCGAGCAGAGCGTTTTCTCCTGACGCGAATGATAGTAGACCTGCGCGGAGTCCCTGCTCCACGAGGGCCAGCCGCCCCGAGCCAGTCGGCGGGGCTCTGTGCCATCCGACTTCATGACCCAAACTTCCTCGGCCGACAGCCAACGCTCCTGATCCTTTCGCTCGGCGGCGGTCAACTCTTCCAGCCGCAGCGCCTGGCAATCCCGAACGAAAGCGATGTACCGCCCATCGGGCGACCACCGCGGGTCCTTGCCGGGGACAATCAGCAACTCGGTTTCCTTCGTAGCGGCATCATGGAGGGCCACCCCGCTGTAACCCTGCACGCCCAGACTGAACGCCAGTTTCTTCCCATCGGGCGACCATTGAGCGCCGAATCCACCGACGAGGATCCGGCGGGCCTTGACCGAGAGATCGCGATAGGTCTCCTCGGCCTCCATTAGCGGCAGAAAGGCTGCCCCGGCCGGCTCGGGGCCGGGCGGATGCCACGACCGTCCGGCCTCCAGCGTGTCGAACACGTATTTCGTCGCCCAGAACCAGAATTCGTTCCGGGCTGTGGGTGTGGAACGAATGATCTTCTGGAACACCTCCTGGGCCTCGTTGACCTCGCCTGAAGCCGTCCGGGCACAGAAAAGGTGGTACTGAAAGACAGGTTTGTCGGGCCAGAGCTTGAGCATCTCCTGTGCCGCAGTAACGACCTGTTCATAGCGGCCCATGCGCAAAAGGGTCTCGCATCGCTGGATCGACAGATCGAGGCACTGCGAGCTATCCCTGGGCGTCAACGCCAGGGCACGGTCATATTCCTCCACCGCCTCTGGGTAACGCCTCAACTCGCCGAGGGCCCTGGCCCGCAGGGAGTAGCCGAGTGGATCACGATCCCGCAAGGCTTCCATGACAGAGGCATCTTCGCTCAGGCGTTCGTACTTCCGGGACGCATAATACGTGAACGCCCGCAGGCGACGGGACTCGTAATGTTTCGAGTCAAGCTGCAATGCCCGATCGAGGGCGGCAAGCTGTTCCTTGACCGTCACAGCCGTCATCGCCCGCAGGAAATAGGCTTCCGCAGTCTCTGGGAGCAATGTCTCAGCCTTCTGCCGGTGCTCCTCAATCTCCTTCAGCTTCTCGGCATTGGCTGATTCACTCTCCCACAGGATGCGGGCCAAGAGCGAATGAGCAGCCCCGGCAATCGCAGGCTGTTCGTTAAGCAGCTTGTTCAGCAAAGTCACGGCCTCCTCGGAACGGCGATTGTCAACAAGGATGGCCGCTTGGAGAAGCTGTGCTTCCGGTCCGACATGCTTGCTTTGGAGGATAGGCTTGAGCGTCTCCAGAGCCGCGTCGCGCTCCGCTTTGGCATACTGCTCGCGGGCCTGGGACAGGATGCCTCTATCCCGGAAGCCTTCCGCTTCGGCCAGTTGCAGCCGGTCCTGACTCCACATGGATAGAATGACCGCCGCCGCGCCGGCCACAAGGGCCATCGCAAGGGCGGCAATGGCGCCAACTCGATGCCTGCGGAGGAACTTCTGAAGTCGGTAGGTTGCGCCGGGTCCGCGCGCCAGGACCGGCTCATGTTCCAGATGCCGCAGGATGTCGGAGGCCAGGCTGTTGGGCGTCTCGTATCGCCGGGCACGGTCCTTCTCCAACGACTTCATGACAATCCAGTCCAGGTCACCGCGGACGGCCTTCCGGAGCAGATCGGGGGTGGAACCGCGGCACTTGGCGATGTCGGTCACCGTTTCACCGAGGGTGCTGAGCTTGGTGGACGGCTTGGCAGGTTCTTGTTCACGGATGATACGCTGCATTTCAGTGTATCCGGCCTTGCGAAGCTCTTCTTCACTGAACGGAGTCGTGCCGGTCAGTAGCTCATAGAGCAACACGCCAAGCGAGTAGATATCCGAACGAGTATCGATGTCCAAATCGCTCAGTTCTGCCTGCTCGGGACTCATGTAGGCGGGGGTGCCGATGATGTGGGCGTAGCGGGTGAAGAGGGTCTTCTCTGTCAGACGCTGGTTGGTGGCCTTGGCGATGCCAAAGTCGATGACTTTGGGGACCGGCTTGCCGTCATGGTGGGTGACCATGACATTGGAGGGCTTGATATCGCGGTGGATGATGCCTTTTTGATGAGCATGCTGGACCGCATTGCAGACTTGAACAAACAAAGCCAATCGATCTTTGGTGCTCAGGTTGTTCTTGTCGCAGTATTCGGTGATGGAGACCCCTTGGACCAGTTCCATGACGAAGTACGGCCGGCCGGTCTCCGTGGCCCCGGCATCGAGGACCTTGGCAATGCTGGGATGGTCCATGAGGGCCAGAGCCTGCCGCTCCGCCTCGAAACGCGCGATCACCTGCCGGGTGTCCATCCCCAGCTTGATGATCTTGAGGGCCGCTTTGCGGCGGATCGGCTCCTGCTGCTCAGCCATATAGACCACCGCCATCCCCCCTTCGCCGATTTTCTCCAGGAGCTTGTAGCGCCCGATGACAGTACCGGGACCCTCCGTGACGGCGGAGGCGTCCGAGGTGACCACCGCGTCCCAGGGAGCAGACTCCAGGAAGCTGTCCCTGACTTCACGTGCCTTGAGCAGCTTCCTGACGCGAGCCAACAATGCGGCGTCCTGGTCACAGGCCGCTTGGAGATACGACTCCCGCTCGGCCGGTTCTTTGCCGATGGCCTCGTAGTAGATCGCCTCTTCGTTTGTGTTGTGCTCTGTGGACACGACGGCTCCTTTCGTACTTCAATGCGTAAAACCGGGGCCGATCCCCTCACGAGATCGCGGAAATAGGGAAGAATTTCGGCTCAGTGACTGCCGGTTTCGTCGATTTGTCCGATTTCCACGCGCAGCCAGGAGCGGGCGTAGTCCCAATATCGCTCGGCGGTGGCGTGTGAGATGTCCAGGGCCTTGGCCGCCTGCTCGATCGTCAGGCCGGCGAAATAGCGGAGCATGACCAGGTCGGCTTTGGTGCGATCCTGTGTGGCGAGCTTGGCGAGAGCCTCGTCCAGCGCCAATATCTGTTCCGCAAGCGAGTCGTCATCCACGGCCAGGGACTCATCCAGGTCCACCGGCCGGCGACCCCCGCCGTGCTTGAGGCTCTTCTTTCGACGAGCATTGTCAATCAGGATGCGCCGCATCGCCTCGGCAGCGGCCTTGAAGAAGTGCCCCCGGCTTGCCCAGTCCTGTCGCTCGGCCCCCACCAGCCTCAGGTAGGCCTCATGAACCAAGGCGGTGGCCTGAAGGGTCTGGCCCGGAGGCTCCTGGGACAGCTTCTGGGCCGCCAGCAGCCGCAGCTCCTCGTACACCAGTGGCAACAGCTCGTCCGTGGCCCTCGCGTCCCCCCGTTCAATCGCGTTCAGAATCCGTGTGACATCACTCATGCCGGCACCCCACCGTCCCCGACCTCGGATGGGCATATTCTATCACAGACCGGGGGAGATTTCAAGCCCGCAAGGCGTGGTGAATGTCACTTGCGAAAGACGAGGAATAGCTGGTAGGGAAGCAAGTCCGGTTCTTCGGCCATCGGCGTGAAGCCGGCGGTTTGCAGGAGGCTGAACAGGTCACTGCGGGGGATCTTCAGGGTCGCGGGGGGGCCTTCGGGCAGATCGCCTTCTTTGAACTCGATGAGGACTAAGCGGGCGCCGGGTTTCATCTCTTCATGCAGGCGAAGCAGCCAGGCGCTGCGGTCATCGATGCGGCGTAGAATGTCGCAGACAAATACGAGGTCTGCCGTGTCCGGAACTTTGGGGTCGTCGGCGGATGCGAGCACGGGCTCGACGTTGGGGATACGCTGGGTCATCGCCTTTTGGCGGATGTAGCGAATCATCTCCGGCTCGATATCGGTGGCCACGACCCGGCCGCGTGGCAGGGCGGCGGCAAAGCGGAAGCTGAAGTAGCCGGAATCCGCACCTACGTCGGCGACGGTCTCATCGCCGGTCAATCCGAGCGCACGCACTACGTCGTCGGGCTTCTGCCAGATCGCACGGTCCGGACGTTCCAGGAACGCCACGTACTGCTCCGTGCTCTCCAATGGCTGGACAGGTCTCGGATCCATGCCGGCTTTCCGCAAGGTGGACTTGATCGGCGAGGCAGGAGAATCCGCTGGGACGGTCGGGGCTTCGCCGGTTGCGGCGGACGACGAAGGCTCCGGCGTCTTCTTCGTGCATCCGCTCGCAAGACATGCACAAACGACCGTCGTGATGACGCTCTGCCGAAGCGTGCTCATATGAAGTCTCCTGATCTTGACGAGGCCCTATTGTAGCGGGCGAGGAGATTACTTGCCAATGCAGAAGCGGCTGAAGATCCGGTCCAGGACCTGCTCGTCAATGGGCTGTTGCTCGATCTGGGAGAGGCTCTGGCAGGCGGCGCGAAGCATCGTCACAGCGACCTCCTCGTTGCCTCGCGGGAGCTCCTTGATGGCCTCGCGAACGTTGTCCATAGCTTGCACTATGGCCTGCCGATGGCGCGCGACCAGGACTGCGCCGCCGACACCCTCCTTGGCAGGGCCGGAGGGGTTGGTGGGCGTAGCCCACCCTGGGAGATTTGCCTCGACAGCGTCGAGCAGCGAGTCCAGGCCGTGTGATGTCTCTGCCGAGGTGGGCAGGAAATCGGCGTTGAAGACTCTCGACAGCGCAGAGAGCTTATCAGGCAGCTCGTCAGTCCGCAGCAGATCGGATTTGGTGGCGACGCAGATCAGTTCTCTCGGCTGGATCAGGGCGCGGATGGCGACATCCTCGCTCCAGTCGGTCTTGGTCAGATCGACACAGAACAGGACCACGTGACAGTTCCGCAGGGCTTCGAGGGCGGCGTGCTGCGCCAGATCGTCAATGTAGCCCAGCCGCCCTCGGCTGGGTTCGACGCTCACCCCCGAGGGCGGGGGTGCTACAGGGATCAGTCCTGCGCAGTCGAAGAGCACGCATTGGAGCCGGTCCGTGGTCAGCAGGCCGGTGAGGACGTCTCGGGTCGTCTTCGGCTCGTTCGACACGATGCTTCGCTCCCAGCCGAGCAGGGCGTTGAGCAGGCTGCTCTTGCCGGCGTTCGGCGCACCGGCAATCCCGGCTGCCGGCAGGTCCATCACCATCTCGCAGCGGATACTGCCAGCCAGCAACTGATCGAGCCTTTCCTCAATGTCCGTCAGCCGCTTCACCGCCTGTTCGATGCTGATGAACTCAATGTCGCCGCTGAAATCGAGTCCTGCCTCAATCAGACTCAAGGCATCCAGCAGGGTGCCGCGGATGTCATCGGCCGTCTTGGTCAATCGCCCGCTCAGGAGTCGCTGTGCGGCGTCCAACTGGAGATGGTTGGAGCTGCTGATGACCTCGTTGACCGCTTCCGCCTGGGCGAGGTCGAGCTTGCCGTTGAGGTAGGCCCGCGCGGTGAACTCCCCGGGTCCGGCCGGTCGAAGACCCCTCGTCAATAGATTCTCGATGAGGGCCTCGACAATCGCCTGGCTGGCGTGGACGTGGATCTCGGCCAGGTCCTCGCCGGTGTACGAATGCGGAGCGACGAACAGGTACAGCAGGGCGTCAATGGCCAGGTTGGTGGTGACGCGCGCGGAACCGGAGAGAACCTTCTGATTGCGGGTTGCGGATTGTGGATTGCGGATTCGGCTGCCCGGATCGGGCTCGAAGAGTCTCTCGCACGTGGGGATCGTCTCTGGCCCGGTGATCCGCACGATGGACCGCAGCCCTCCGCTGGAAGAGCTGACAGCGACGATGGTATCGCTTATCTGGTACATGTGATCATCGGCGCCTTGGGTCCTTGAGGTCCCTTAGGTCCTGTGCCGCGATCACCCAAGGACCAGAAGGACTTGAAAAAACCGTCTGAAATCCGCCTATTCTTAGAATCGGAAGAACGGCTTCGGTTTCTTCTTCTTGACCTTGCCGCCGGTCTTGCTGGTGACCGGGACGGTGCCCCTGGCCTCCTGCTCCTCTTTTGCCTGGATGTGCTTGCGGATGACGTACTGCTCGATGACGCCGCCGAAGGTGCTGGCCATGATGTAGAGGTTCACGCCGGACGGCGCGTTGTACAGGGCCAGCGGCATGATCAATGGCAGCATGATCATCATCATCTTCTGCTGCTGGGCCATCTGCGGATTCGTCGGCGCCGCGCTCTGCGTCGGCATGAGCTTCTGCTGCAGATAGAACGCCACGCCCATGAGGATCGGCAGCAGGTTCAGCGAATGGAGCGACCAGCCCACCAGGGGGATCGTGACCGCTGGCCAACTGACCACGGCGTCCGGGGCCGACAGGTCGGTGATCCAGAACGGCAGAAACGCCGCGCCGCGCAGGTCGATGCTCGTGTAGATCGCACTCCACAGGGCAATCCAGATGGGCATCTGGAGGAACATGGGCAGCATCCCCATGATCGGCGAGGCCCCCTGCTCGCGGTACAGCTCCATGAGCTTCTTGTTCATCTCCGCCTTGTTGTTGGCGTACTTCTTCTTGATCTCCTCGGCGCGCGGGGCCAGCTTGCTCATCTTGTGCATGGAGACCTGGCTGTACTTCTGGATCGGGTGCAGAATCAGCCGCATCACCAGCACAAGAATGATGATCACGATGCCGTAGTTGTACGGCCAGAACCCGTGCATCCAGTTCATGATCGCCAGGATGCCAAACGCCAGCGGGTTGATGATGCTCGCCGGACAGCAGCAGCCCTGGAAATCGATGGTCTGGACGAAGCCGAGTTGCTTGTACAGCGGGTTCTTGTCAAACCGGCTCTTGTCCTTCGGCCCGATGTAGAGCTGAAAGTCGTACGTTCGCGAACTGTCGGCCTCGCCGGCGGGCGCCAGACTCGCAGGTACGGTGGCCATCGCCAGCCCGATCGTCGCATTCTCGCCGGTCCCTTTTCGACTCTGGCCGTACTGGAAGTACAGGCCCCATTTGCCGCCGATCCAGTCGGCGTGCTCCTGGCCCGGCGCAGGCGACGGCACCATGATCGCGGCGAAGTACTTATTCTCCGCCGCCGCCCAGAGGAACGCCGATTTCGCGTTGCGCGGGTTGAGACTACGCTCCTGCAAGGTCGTGGCCTTGGACAGAGCCCTCAGATCGAGCCGGGTGCTCACAACCTGGCCCTCCGGGTTTCGAAAGCCGGCGACCACCTTGCGCATCTCGGAGCGCGAGCTCTCTCGCTCCAGGCCGACCGGGCCCTCCAGGGTGTACTGAATCCTCTGGCCCTGGTCGGACAGGTTCTCGACGTTGAAGGCGACGTCGAGCAGGTAGGTCCCCGGATGGACGCGATAGGTCTTGGTCAGCTTCAGCACGGGCTGATCGTGCGAATCCACGATGGTCGCCTCGAAGGAGGCTGACTCCCCGCCGTCGTCCAGCTTCTGTGTGGCCAGCAGTTTCCAATCCAACTGACTCAGTCGCAGGCGCCGGCCCTGATCGAGCAACGTGAAATCCGTCGTCGCCAGGGACCGGATCGTCCGCCCATCGACGTTGACCGGAGACAGGAACGTCAGTGGCCGCGTGGGCTCGGTCCGGCGATCGTCAAACCTGCTGAACGTGGCGGTCCGGATGGCAGCGCCCTTGGAATCGAGCATCAGTTGGTACTCGAAGCCGCTGGCAGGATCGACGGAACCGAGAGGAATGTTCACGTCGGCGGCCGTACCGCCGATCGCACTGAACTCCTCTCCCGCCGGCTGCAACTGAGGCGCTTTCTGCTCCGGCGCCGGTTTGGCCGCCGGCACGTTCGGCTCGTTGGCGCCCGCCGGCGTTGGAACGTCCGTCGTCTGCTGCAAAAGGATGCAACCCTTGCCACCCGACAGCGATCCGGAGGGGCTCACGTCGGTGCCCGCCGGAGAACGAAGGGCACACAACACGCCCGACTCGGCGACGAGCAGGCCGCAGAATAAGCAGAAACCCGCGATGACCAGAATGAAGACTGTTCTGAAACTCATACTCTCTTTCAAATGCTATCGCCCGTCGCGCAACCGCTCGGCGTGGAAGTTGTCCAGGCGATCGATGGCCAGGATCTTCTTCATCGTCGTCTCGAAATCGTAGTCCAGCCGGACAAAATGCACCTTGTTCTCCTCGACATACACATAGCTGGCGCGATTGTCCTTATCCCTCGGCTGGCCGACCGAGCCGATGTTGATGATGGCCTTCTCCTCTTCGATAATGGGATAGACCCCGCCCAGCTCGTCGGGCAGGTAGAAATCCGGCTCGTCGAGGAAGACGCCCGGCATGTGCGTATGGCCCACGAAGCAGACGTGGGGAATCCGCTCGAACAGCGCGCGGACCTTGGCCGGGTTGGTGTAGACGTCGTCCGGGAAAATATACTCGTTGATCGGCCTTCGTGGCGAGGCGTGGACGAAGTCCATCGTCGTCCTCGTCGGGCCCAACTGGGTCTGCACGGAGTGGCGCATCGGCAGGTCGCCGAGAAAGCGCCATCGCTTGTCGCTCTTGACCTTGTCGCCGTCGGTTTCGAGCATGTCGCGGGTCCAGAAGCTGGCCTGCTCGGCCCCGTAGTTGAAGTTGGTCGGCTCATAGAACACGGCGTAATCGTGGTTGCCCAGGACGCACCACTCGCTCTTCTCGATGATCAGGTCCAGACACTCCCGGGGATTCGGGCCGTAGCCGACCACGTCGCCCAGGCAGTAAAT
>JAFGJR010000302.1 GCA_016928975.1 Sedimentisphaerales bacterium | reverse complement strand
TGTCACGGATCGGGTTAAAACCAGCCACCGGGGATCGGGTCAAAACCAGCCAGTGTTCCTTGTCATTTCGTACCCGTTCTGCCCTCGCCGTGCAAGGGAATTTGCGGTAGCCGAATCGTCCGATTGCGGACGGGCGCAGGGCTGGGTCGCTCGGATCGGCGGCCGTGCGAGAATGGGCCCTCCGCGAGCTCGTCGCAGTCTGACCGCCGCAGGCCGAGCGGGCCGGCCCGGTCGAATGCTACCCATGCTATCCTTTTGAGTCTTTGTCCTGTTCATCTTTGGCTTGCTCCTTGGGTTTGTCTGCATCCTTCGCGGCCTTGTCCTTGAGGCGGTAGCTGCGGCCGGTGATCGTGATGATCTCGGCGTGGTGGAGGAACCGGTCCAGGATCGCCGTCGCCGCCGGCACATCGCCCAGCAGCTTGCCCCAGTCCTCCAGCGGCCGGTTCGAGGTCATCATCGTGGACTTGGTCTCGTACCGCCGCAGGATGATCTCGAAGAGGCATTCGCCCGAACGCTTGGGCAGTTGCTTGATGCCCATGTCGTCGACGATCAACAGGTCCGGCTTCAAATACTTCGTCAGCACCTGATTGGTCCCGGCGAACGTTTCATCGTCCAGGAAGTCCCGGACTACGTCGAAGATCGAGCGATAGAGCACCACGAAGCCCAGCTTGATCGCCTGGTAACCGAGGGCCTGACAGAGATGACTTTTGCCGGTGCCCGGAGGGCCTAACCAGAGGCAATCCCTCGCTTCGCGGATGAAGCGGCCTGTGGCCAGATCGTAGACCTGCTTTCTCTTGATCGAGGGGTTGAACTGCCAGTCGAAGTCTTCCAGAGTCTTGAGTTCGCGGAACTGGGCGGCCTTCAGATGCCGCTGCATCTGGCGGTCCTTGCGCACCAACAGTTCATCCTGCAGGATCAACTCCAGGAACTCGCCGTGGGTCAGACCGTTGCCGGCCGCCTCCTGCAACCGCACGTCCAGCGACCCGAGCATGCCCGACAGTCGCAGTTGCCGTAGCGCCGTCTGTGTCGATGGATTCATGATCGTTGTCTCCTTCATAACACCTTTGTCTCTTCCAACGTGGCCGTGCCGAACGACGCCTGGACGAAGGCCCCGTAGTCCGACATCGGCCGGATGATCGGATGCTCATCGAGGAACTCCAATGGCTCCTGCCTGGGACCTTCGCGTTGGAGCAGTTTGCGAATGGTCCTGAGTCGAATCGCCCCGTGCGTCAGAGCGATCTCGCAGGCGTGGTCGATCTCCTCTTGCGTATACCGGTGCGTCAGAGCCAGCAGTCCGATCAGGACGCGAACGCCCTGGATGCCCCGCGCTTCGAGCATCTGGCGGGCCCACTGCTCGGCGTGCGTGCCCACCAGGGCCGTCCTTCGCAGCAATGAGACCGTCCCTTGTTCAACCTGGGAGATCTTCTTGGCGTGCAGGTGCTGATCCTGTGTCTGGAAGGTCCCGGGCTCGACCTGGACGTGCACCGCGATCGATTCCATCTTGCTGTTGAACACCCGCACCAGATGACCGTCCCAGCGGACCCACACCTGACGGCCCGTGTACTCCGGCGGCACCGAGTAGTACGCCTTGGCCACCTCGATGTGGCCGTCCCGGTGCACGGACCGTCGGCCCTCCTCGAAACTGGGGAACCGGCCCGCCGGCAAGGGAGTCAGGCGAGACTTCTCCTCCTGGAACAGCAGGTGAACTTGCTTGCGGGTGGTGCCGTGGATACGCGTGTCCGCGATCCGGGCCTCCCAATCGAGCAGATGCTGATTCTCCTCGGCCAGGCTGCCGAACGTGCGGCCCTTCAAGGCGTTGCTCTGCACGTAGCCGATTCCCCGCTCGACCTTGCCCTTGTGCCGAGGCGTCCGCGGCTTCGTCGGCAGGATGACCGTGCCGTAATGTTGGCAGAACGACTGGATCTTCGGATGCACATCCGGATCGTACCAGTCCGCCTGGGGGATTGCCGCCTTGAGGTTGTCGATCACGAGCGTCTGCGGAACCCCGCCGAAGTGCCAGAAGGCGTTCTCCAGGCACCGCAGGAACTCCTCCGTCGTCTGGTGGTATACCACCTCGCTGTACGCCTTGCGCGAGAAGCTCAGCACCACCCGAAAGACATGCGGCCGCCGCCGTGTGCCGTCGGCCCGCAGGATCGGCGCCCCGGTCCCGAAGTCCACCTGAGCCTCTTCCCCCGGCAGGACCTCCAGCCGCCGAAACGGGATCGGCCGGCCCTGATCCAGACGCTGGAGGAACCGCCGCACACTGGAGTAGCTGGCGGCAAAGCCATGGGACTCCACCAGGTCCTGATAGATCCGCTGGCCGGTCAGTCCCTGGCCAAGCTTCTCCTCGATGACCGCCCGAAACGGCTCACAGAGACTCTCGGGGCCGGGGATCGGGTTCGTGGCCGCCAACCCGGCCGCCCCGCACCCGGGGATCGGGTTGGTGGCTGGTTTTGCCCCGGCAATCACCTCGGGGACAGGCTCCAACCCGGGGATCGGGTTCGTGGCTGGTTTTGAATCCGCCGGCGGTGAATGAACGTACCGGGCGACCGTCTCGCGGTTGATGCCCAGCTTCTTCGCGATCTGCCGCTGAGACCAGCCCAGCCCCTGGAGCGTCAGTATTGCATGTACCACAGCCATCTTGAGTTGGTTTGCCATGCCGAGCCTCCCGAAACCGTGACATCATCGATTTCGAGAAGTCTCTACAGCAAACCGTCTGCTCCTCAAAGTGGTTGGTTTTGAACCCGATCCGACTGGCTGGTTTTACCCGATCCTTGACA
>JAFGJR010000301.1 GCA_016928975.1 Sedimentisphaerales bacterium | reverse complement strand
GAGAAGTGCAGCCGCGGCCTGATAGATCCCCGATGGTTCGATGAACGCACGGGCAACTGGAAAGGCCTGACGCTTGTCTGCATGAATTCGTCAATCCACTCTCGACGAATGCGAAAACAAGTGCGTTGGCCCTTCCCCCGCGGTGTATCGATGATGGCGGATTTCATCTGGCCGGAACCGACCAAGCGTTCAATGCTGTCTCGCGATAGTCGCAGTTCTTCCGCCACCTCCTCGATCGTCAGCCAGTCGTGCGGCGATTTCACTTGGTCGCTGCGCATGCTCGACAGGTGCTCCTCGAGCCGCTCAAGCACCTCGGCAAGCCTCTCGCCGGAGATTCTGTTGTTCTCGTCGTCTGCCATGCTCTGCTATTATTCCGTACGGTCATTGGTGCGCAATGCCGCTTGTCTGACAGCAGGGTGATTTCGTGAGAATTGGCCATCGGCGGCGATGGGGGCAAGGTCCTGCTTCAGCCGCATGGGCTGTAGCCGCAGGCACAGCACACCCAGTAGCCGGACTCAGGGACGAGGAAGCAGCCGCATTCGGGGCAGTGTTCGCCCTTCATGGCACGGGCCCGTATGGCGTCTCCAGCCAAGCCGGCGCAGTGTGGGCTTGCTCAGCGGATTGGGCGGCACCTGCGGCACAGCAAGCGAAAACACTGGCACATTGACTATCTGCTGGCAGTGGCAGATGACGTGGAGGCGTTCGTGCTGCCGGGCGAGAAGCTGACGGAGTGCGAGCTGCATGCGCAACTGAGAGGTGGCAAGGTCCTGATTCCCGGGTTCGGGGCGTCTGACTGCCGATGTGAGGCACATCTGGCATGGTTCGAGAAGAGGCCAGAGATTGGGCTCACGCCGTGGCGCCTGTTCATCCGGCATTGTCTTCCATATTGAAAGGAATCGGGCTTGGTTGCCTTCACCCGGTCGGACTGGAGTCGCGACGAAGCAGAGCGACGGTATAATGCAGCTCAGGCCGTTTGGATAGAAGGAGCCCTGCATGACCTACTCCAAGCTGTTATCCCGGCGCGACGCACTGAAGCGGGGTGCCTCGTTGGCTGGTGTCGTGGCTGCGCCGGCTTTCGTCGCTTCCCGGGTCTGGGGGGCTCAGGCCCGGCTCGGTGTCAACGAGCAGATTGGCATCGGCATCATCGGCCCGGGAAGGCAAGGCAGTGGGCTTCTCCAGCAGGTGGCCAAGCTGGGCAGGATTGTCGCGGCGGCGGACGTGAACCTGCCGCGGGCTGAGGCCTGCGCCAATCAATATAAGGCCAAGGCCTTCCAGGACTACCGCAAGCTGCTCGAACTCAAAGACGTCGATGCAGTCATCGTCGCCACTCCTGACCATTGGCGGGCCCTGTGCTGCATCCACGCCGCCCAGGCAGGCAAAGACATCTACGCGGAGAAGTGCCTGACGCTGACCATCCACGAAGGCCGGGTGCTGACCGAGGCTGTCCGCAAGTACAGGCGAGTCTTCCAGACAGGCAGCCAGCAGCGATCCATGGCGGCCAACCGGCTGGGCTGTGAACTCATCCGCAACGGCCGGATCGGCAAGGTCCACACAGTCATCGGTGCGAACTACCCGAGCCCGTGGGAGTGCCGACTGCCCGCTCAGCCGATCCCGCCGGGGCTGGACTGGGACCGGTGGTGCGGCCCGGTGGACCCGGTTGCCTTTCACAATGACCTGTATGCGCCACGGGCCAATCCTGGCTGGTTGTCGTTCCGGCCGTTCAGCGGCGGTGAGATGACCGGTTGGGGCAGCCATGGCCTGGATCAGATCCAGTGGGCTCTCGGGATGGATGAATCCGGCCCGGCGGAGATCTGGGTCGAGGGCGAGAAGTTCGATCCGCCGGTCTACAGTGAGCCGGCTCCCCGCAACGTGGGCGACGCCCGGTGCAAACGGCCGATGATTCTCTACCGCTACGCCGACGGCCCGGTGGTGAGGCTCGACAACGGCCCCGGCGGCGGAGCCATCTTCATCGGCGAGAAGGGCAGGATCACCATCGACCGCGGCCGCGTCGACTCCGACCCGGTGGAGATCGCCAAGGTGCCCATCAAGGAGAGCGATATCCGCCTGTACAAGAGCGATGACCACATGCGCAACTGGATCGACTGCATCAAGTCGCGCAAACCCTGTGTGGCGGATGTGGAGACCGGACAGCGCAGCGCAACCGTCTGCCATCTGGGCAATATCGCCCGCTGGCTGGGTCGCAAGCTCAAGTGGGATGCGAAGAAGGAGGTCTTCGTTGGTGACGACGAGGCCAACGCGTACCTCGACAGGCCCCGCCGCAAGGGCTACGAACTTCCGGAGAAGGCCTGAGCGAAATCCGAAACGTCATCATCAAGATGCAGCACAACTGCACGAGCGACCGCAAGCAGTACGGCAAGCTCGAAGAGCGGCCTCGTCACGCTGTTGCAGGGCCCGCATGATGTGTGGCACCCGCAGGCCAAGCCGCCCCGCGGCTATGCCCGAGGTTTCCCAAAGAACCTTGCCTGGCCAGGCCGCCGGGCAGTTCTCGACCATTATAAAGGGTCTCGCTCTGTTACGCCCGTCGATCTGTGCAATCGGCGCATCGAGGTTTCGTCGAAGCTCGCAGGGCATCTCGATGTTATCCTACCGGAAGGTCGAGGCGAGCCTGCAGCCAGTGAGCAGGCAGGCGACAGCGAATGAAAGGTCGCGGACGGGCTGCCTCACGACAGCAGGAAGCGGAGAAAGCGGCGAGAAAGTGCGAGCCCCGCGAGCAACAAAAAACAAGGCGGCTGGGCCCAATGTCGTCTCGCCTGAGCGGGAAGAGAGTGGTACTGCGGAAGAAACGGCAGCACCTGACCCGACGAATCGGGACACCTCGTCGTGAGATGTCGGGATTGCCGGTCACGCAACCAGCTTATCGAGACGGACGCCGCCTGCCGATAGGAATTCGGGACTTCGAAGCCACGTGAGCATGCTGCACCTGCGGATACAGCCCGGAGTCCGAGGCGTGCGGCCGTGCGGCCGCGGAAAGCCCGATGGTCTGGACATGCTGCCTGCCGCGTGCTATACTATAAATGGTCGGTCTGTCGAGTGAGTCGGACATGCGACGTTTCTTCGTCGGGTCTGCACCGCCTTCTCAATCGCCCTTCCAACCTTTCTGGGCCGAAACGCAGGCCTCTTTCACGCGCGACCTTGAAAGAAAAACGCGGGTCGCAACGCCCTCTCAAAGGAGAACGAAGATGGGCAAAAAGTTGTATGTCGGGAACATGGGCTACGAAGTGAACAGCGCCGACCTGGAGCAACTGTTCACCCCGCACGGCCAGGTCCAAAGCGCCGAGGTGATCAACGATCGCTCGACCGGCCGCAGCAAGGGATTTGGCTTCGTGGAGATGAGCTCAGACCAGGAAGCCCAGGCCGCGATTGCGGCCCTCAACGGCCAGGACCACGGCGGCCGTCCGCTCACCGTGAATGAAGCCAAGCCGCGAGCACCCCGCACCGGAGGTGGCGGCGGCTACGGCGGTGGCAACCGACGCTACTGATTCGCGGCATGTTGAAGAGAAGGCCACATCGGTGGCCTTTTCTTTTTCATTATCAAACGGATTCTTCGGGGAGTGTTCCACGGGAGGTCCCAGGAATTGAGAGCGGCGATCAAGAGAACGTCCATTGACCTGATCCGCCGCCGATTGTTCGGCGCCCCCCGCGGCCACAACGGGGAGCTTCACGCTGAACCGCCGCTACGGTCTGAGCTGCTCAGCGCCGATCAACTCAAGCAGCACGCCCGCGCCCTCGCCAGTTCGCACGAGATCGATGAACGTCGTGGGCCTGACCGGTTGTTGCCTCGTCTGACCGAGAACGAAGTCGCACTCCTGCATGCGTACAAACTCGTCGCGAACTCGGCGGAGCAGGGCCGGCGCACCACGCCCGCCGCTGACTGGCTGCTGGACAATTTCTACCTCATCGAGTCACAGATCAGAACGGCGCGGCGGCACCTGCCCCGAGAGTACAGCGCCGAACTGCCGCGGCTCCTGAACGGCCCGCTGGCCGGTCATCCTCGCGTTTATGCCATCGTTCAGGAACTGATTTCGCACGTGGATGGGCGCGTGGACGCCGAGAACCTCAGCCGCTTCGTGGCTTCCTACCAGACAACCGCCACACTGAAACTCGGCGAGCTGTGGGCCATCCCGATCATGCTCCGTCTCGCCCTGATCGAGAACCTGCGCCGCGTGGCCGTCCGGATCGCGGCGTGTCGGCGGGATCGTGACGCCGCGAATTCCTGGGCGGACCACCTGCTGGAGATCGCTGAAAAAGAGCCAAGGAACCTGGTCTTGGCCTTGGCTGACATGGTCCGCGAGGATCCGCCGCTCACCAGCGCATTCGTAGCGGAATTCGCTCGTCACCTGCGAGGCCAGAATCCGGGCCTGACCTTGCCGATGAGCTGGCTCGAGCAACAACTCGCCGAGGCCAACCAGACGATCGAAGAGCTCATCCAACTCGAAAGCCAGAACCAGGCGACCGACCAGGTCTCCATGAGCAACAGTATCGGCAGTCTTCGTTTTCTCTCGACGATGGATTGGCAGGAATTCGTCGAGACGATGAGCGCTGTCGAGCGAACCCTCCGCAGCGACCCGGCTGACGTTTATAACGACATGGATTTTGCCACCCGTGACTGCTATCGCCACGTGGTGGAGGATATCGCAAAGCAGAGCCCGCTCTCGGAGCACGAGGTGGCCCGCAGGGCCATCCAACTCGCCCGCGACCGGATCGCCCACATCGGAGGCGACGATCGCACGGCCCACGTGGGGTATTACCTCATTGACAGAGGCCGATCTCTGCTCGAACGCGCTGTCGGCGTTCGGCCCTCGACGACAATCATCCTCCGACGTATCGGTCGCCACATACCGCTGCTGTTCTATGTCGGGAGCATCCTGGCTCTGACGGGGATCCTGATGACGGCCGCCTTGCTCACCGCCTCTCGCCACGGTTTGCAGGTCTGGGGCCTCTTGGTGTTGGCCATTCCGTTGCTGCTATGCGCGAGCCATTGGAGCGTGTCGGTGGCGAACTGGCTTGCCACCCGGTTGGTAGCACCGCGGACACTGCCAAGAATGGAGTTCTCTGACGAAATCCCGCCGGACTGCCGCACTATGGTGGTGGTGCCCACGATGCTTACCAGCAAGGAGGGTGTTCGGGATCTGCTGGAATCGCTTGAGCTCCGTTTTCTGGCCAATCGCGACGCCCGCCTTCACTTTGGGCTTCTGACGGACCTGCGCGACGCGCCCCAGGAGGAGATGCCGGGCGATGAGGAACTCGTGCGTCTGGCAAGCGACGGGATTGAAGCGCTGAACCGGAAGTATGCGGCCGATCGCGAAGACGCCTTCTTCCTTTTCCATCGCCCGCGGCGGCTGAATGAGCAGGAAGGCATCTGGATGGGCTGGGAACGCAAGCGGGGCAAGATCATCGAACTCAACTCGCTCCTGCGGGGCAAGTCGAGAGATTGGTTCAGCGTTATCGTCGGCCAGACCGAGATCCTGCCCGCCGTCAGATTCGTCATCACGCTCGACACGGATACGCAACTGCCTCGTGACGCGGCCCGCGAACTCGCCGGCACCCTGGCCCACCCGCTCAACCGCCCTCGGTTCGATCCGAAACTCGGACGGGTCATCGAGGGCTACAGCATTCTCCAGCCGCGCGTGGGCGTGAGTCTGCCGAGTGCCGGCCGGTCGTGGTTTGCCCGACTTTTTGCCGCCGAACCGGGCATTGATCCCTATACCCGTGCCGTCTCCGACGTGTATCAGGACCTCTTCGGGGAAGGCTCGTACATCGGCAAGGGGATCTACGATGTGGATGCATTTGAGCAGGCACTGGGCGATCGTCTCCCGGAGAACCGCATTCTCAGCCACGATTTGCTCGAGGGTTCCCATGCCAGAGCCGGCTTGGTCAGTGACGTGGTGTTGCTCGAGGAACACCCCTCGTCTTACACGACTGACGCCGGTCGCCGGCATCGCTGGATCCGAGGTGACTGGCAGATCATGCCGTGGGTGCTCCCGCGCGTTCCCGGCCCGGGTGGCCGGCGCATCGCCAACCGTCTTTCGATCCTTTCACGATGGAAGATCCTTGACAACCTGCGTCGAAGCCTGGCGCCGGCAGGTCTAGTGGCGCTCCTGCTGCTCGGATGGATTCTCCCGGGTCTGGCCCTGCTCTGCACTCTCCTTGTCGTCGGGATCATCGTCAGCCCGGTCGTCTTTGCAGGCATTGTCGGACTCCTGCATAAATCGCCAGACCTGCCGACCGCTCTGCACCTGCGAGAAGTGGCCGTCACGGCGGGAAAACAACTCGCTCAGTCCGCTATCGCGCTGATCTGTCTGCCTTACGACGCTTTCATCAGCCTTGACGCGATCGGCCGCGCCGCCGTGCGGGTGCTCTTGACGCGGCGAAGACTCCTTGAGTGGCAAACGGCCGGTGACGCCGAGCAGAACGGCCACGCCGGTCTGGCCGGAGTGTGCAGATCGATGTGGGTCGGGCCGGTCACCGCGGCCGTCGTTGCGGCAATGGCGGGGGTCGCACGCCCGGAGAGCCTGCACGTGGCGGCACCCATTCTGGGCTTGTGGTTTCTGTCTCCCGTTGTGGCGTGGTGGTTGAGCCGTCCGATCGCATCCCGGAAATCTGGCCTGACGACTGAAAACCGTGCGTTCCTTCGAATGGCCGCCCGCCGCACCTGGCGCTTCTTCGAGACCTTCGTCGGGCCTGAGGACCACTATCTTCCGCCGGACAACTGCCAGGAGCATCCCACCGCCGCCGTGGCCCACCGCACATCGCCGACCAACATGGGACTGTCGTTGCTGGCCCATCTTGCCGCGCACGACTTCGGCTACATCTCCGCCAGGCAGCTCATCGATCGCACCTCCAAAGCGTTCGCGACCATGAGCAAGCTCGAGCGGTACCGAGGGCACTTCTACAACTGGTATGATACGCGTACCCTTCACCCGCTGTCTCCGCTCTACGTATCTTCGGTGGACAGTGGAAACCTTGCCGGCCATCTGCTCACCCTGGGTCCGGGGCTGCTGGGGTTGGCCGACACGAGGATCGTTTCGCCGGGGACCTTTGAAGGGCTCATGGACACGCTTCGGGTTCTCCTGGACGTGACCGGCGGCCAGGCCGTTCCATCCGAAGGTTCACGTCCTGGTGCAGCGCCACCGGAAGTCGTGGTTCTGCTGAAGCGGCTGGAGAGTGAACTGCAGAATCCTCCACGAGCGTTGGCGGCCTCGCAGATCCACCTGGAACGTCTGTCGGTGGCAGGCGCGGAGCTGGCGGCGATGCTGAGCGCCGGCCCGGACGATGAAGCGAGGTGGTGGGCGCAGGCCTTCGAGCGTCAATGCCGTGATTCCCTGGATGATCTGCTCTTCATCGCACCGTGGTGTGCGCTTCCCCCGCCGAGCGAACTGATGTGGCAGCGAGGATCGGTCGAGCAGGTCCAGCGATTGAGCGATCTTCGAAAGGCCCTTCAGATCCTGGATGACGTTCCGACACTTCGCGACGTCGCGGAACGAGAATCCACGATGATGCTGTCGATCGACGAGATTCTGTCCAACCTGATCGAACAGGGTCCCAGCGTGCCCTCCGCGGAGAACGCTTGGTTGGCCCGGCTGCGGGAGTCCATCATCGAGGCCAGCCGGCATGCCAGCAATCGCCTGGCGGAACTCGAGGCCCTCGCGTCCCGTTGCCAGGAAATGGCGGATCTCAACTACGACTTCCTGTATGACAGGTCACGCCATCTCCTCTCGATTGGGTACAACGTCACGGGCCATCGCCTTGACGCCGGCTTCTATGACCTCCTGGCGTCGGAGGCACGGCTCGGCAGTTTCGTCGCCATCGCCCAGGGCCGGCTTCCTCAGGAACACTGGTTCAGCCTCGGACGGCTCCTGACGGCTGCCGGGGGCGAACACCCGCTGCTCTCCTGGAGCGGTTCAATGTTCGAGTACCTCATGCCGCTCCTGGTCATGCCCACCTTTGAGCATACCCTGCTGGATCGCACGTATCGTGCCGTTGTCCAGCGTCAGATCGAGTACGGCCGGCAGCGAGGAATCCCCTGGGGAATCTCCGAGTCGGGATACAACGCCACCGATGCTCACCTCATCTATCAGTACCGCACATTCGGCGTACCAGGACTCGGGCTCAAGCGAGGATTGTCGGATGATCTGGTCGTCGCGCCGTATGCCAGCATCATGGCGCTGATGATTGCGCCGCAGAGGGCGTGTGCCAACCTGCGGCGTCTGGCAAGAGACGGGCTGCTCGGTGCCCACGGCTTTTATGAAGCGGTCGATTTCACCCCTGCGCGCGTACCACCCGGTCAACGCGGCGCGATCGTTCGCTCGTTTATGGCGCACCACCAGGGGATGAGCCTTCTGTCGATGGCTCATGTCCTGCTCGATCGCCCTATGCAGCGTCGTTTCCTGTCCGACCCGTTGTTTCGGGCCACCGAACTGTTGCTGCAGGAACGCGTTCCGAATGCGGCCCCGTTCTTCCCGCACGATAGCGAGGCGACGGGATCGCGATTGACTCCCGCGGGAGTCGAAGAGGCCTTCCGCGTCGTCACCAATCCCCAGATCGCCGCACCGGAAGCCCATCTCCTGTCCAATGGCCGGTACCACGTCATGGTGAGTTCCGCCGGCGGTGGCTACAGCCGATGGAAGGACCTCGCCATTACACGCTGGCATGAAGACTCGACGCGTGATTGCTGGGGGACCTTCTCTTACCTCCGCGACCTGAATAGCGGAGAGTTGTGGTCCGCTGCGCACCAGCCCACGCTCAAGCGAAGCAAGGCGTACGAAGCCGTTTTCTCCGAGGCCCGAGTGGAGTTCCGCCGCCGCGACAATGACGTGGCAACGCACACCGAAATCGCCGTCTCGCCGGAAGATGACATCGAGTTGCGCCGCATCAACATTGCGAACCGGGGGCATAAGCGGCGCGTGATTGACTTGACCAGCTACGCCGAGGTTGTCCTGGCGCCTCCGGCGGCCGATGCGACCCATCCGGCCTTCAGCAAGCTGTTCGTCCAGACGGAAATCGTGCGTTCACGCCAGGCGATTCTCTGCACGCGCCGCCCTCGCTTGAGCGCGGAACACCCGCCGTGGATGTTCCACCTGGCGGTGGTTCACGGATCGGCGATCGGGGAGACCTCCTACGAGACCGATCGCAGCCAGTTCATCGGGCGCGGCCGCACTCTGGCAGACCCGGCAGCAATGCACGTGTCGAAGCTGTCCAATCGCGAAGGTTCAGTCCTCGATCCGATCGTCTCGATTCGCCAAGCCGTTGCCGTGGAACCCGATGAGACGATCCGAATCGACTTCGTCACCGGTGTGGCAGATACCCGCGAGGCCGCGATGGCCCTGATCGACAAGTATCAGGACAGGAGGATGATGGACCGCGTGTTCGATCTCGCGTGGACGCACGGCCAAGTCATCGTGCGGCAGCTCGGTGCCACAGAGGCCGATGCACAACTCTATGGGCGGCTTGCGGGCGCCGTCCTTTATGCCGACCCGCACCGCCGTGCCCTGGGCGGCCTCATAGCCCGCAACCGGCGAGGACAGTCCGGCCTGTGGGGCTACGGAATCTCCGGCGATCTTCCTATTGTGCTTCTGCGCATCAGCGATCAGTCCAACATCGATCTCGTGAGACAGCTTGCCCAAGCCCATGCTTATTGGCGAATGAAGGGCCTCGTCGTCGACCTAGTTATTCTGAACGAAGATCAATCAGGATACCGCCAGCCTCTTCAGGACCAGATCATGGGTCTGATCGCTGCCGGCGCCGAAGCTCATCCGATCGATCGCCCGGGCGGTATTTTCATCCGACGCAGCGATCAGATCTCCACCGAGGACAGAATCCTGATTCAGGCCGTGGCCCGCGTGGTCATCGCGGATACGGCCGGCACGCTCGCCGAACAGGTGGAGCGCCGCCATCGTGCGGAAATCGCCGTCCCGAAGCTGGTCCCTGTTCGTGCTCGCCGGCCCGAAGCTCCGCAGGCCAGAAGAACGCGCCGGGGAGATCTGGCCTTTTTCAACGGTTTAGGCGGATTCACCCGCGACGGCCGCGAATACATCATTACCACTACGGCCGACCAGGTGACTCCTGCCCCATGGGTGAACGTACTGGCCAATTCGGAGTACGGCACCGTCGTGACCGAGAGCGGAAGTGCCTATACGTGGGCTGAGAACGCCCACGAGTTCCGCCTGACGCCCTGGTATAACGACCCTGTCAGCGACATCAGCGGCGAAGCGTTCTACATCCGTGATGAGGAGACGGGATACTTTTGGTCGCCGGCGCCGCTCCCCACCCGCGGGCCCATGCCTTACACCACACGTCATGGGTTCGGCTACAGCGTTTTCGAATATGCCGAGAACGGTGTCTCCTCCGAGATGTGGACGTACGTCGCCACCGATGCCCCGGTGAAGCTCTGCCGCTTGAAGATCCGTAATTCGTCCGGTCGGGCCCGTCGCCTGTCGATCACCGGCTTCGTGGAATGGGTCCTGGGAGAACAGCGGTCCAAGAATGCGATGCACGTCGTGACCGAGATGGATTCGCAGACCGGAGCGGTCTTGGCGCGGAACCCATACAACAGCGAGTTTCCCGGGCGCGTGGCGTTCTTCGCCGTCAGCGAATCTCAGCATACGGCAACTGCTGATCGCACCGAATTCCTGGGCCGGAACGGGACGCCCGCAAACCCCGCCGCCATGAGCCGGGCCGAGTTGTCGGGCAGGGTTGGCTCGGCCCTCGATCCCTGCGCGGCCGTGCAGACCACGTTCACGCTGGATGACGGCTGCGAGCGAGAGGTTGTTTACATTCTGGGGGCCGCTCGCGATGTCGCCACCGTGCGTAACCTCATCGGACGGTTCTGCGATGCCCACGGAGCGCGTCAAGCCCTGGAGAACGTATGGGACTTCTGGAATCACACGCTCGGCGCGGTCCATGTGGAGACACCCGATTCGGACGTAGACTTCCTGGTCAACGGCTGGTTGCCCTATCAGATCCTTGCGTGTCGCATCTGGGCGAGGAGCGGGAACTACCAATCCGGCGGCGCGTTTGGCTTCCGGGATCAGCTTCAGGACGTCATGGCCCTGATCCATGCAGGACCGCACCTGACGCGCGAGCACCTGCTTCGCTGCGCGGCCCACCAGTTCCGCGAAGGAGACGTTCAACACTGGTGGCACCCGCCGCTGAACCGCGGTGTCCGCACGCGCATTTCGGATGATTACCTGTGGCTGCCTTACGCCGTGTGCCGCTACGTTTCGTCCACGGGAGATGTCGAGGTGCTCGACGAGTGTGTTCGTTTCCTCGAAGGCCGTCCAGTCAGGTCGGACGAGGAGAGTTACTATGACCTGCCGGTGCGTTCGGAGAAAACTGCAACGCTCTACGATCATTGCGTCCGCGCGATCGAGAACGGGTTGAACTTCGGTGAGCACGGCCTGCCGCTCATGGGATGCGGCGACTGGAACGACGGCATGAATCGTGTCGGCGAGCAGGGCAAGGGGGAAAGCGTGTGGCTTGCCTTCTTCCTGTACGATGTTCTGAAACAGTTCGCCGAGCTGGCCCGGCGACGCGAAGACATCGCCTTCGCCGAACGCTGTGAGACCGAGGCGGAAAAGCTCCGGCAGAGTATCGAGCAGCAAGGCTGGGATGGGCAGTGGTACCGTCGCGCCTACTTCGACAACGGCGAACCGCTGGGTTCCGCCACGAATCCCGAGTGTCAGATCGATTCGCTCCCGCAGAGCTGGTCAGTCCTCTCTCGCGCCGCGGACCCGGTCCGCGCGCGAGCGGCGTTGGAGGCCATCGACAGCCGTCTGGTCCGCCGCGACGCCAGGCTGATCCAGCTCCTGGATCCTCCGTTCGACAGGTCCCATCTGGAGCCCGGCTACATCAAAGGCTATAACCCGGGTGTTCGGGAGAACGGCGGTCAGTACACGCACGCCGCGGTGTGGACCGCCATGGCGTTTGCGGCCGTGGGCGATAGCGGGCGTGCCTGGGAACTGCTGAGGATCATCAGCCCCATCCACCATACCTCAACCCCGGCAGCGATCCAGACCTACAAGGTCGAGCCTTACGTCGTCCCCGCCGATGTTTACAGCAACCCCCAGCATCTCGGCAGAGGGGGCTGGACGTGGTACACGGGTTCAGCCGGCTGGATGTACCGACTCCTGACGGAGTCGCTGCTGGGTCTGCGGTTGGAGGTGGACCGCCTTCGTCTGGAGCCTGTCCTTCCGGATTCGTGGAAGTCGTTCAAGATCCACTACCGCTACCGCGAGACGGTTCACCACATTACCATCCGCAATAACAGCGCCAAGACCGTGCCCCTTGACGCACCCCCCTCGATTCGCGACGCGAATCGGTCCGTTGAAGGCGGACGCGGCGCGTTAAGGGTAACGCGCGTCATATTCGACGGCGAGGAACGCCCCGACAGGACCATCTTCCTCATCGATGATCACAGGGAGCACAACGTGGACGTGGAACTGGGCTGATTCCCTGACGGTTCGGCGGACAGAGAGGGTCTGGGGCAGTAGACAGGCATGGTCCGCAGCCTCTCCATGATCACACCGTATGTCGTGTCAGACCGGTCGTTGAAATCTTGCAGGGAAACCATGGCGGCGATTTCCCGGTTACGGCGTGTTCGGCAGCGTTGTGCTCCGGTGATGTGCCGGCCGACCTGCACGAAGAGCGAGAAGGCTCGATCCCAACCGAAGAGGCAGCACATGCCGCCAACCAGGTCCCAGGCCGTGGCCGTTGCATCGCCGTAACAAACAGGGCTGCCGCGCCGATCGCGGGCTTCGACGCCCTGACACCACTTGTGCCTGTTCTCGAACAGTGCCAGCAGATCATCCTTTTCGTGCTGCATCATCGCTGAAGATCTCCAGGAAGCGATCGATCAATAACAGCGGCGGCGAGTCCGACCAGCCGAGCAGGAGCCTGAACACCGTGTGTCTCCGTAGTAACGATGTAGGTCACCGTGTAACGGACGCGCTGGGCAACAGCCGGCCGACTGGGCTCCGCATAGATTGTAGCTACGACGTGGCCGCTCAGCACCCCGAAAACGGGCAACCGGGACGAAACGCCTGAAGCAGGCCGGTTGGCGGGCGAGATCACAGTCCGCGAATCCACTACCATCGCGACGGCACGGGCCTCCACACGCAGTCGCTCCTGCTCTTGCCCTTCGTTCTGCCGGATCGCCGGACTCTGAGTCGCGGCTCCGGGAAACATCCGCGAATCTTCCGATAGACCCATTTTGCAGCGAGGCCCACCGTGTAAAACAGGCCTCCCGCCCGAAGAAACTGGATGACACTCATACCAGTACCTCCATGTGAGCTTTGATTGTTTCGTCCGTTCGGTGTCGAAGCCTGCGGCCGTCTGATGGTTCGAAGGGCACCGGAAGTAATTGTCTCGCCATCATCATGTCCTCCGAAGGTGCCGATCGCAGCTCAGTCTCATCGGGTTCGCCGCCGACCAGAACCACGGAGTTCCAGGTGCCCATCGGTCCCATCTCCAGCCCAAAGGCGGCGTAATCAGGATAGGCTCCTTCCGCAGGCGCGTCAGCCACCCGCGCAATCGGTGGGCTGTCCTGCAACCGTCACATCGGACGCGCACGGCGGACTCCGCCGTATCAGTCGGCACTGCAGGGGAAAGTCACTCGGCTTGAAGGGTAATCAGAAACAGGAGGAAAAAACTCTGGGCACCCTGGATGTCGCGAGCTTTCATTCCTCATGATACCAGATCATGACAGAAACACAAGGACGGAAAAAGAAAAAAGCGGAATCGGCGGGGTTCGATACTCAAGCCAGGGGAGTACGCTCCGCAATGATCGGTGGTGCCGGATCAGTGATCGCCAGAAATACCGTGACAGCCTACCGCCAGGAGGGCCTCCCCACCTGCGTACTCGGCCTGCGCATCTCCTGATACTTGTGTCGAAAACCGCATTGGCGCCGCCGCCCGAACGGTTTCTGTCACTAACAAACTCTCGCGATCGTTCTCATCGATGATCGCCGGGAGCACGATGCCGAGTTGGCTCATGACCGTTTGAGCGGCTTGCTTTCCATGATCCGTGGCTCTACAGTAGGCACAGGACGGGCGTCCTCCCGAATTGCGGGCGGAATGCGCGACGTCCTGGTCGGATGACTAGATGAAGGGCAGCCCGGCGGAGGCCGGGGGGCTCGTTGACGAGTAAGCCGACGTGGTCGAATGCCTCAAGGTGTTCCGCCACGTCGGTTTTTTTGTTCACAAGAAAGGACCAGCCATGGGCAGAGGTGACATGCGTTCTCGGAAGGGAAAGATTTCCGCGAAGTCGTTCGGAAAACGGCGGCCCCGGCATCACAACCGGAAAAACAAGGGTCCCGGCAATCGGTCGGTAGATCGATCTCCTCCGGCGCCGCGGGACAGGCACAGAGCATGACAATCCACCAGCGCCTGTCTTGCGACGCAGGACACTGCACTTGATAACGGGGTCGCCCCGATTCACAAACCCTGTTTCTTCTTCGTTTCTCGGAAGAGGGGTGATTCGGCCAGGGCAAAGAGCACCACCTCTTCGCCGGTGAACGTGCTGATGTCGTGGTGCAGACTGAGAATCTTGACGCCGGTGACCTCCTCGACCATCGCTTCCAGGACCGGCCGCGCGGTCTCGATCAACTGGGTCCTGACTTGTTTGAGCAGATCCCTCCCCTTCTCGGCCGGGGGCGATTTGGCCAATTGTTGCTCGGCCGCCGTCAGCACCCCTTGAAGCCGAACCACGAGAAGATCGCCGATCAGATGGGTGCGGATATCCTTGGGGCCCCGGCCCATGTACTCCTGCTCGAAGCGGCTGATCCCTTCGCAGACGGCGGCTTCGATTTCTCCCTGTGTTTTCATCACGACCTCGAATGTGCCCCGTGTCCCGGTCGCGACCTTGCCCGATCACCGCCTGCACGTGCCGACAGAAAGACGCGAGGTCGAGTTCCGGACCGGCCGGGGAGAATTGTAGCATTCCCGTGAAAGACCGCAATCCGCGAGCGTGCGTCAATCGCAGAACGAAGCATAAGGCGCTGCCAGCACGCGGTTTATGCCGCATGGTCCACCCCCTTCTTCAGGCATGGGTCAGCCAGATCGCGCCGGCAGGCGTGCCCGTGTTGCTCTTGCCCAACTGCCAGAGGTTTGCTCGGCAGTTGAGGATCTGTCTCAAAACGCGGTTCCAGCATCAAAAAAAGGCCTGTTGCGCGATTCTGGGATGGTTTCCTGGCCGATTGTCTACCCGGTTTGGACGCTACAGAATCTGATCCGTTTGCTTTTCCCGTTCTGTGTCGTACACTATAGGTGGCATCGGCGTCCAGACGGACTCCGAGAACGACGTATAAGAACTGGTCGGATGACTGGATGAAGGGCAGGTCGCAACGGCGGCAGGCCCGTTGAAGAGTAAGCCGACGTGGTCGAATACCCAAGGGTATTCCGCCACGTCGGCTTTTTTGTTGCGGTGGCGCGGCACGGCCGCAACCCTCTGGTACCAACGTGATGAGCAAGTTCAACTCGACCATGGCGCAGCAGATCGCTGAAGCGGCAACTGCATTCGAGCAGCAGAGGACCGGCCGCGTACCCAAATCGGTGACTGTGGTGCTGAACAACGACACGCTGGTCATCACCCTCCACGGGGCCCTGTCCCCGGCGGAGCAGGCCCTGGCCAGGAGCCCGACAGGCGCCGCCCAGGTGCAGGAACTCCACAAACAACTGTTCAACAGCTCCGCCGGATCGCTGCGACAGGAAATCAAGCGTATTACTGGGGTGGAGGTACGTGAAGCGACCGCGGAGGTTGAGACGACGACGGGCACCGTCGTGCAGGTGTTCACGACCGGCACCGTGGTCCAGGTGTACCTGCTCGCCGGCAGCGTACCGGCAGACACCTGGAGCAGGGGTGGAGCAGGTAAACCGCCCTGAGAACGGAGGCTCTGTCATGTTGGTCTTGTCGAGAAAACCGGAGGAATCGGTGGTCATCGGCTGCCCCCACACCCTTGAGCGTATCCTGAAAATCACGGTGCTCGGGATTCGCGGCGGCAAGGTGCAACTGGGCTTTGAGGCCAGCATGGACTTGCCCGTCCATCGCTGGGAGGTGTGGGAACGGATCAGGGCCAACAGCGAGCAGGCCGGCCTGACGGGAGAGCCTGCCGTCGTTCGTTGATAATACCTGACCCACTTAATCGAGGTAAAGATAGAATGCCGATTGCAGTTGAAGTCGAAGAGCATCTGGCACCCATCGCTGCTGGTGGAGGCAGACAAACGGCGAAGATCTTGCTTGTCTCCCCCTCCACCCCCGACACTTTCTGGAGCTACAAGCACGTTCTGCATTTCATCTCCAAGAAGGCGGCGTTTCCGCCTCTTGGGCTGCTCACCGTGGCGGCCATGCTGCCGCGCGAGTGGAACCTCAGGCTCGTCGACCTGAACGCCGGCCGCCTCACCGACGACGAAATCGACTGGGCCGACTACGTCTTCATCTCCGCGATGCTCGTGCAGGCCGAGTCGGCCCGAAAAATCATTGCCCGGTGCAACGAGAAGGGCAAGACGATCATCGCCGGCGGGCCGCTCTTTACCACGGGACACGAGCAGTTCCCCGAGGTGAAGCACTTCGTCCTCGGGGAGGCGGAAAACCTCATGCCCGCACTCATTGCGGACATGACCTCCGGCGACTTGAAGCAGTTCTATCGGTGCGAGGAAAGGCCGGACCTGACCCACACCCCCGTACCCCGGTGGGACCTGATTCAGCTCAAGCAATATGCCACCATGCCCGTTCAGTTCTCACGGGGCTGCCCGTTTAACTGCGAGTTCTGCGACATCATCATCATGAACGGCCGTGTGCCGCGGACCAAAACGCCCGCGCAGATGATTCGCGAACTGGAGAGCCTCGTTGACGCCGGCTGGAAGGCCCCAGTGTTCATCGTCGACGACAACTTCATCGGCAACAAGGTCAAGGTGAAGGAGTTCCTTCGAGAGCTGATCGCCTGGAACCGGCGGCGGGGAGTGGCGATGCAGTTCACGACCGAGGCGTCGCTTAATGTGGCTGACGACCCCGAGCTTCTCGCCCTGATGGTCGAGGCGGGCTTCAAGAAACTATTCGTTGGCATCGAAACGCCGCAGGAGGAAGGCCTCCTCGAATGCGCCAAGGCCCAGAACACGCAGCGAGACCTTGTCGCCTCGGTGAAGACCATCCAGAAGGCGGGCATGGAGGTGATGGGCGGGTTTATCGTCGGCTTCGACAGTGACAAACCGAGCATCTTCGAGCAGCAGATCAAGTTCATCCAGGAAGCCGGCGTGGTGACGGCCATGGTCGGACTGCTGCAGGCCCTGCCTGGGACGCAGCTCTTCTCGCGGCTCCAGAGAGAGGGCCGCCTTCTGAGTCATCCCAGCGGCAACAACATGACCACCACCCTCAATTTCGTGCCAAAGCTGGACCGCGAGCTGCTGGTCGAAGGCTATCGCTCGCTGGTCAAGCGACTGTACAGTCCGAGCATGTACTACCGGCGGATCCGGGAGTTTCTTTCGGAGTACCGTCCGCAGGGTCCCCGCTTCCACACTTCGTGGAGCGACATCAAAGCGTTCCTCAGATCGCTGTGGATCATGGGTGTCTGGCACCGCGGGCGCCGCGAGTACTGGAAGTTTCTCAGTCAAAGCGCCCTGTTTCATCGGCGCGCCTTCGCGGAGGCCATGAGCCTGGCCATCATCGGCCACCACTTCCGACAAGTGGCGTTGTCGCTGTGAGCGAGCACGGACACCTTTGAGAATACGCTGCCACAGCAGGACAACATGCGGCCGATGACCCAGGCCGGCACGACGCACTACGTCGAGGAGCAGGAGCGGCGTTTCTCGGATGCGATCGTAGAGTGGCTGCGTGGCAAAGCCGAGGAGCACAGGATCGATCATTGGGTTGTATTTGCGCCCCCGCGCATGCTCGGTATCCTCCGCAAGGACTCATCCGGATTGCTGAGGGGACACCTGGAGGAACTCCAGGGCAATCTCATGGGTCTCAAGGCCGGTCAACTGGCGAAACACCCGATGATTCGCAGACTGGTCGCGGCCGCCCAGGAGCGATGAGCGACAGTCATCAGGAGTTGCGGTCATGTGCACAACTGCCGGACGGGAATCACGGGCAGGACCCCATGAACCTGGCGGCATCGTGAGGGAGAACGCAAAGCTGGGACGGGCGTTCGCCGAATGCGAGGCACTCATGCGAACGCACGGCGGACAGGAGGTGCGCGCATGGTGAAGAAGTGTTCAGGTCAGCGACGACAGGGGCGCACCGCCATCCCCTGTAACAGTCTTGTCTACCGATGTGAGCAGTGCGGTGCTGTCGGCTGTCGCAACAATGATTGTTCCAGCCAGAAATTTAAGCCAGATGGCAGATGTATGGAGTGCAATGCCACTTCGACGTGGTGGTCGAGGACCTTCGTGCCTGGCTGAGGCAAGACGGGCAGTGGACAGGCCTGATGCCGTCCGCCGTACCAATGACGCGGCCGACGAGGGCCTGAGCATCTCCTTGCTTTCTTGGCTCCGCGCGGTAGAATGAAATACCGTCGGGGTCCGGTTGGACCCCGAGGCTGATGTAGATCAGGCCTGTCGGATGACTAGATGAAGGGCAAGTCGCTGCGGCGACAGGCCCGTTGCAGAGTAAGCCGACGTGGTTGAACACTTCAGGGTGTTTCGCCACGTCGTTTTTTTGTTCCTGCGGTGACGCGGTGCGGCGACCGCCACGAGAAGCGAGACTGATGGACGAGTCCGATTCAATCATGGCGCGACAGATTGCCGAAGTGGCGATCGCGTTTGAGAAACAGAGGACGGGCCACTTGCCCAAGTCGGTGAGTGTGGCCCTCAGTGAAGACACCTTGGTAATCACGCTGCGCGGCGCCTTGTCGCCGGCCGAGATGGCCATGGCCAGGAACCCGGCAGGTGCCGCTCAACTGCAGGAGCTTCACCGACAACTGTTCACCAGCGCCTCGGAACCGATGCGACGGGAGATCGAGAGAATCACCGGGATTAGGGTACGTGAGGCAACAACAGGGATCGAGAGGACCACCGGCACGGCGGTGGAAGTGTTGATGACAGGCACCGTCGTCCAGGTATTCCTGCTTGCCGAGCGGGTCAAGATGCAAACCTGGAGCGGCGGACCGGGCGACGCGTGACCTGAGACCGCAACGGGAGTGGACGTCTGCAAGAAGGGGATCAAGACTGTTATGAGGAGTCCAGATGCCCACAAGGAACGTGCGTTCTGCAAAAACGCACCTCACTGGAGAATGACGCATGTTGACCGTAACGCCTGGCGCACGGGAACGACTGACGCTGAAACTGGCCCACAAAAAAGCTGGCGAGCATGAGGCAATGAGATTCACGGGCAGGCCGGGCGGATGGAAGCTTTCCGTGGATCATGCTCGCCCCGCCGACACGGCCATCATTTACCAGGGCAGGATGGTCCTGCTCCTGGACGAAGCGGCCTCGCTAGCGATGACCAACGCCACGCTGGATATAGAGGAAACCAGTTTGGGGCCCCGACTGAGGCTGCACTGACTGCACAGAGACGCCCCGGCATGACGCTCGCTGTCAGTCGTGCGAGCTTGCTTCGGCGGGGCACCGGCAGACCGACAATCGAGAAGTCTCGGCGTGTACAAGGAGCACCACATTCGCCTTTATCTGATCAATCCGTCCAACCCGCTGGTCAGCCTGACTCATATCAAGGAAAGCCGCTGGAACCGCTACCGCGTCTGGAAACCACTCAGCCTGCTGGTCCTGGCGGGTCTGACCCCGCCAGAGTGGGAAATCTCCATCTTGGACGAGAACCTCGGCGTGCCGGACTACGCGGCCATGCCTCGGCCGGATCTGGTGGGCATTACCGCTTTCACCTCACAGGCAAACCGGGCCTACGAGGTGGCCGCTCACTTCAGAGCTCTGGGGGTGCCCATTGTGATGGGGGGCATTCACGCCACCATGTGCTTCGACGAAGTCGCGGAACGCGTGGACTCGGTGGTTACGGGAGAGGCCGAGGGTATCTGGCCGCAGGTTCTGGAGGACGCCCGACAGGGCAGCCTGAAACGCCGATACGACGGAGGGCTCGCCGATCTCAACGCGGTCCCGCTCGCCCGGCATGACCTGCTGGCCGGCGGGTACGCCTTCGGTGCCATCCAGACCACGCGCGGCTGTCCATTGAATTGCATCTTCTGCAGCGTGACGGCGTTCAACGGGACCCGCTACCGGCAGCGTCCCATTCCGGATGTGGTGCGGGAGTTTCGGTCCATTCGAGAGAGACTTGTGCTGATCGTGGATGACAACCTGATCGGCACTCGCACCGAACACATCGCCCGAGCCAAGGACCTGTTCCAGGCTATGATCCAGGCGAACCTGCGAAAAGAATGGATTGCGCAGGCCACCATCAACTTCGCGGACGATGAGGAACTCCTGACACTGGCCGCAGAGGCCGGATGCAGAGGCGTCTTCATCGGCTTTGAATCCCCCTCGCCGGAAGGCCTCGCGGAACTCGGCAAGAAATCCAACCTGGCCAAGGGGCGGGATTTCCGAGCCTCCGTGCGGCGCATCCAGCGACACAACATACTGGTCGCGGGCTCCTTCATCATCGGTCTGGACGTGGACGAACCGGGCATCGGCAAGAGGATCGCCAAGGTGGCCGGCCACTACGGCGTGGACAACCTCAACGCCCTGTTTCTGACGCCCTTGCCCGGCACACGCCTGTGGGACCAGATGAGATCGGAGGACCGCATCCCCCTCGATGAGTTCCCCGAGGACTGGAAGTACTACACGCTGACTTTCCCGGTCGCGCGGTACAAGCAGTTGTCTCTGGACGAGGTCATCCGGGAAATGAACTCGTGCAACCGGCGCTTCTATTCCCTACCGCGCATCTTGCACCGGGTGTGGAGCAGCTTGTGGCACTGGCGCAGGCCGCTGATCACCCTGGTGGGCAACCTCTCGTACAGAAACAACATCCGTCTGGATTGCAGATCACATACAGACTTCAAGCGTCAACAGAACAACAGGAGAGACCGGATCATGACCGAGAATGTCAGCCAAACAACGGCCAACGAGCCCACTGCAGAAAAAAGAAAACGCCTGTCGCGCAGCGAGCGAATTCGCAGGCGAAGGGTTCTCGCGCTACAGCGCCGCGAAGAAAAGGCTCAGGTTGCGACAGCACGTGAGTGAGTGGCCAGACGAGACCCATAAGCCGGCGAGAACGGAGCGGGCAGATACGGATTGAGCTGCTTCATCTGCTCGTCTGAGAGATGCTGGCAGTGGAAGTCCTCCATGGCGTTGCGGACGACCATGGCGATGAAGACAGCCCTGTTTCCTGGCCTCCTTATCAAAGGCAGCCACGAGCTTGTCGGGCAGGAAGTACGCGCGTTTGTCCTTTTCCATCTGTGGCTGTTTCCATGAATACCTTCGAAGGGTGATACGTTATCGGGGGAATGAAAGGCTACTACAACGAGCAGCGCAAGCCGCCGTTTGACTCCCTGTCCGCAATGAACCGACAGAACTTGATTAGTGAACCGATTACTTCGCCATGTCCTTCAGGGCCTTCATCGGACGCACCTTGACAACCCTGCGGGCAGGCTTGGCCTTAAACATCTGCTCCTGCTTGGTGAAGGGGTTGATCCCCATGCGAGCCTTGACGGCGGGCTTCTGGATCACAACGATCTTCATCAACCCCGGCACGACGAATACGCCCGGCCCTTTCTTGCCCACGTTCTTCTTGATGAGGTCGGAAAGGGCATCAAAGACAGAGGCAACCTGCTTGCGGGACAGTTCG
>JAFGJR010000060.1 GCA_016928975.1 Sedimentisphaerales bacterium | reverse complement strand
GATCACCTGTTGGCGGTTCCACTCGACCGGCTTCTGCAGCCAGTAGGTCATCGGGTAGCACTGGTTGATGCCCGCGTCGCGGGTGAGTTTGCCTTTGACCAGGTCGAGTTGGTAGATTGCCCCGCCGGCCTCAGGCAGCACCGCAAGCCGAACAACCTTGTCCTTCAGGCGTTCGCCGCCTTCGGTCAGCGGAAACACCGGCGCCGGCGTGGTCCGATCGGGGAACGGTATCGGCACGATCTGGTTGTCCGCCCGCCGCCACTTGAGCACACCCTGGCTGGTGTAGAGGTAGACCAGCACGTCGCCCGTGAGGTCGGACATCTCGTAGATTTCGATGGGGCCGCGGAGGGCTTTCGCACAAACGCTGCTCAGGTCGAGGAACTTCCGATCACTGCGTTTGTCGGTCACGATCCAGGTCCCGTCGCTCAGCATGGCTTTCGCGCCACGTAAGTAATCCTGATCACCAGGTGGCCATACCACCTCCCGTGCGGGTTCCTCCTTCGCCAACATGAAGGAGGCAAACTCATCAAGCACCGGCTGTAACCAGTCCAGCCACTCCTCGTGAACATCGGCCCCGCCAACGGAACTCTTCTCAAATCGGTACCATATCAATCGAGTCCAGCCTTGGCGGTCGGGATTCAATGCATACACTGTCCTTGGTCCGCCGAGGACAACGACGGTATCGCCCGAATCTGAGCGCCGGATCGTATTTGTTGTCGAGTAGTCCCATTGGCCATCATTGCCAGTGGCCTCGATACGCGTCCATGCCTGGTCAGGAAGCGGGATTTCGGTAATGTCGTCGCCATCTGGACTCGCCCAGCCCATCCGGTTGTCACGGGTCAGCAGGAGCCATCCGCGCGATGGGACCCGCAGGGCATACTGGGTGCGCGCGAACGGGCTCCTGATATCCCGCAGTCTCTTCTGGTGATCTTTCAGGAAGAGCGCAGCTTCGCGCTGGCTTGCGAAGTGGGCCGGCGCCTTGCCGGCGGTGAGCGCCTGTAGTGCCGCCACAGCATCATAGTCACCGCGCAGCATGGACAAGGTCAATCTCATCTCTGACTCGTGATAAAAGGTGGAGGAGCGCGTTGCTCGTGAAACATCATTTGTGACCAGCAATTCCACATGATCGTGAATGCGCGTCAGTTCGGCGATGTCGGGGTCGGGAAGATGGCTCAGAATGATGAACGCTCCCGTCAGGATCCCCGGCTCGTCGGGGAACTCAGCAACCATTCGCCGAGCACAGGTCGCGTAATCCTGCGCCAGATCTTGCCAGCCAATCATGAAGGCATTGCTGGCGATGAACGTTGGACTGGGAATCGCGTCGAAGGGGGGCTCCAATCGGCTGATGATCGACCGAGCCTCCTGAATTTGTCCTGTAAGGGCGGCGGCCCCGATGACGCGCTGGATGTGGGAGCCGGATCCAAGAGAGCCGCGTCTTGCAGGCTCGGCGGCCTTCCAGACCCTGACAGCCAACTCCGGCCCGCCGGCTTCCAGCAAGGTTTCATCAAAACATGTCAGCCCCGATGCGTATAAGCCACTGTCCACGAGGTATCGGCAAACAGCCGAGTGCTCCGGCTTCATCTTCAGGTCGCTGAACAACAAGCGAAGATGCTCCAAAGCCGCACACGCGAGAATCTTGTTGTTCGACGCGCTGGCCTTGTTCATCAGTTCCAACCAGACAGGCACCGTCACCGGGTACTGGCGAAGCGTCCGCTGTTGGTAGTGGGAAAGCTCCCAAATACTGTTGACGTGATCCGGGTATTCCTGGCACACCCGCTGCCGCAGGTACAAGCCGAGATGTCCATCAAGATTCTGAGAGGGCGAGGCCACATCAAGATCGATTCCGTCTCGGTACAGCTCCCACAGCATGAACACGGGCTCCTTCTCCCCTCGCGCGATGCATTCATCCAGAACCGCAAGGGCCTTCGGAGCATCACCTGAGTAATAGACGCAGTGCGCATAGATCAGCGACAAGAGTTCGTTCGATCGGACATCTAGTCCACGCGCCAAGGCTTCTTCAAATGACCTGTGAGCCCTGGCATACCGTCTGTCCCGGCAAGCCAGCAGGGCGGCCTTGAGTGCAGGACCGTACGAGGTCCTGTAGTCGCAAACGAACAAGCCGATCTTGCCAGGCTGAACAGTCACTGTCCACCGGTCGGTTTCATTGACGATCTCGATTGTACGCACGCTGCTCCCATGATCTGCCGACGCCTTCATGAAATCAGCAGCACCTGAGACCTTCTGCTCGTTGACCGCGACAATGATGTCGCCAATGGCGATTTTGAGCTCGGTGGCCTGGGAGCGGAACCATCCCTGTCCGCGATTCGGGAGCCATGCCACCAATGCCCCCTCGGAGGGGACTTGCGGCGCAGAATCGCTCGACACGGGCAGAGCCGGCCCCGTCGCCGTCTTGCCAAACCGAACCTGCCACGCCCCATCGTAGCTGTAGGCAACCAGCCCGTAGAAATCGGAGCGGCTCAACTGGCACTTGCGTATCTGCACATCGACAGGAGCCTTTCGCAGAATCCGCGGCCCGCTGAGGTCTATTGTGTACCAATCCTGCCCAATGGCGTGGAGCAGATACCCTTCCAGTACGCCGGTCGTGGCATGGACAAACTCCCAGCGGGGCTGATCGAGGGCAATCACCTCCCGAAGCTCCGTATCCGGCAGTTGTGCTGAAGCTACGATCGGCACCAGCGGCATGTGCACTTCTCGATAAGTCAGCACGTAGACCCGGTCCGGACCAGCAACATAGGCCCAGTCGCTCCCCCATTTTTCCGGCAAGATTGTGACCTGCCGCGTGCCCGGGTTCACCAGCAAAGCAGGCAGGCCTCCAGGAGGCCCCTCTCCCAGATTGTGCCGGCCCACAATGACGAGCGGCAATCCTGCTGCCGAGGGAACCGTGAGCGCGAAAACCGGGAGGAATCCACGTGCCAGACTGTTCGGCTGAGTGGACGTGCTGGTCTGAGCAGGCGAGACTTGCCGAGCATTGTAGAAAACGTCCACGCCCTTTTTCAGTCCCATCGCCTTGTCACCACTGAGTTCAACCGTCGCGATCCAGGACTGATAGAGCGCTGGTTGACCCGTGGCTCCGGCTACGCATACGCGACCTGGACCGAGAGGGGCAATCTTGCAGCCGTGTTCCATGGCGGGAAGACCGTCTGTTCCTTCAAACACGGCGACAGATTTCCAAGAGGTGCCCTCGAAAACATGGAGACGTCCTCGGCCCTCGCTCACCCAGAGGTAGCGCCCGTCCCACTGCACATGTCCTCGTTGAGGCCATGATCGCTCGAATGTGCCAAGACTGATCTGCTCCCAGGGCTGGGTCATGACCTCGACTTCATGCGCGACGAACACATCGCATGCGTTGCCCAGGCTCAGCCATTGTTTGATCCCGTTGATGCTGTGGCCCGCCTGGAATCGCGGGTCCCTACGGGAGATGATCGAGAATTGGACCGTGTTGTCGGCGGTTGCAGTGTCGTCAGCAGCCTCTTGTCGCGTTGGGACTTGCCCTCCTGACTCCAGCTTGGCCTTGAGGTATTCAAACGTGGTGTAGACGCCGCGCATCTGTATGGGGGGCGCAGATTCGTCGGGGAAGGCCTTGGAGGCGATGGCGTCGAGTTCCTTTCGCACGCGCAGGGCCTGATCAATCCGTTGGAAACTCCGAATAACACGCAAACAGTCAATAATAAAGCGATTAGACCCTGTTTCTCGTCTCGACAGATCCACGAACAACCGCTCCCGTGCGGGTTCAGGAGCGCTCCAGAGCATGTCGCTGACAGAAGATACCACGCCCCATTGAACGGCAAATGAACCGTCAGCGGGCTCGATCGCCAGGAGGCATCTGCGGAGCACATCCAACTGTCCCTCCTGTCCGATCCAGGGCGAACTCGACGCGAGCTTGCACACGGACGAGGCCATGTAAGTGTAAGCGGAGCGATTCTGATCGTCGCTGATGCGGCTGTTGGAGAGGACATACGAGCAGACACCGGAGTATTGATCTAGCAGGCCTCGCATAAGCGGAGCAAGCGATGAAGCGTCTTGCTTCCAATCATAGATATGGGGTGAGTTGAACGGTCTGGATGCCGTCGAAACGAGATTGCACAGAGGCCATACCTCCTCGCGGCGGAGTGGGCGCTCGTGGGCCAAATGCCAGGCGTGATTGATCGCCGCGAAGCCGCATTGCACGAAAGCCCGGACTGGGATCGGTTCTGCGCCAGTATCATAGGGTCTAGTGGCGATGCGCTTTCGCATGTCCGCGTCCTGTTTGCGTCGGAACTCCGTTTCCCATCTGAAGCGACGGCCATTCCAGACCCAAACGAGCCTCTCATACAAATGGATAAGCTGGGCCCGCAGCTCATGCCGCCCCGGGTCCAGCAACAGGGCTGCCTCGGCCATGCGGATGGCGGACTCCCACTCGCCGACGAGGCGATAGGCGCGGCAGCGCTCTTCCAGGAGGTCGGCTTCGAGGGTCGTTGCTCCATTGACCGGGGCCTGCCGCGCGCCGCCGATCACCTTGCGGGCCAGTTCGGTGCAGGATTCACGCAGAAACGATGCGGCGGAGTCTGGATGGATGGCGTCCTTGTCCATCGAGGCGATGGTTTCCTGGCCGTGACGAAGCTCCAGGTGGAAGCTGACGGTCCGATTCCCGGTCGGGCCGGTCATCTTGTGCCGGCCGTGGAGGTAATAGGGCAGAGACCTGGCGACGGATGTCTCGCCTTCGCTCACCGCCAGTTCACGGGCCACTTCTGCGGCGTGGGCCAGATCGGCCATCACCACACCCGGCAGATGTGAAAGAGTCTCCTCAACCAGTTGTGCGTAGGCGCTCTGATACTGGAGCGAGTCCGGCGAAAGATCCTCGGCCTCGAACGGCGGTACGGCAAAGACGTGTTTGACGCCCGCCCCCAGCGTCCCGGCCACCTGGCCCACTCGGCGAGCCAGCAGTGAGGCAATCTGCTCGGCCCGGTCGTCCCAGACCAGCCGCTCGCTGCCCAGGCTCAGCCCGTGGCGCGTCTCGACGAAGCCGGCCTCAATGACCTTGCCTTCCTTGACCTGTCGCGTCTGCAGCAGCACCAGCATTTGAGCCCGCAGCACCTGCCCCCATTCCCGCCGCGACTTCGGCGTACTCTCGGCCAGGCTCAGAGACAACGAATGTTCCGCCAGGATCCGGGCGATCTCCGCCCGCTCCAGCAGCTGGACCCGCGAATCCTGCGACAGCTTCGCCTCCAGCAGGGTCACCACGGGCGACGAGTCCAGCCCGGCCGTCGCCTCGGCCAGAATCGCGCAGGTGGGGGCGGCCGGCTGACCGGCCGTCGCAGGGGCCGCCGATGTGGCGGCACACGCCATCGCTTGGACAAGGAGCATGAGCACGCAGCAAGCACAACCGGATGAAACAGGAGAAAAGCGCATGCTTCTCACCTCGTAGTCTCTTGACGACTCACAGACGGAGACCCGATCTCCATAGTCTCCCGCGAATGCGCCTGCGTTGCGGGGGGCGGGATGGCGGAAGAGACTCGGGCGTCAATTGGCGGCCACACGTCAGACGGGGGAAGCTCAACCCTGTAAGCGCCGCCGCCCGCGAGCAGAATCAGGCCGAGCCGATCGGACACGCGAAGCTGGTAAGCGAGGGCGAAGCGGTCAGACATCTTAAGCCGATAGGGGTCGTGGGACGGTGCGATGCCCTCGGGAAACGTATGAACGAGCACGCTGGGTTGCCAGGTCTTGAGATCGACTGCAATCCAGGCGGGCGCGCGGCGAGAGTCAGCGCGGGCCAGCAGGTGGAGCTTGTGATCGACAACGAGTAGCGACGAATAATAGGTGGACATCGGCCACCGTTCTTCCTGCGAAGACCGCTCGCCGAAATCAACCACGATTTGCGGCTCACCGAACAACGTCTTGGCGTAATAAATGGCCGAGCTTTCCTTGTAGCTGCCGATCTGGCCAGCGCCGATGAGCAAACGACCATCGTGCATCGTCGCCACGGCACTTGACGGCCACCGATGGCTGGGAATACTCGGCTGCTTATTCGCGAGGTTGAGAACGAGCGGCCAAGAGCCTTGTCTTCCGACCAACACATACGGGCCCTGTTGATCGTCGGTAGCCGGTACCACGATCGTCCAACCTGGAATAATGGCGGTATCCGGGCTGACTCTGGCCTTCGAGTTGGATCGGTCCCACTGGGTACGAGCTTCGTAGATAGTCTCGGAGCGCCGGCTGATGCTGGAGGGTCCCTGTCGGCTCACACTGAGGAGACTGGCCCACACGCGCTGATTCAATTCCTTCCAGGAAAGGCATCCAATGTAGCACAATTGCCCCGGACGAACAGCTACGATCCTGCCGTAGTCGGGGGAGGTTCCATGGATGACATCAGGCTCATCGAAACGGGCAATCTCACCGCGAACGGGATCGAGGCAGAGAATCGCCGGCTTTGCGCCTGGGGCGGTGCTCCAGGCGTATTGGCCGTCCCAAAGCAACTGCTTTCCGGTGGTGCGGGTCACGAGGGCGGCTTTGCCATCGCCGGTCAGGCGGAAAACGCCGAGGCTGGTCGCGAGAAGATCGATGTCGCGGCCGCATGAGGCCCAGTCGTACACCCAAGTTCTTCGGTCCGACCTCGAACCAGCTTGCTCTGTCGGCCAGAGGGTGCCATCGATGCGCGTGAGCTTGGGGATCACCTGCTTGGATGCAGTGGTGAAAGCACCATTCGCTCCGCGGATGTTTTGTAGGCGATCGTGTGCACGGCTGATCAGGTAGTCGGCGGTCTCCTTGCCCAGGGCGTTGGATTCGGCCAGCTCGTTCAGGCGAGGCAAAGCGGCATCGAGAGATGTTTGATCGCGGATGTCGCCGAGGATCTGCAGAGCCTGGGCCAGAAACCGCACGCGAGCAGAGGGTGATTGTCTCAAGGAGCCAAGGAAACTGGGTGGGAGCGACCCAGCGGTGTTCAAATCACTACCGGCGTATGCGGCAAAGAGCATCAGTATCGTTGCAGCGTGCTCGTCGCCCTTGTCCAAGGTCTCGATCACGTGGCAGATCGCCTCTGACGCACCTTCGTCGTCGACGCGCTTTTGAGCAGTGGTTCCATAGACTACAAATGACACGAGGAAGCTCAAGGAGAGCTCGGGGAGCCGAGAACGCCTCTGTGGGTCGGCGAGGACGTCGATAACCATGTCATTTCTGCGGCGGCAGAGCCGTCGGAACGCAGCCACGATGTTTTTCGGGTCGCGCACGGCGTCGTACTTGTCCAAGTGGCAGTAGGCCTGATAGTGACGAAGTCGCTGTCCCAATTCCTCGTTGATTTCTCCCCGGCGTAGCAGCAGTTCCAGATGATCAAGCGCAGCCTCGGCGTACTCGACGCGACGGGGGATGTCAGGACTTCCACCGCGACCGCGCATACTCCGTCCCCCGTCGATCATCAGTTCGGTGTGCCCCTCGAACAGACGAAGATGGGCCTGAAGAAGAAGGGGGTCGAGCAGCAGGGCCGATTCGTAGAGCGGCATGGCCTCGTCCCATTCCCCGAGACGTCGGAAGACATCGGCACGATCGATCAAGATGTGCGTCTCGACTCTGCTCGGGGAGCCAGCCGGTGGCATGGTGGTGCCCTTTGCAAGCAGTTCAACGACTGTCTCTTGAAGAGCGGCTCCGACGGACTCGGCGGGCACCTCATCGCGAGTGGACTTGGCCAATGTGGCGTCCCCGTGCCGGAGCTCAAGCGCCAGGGCAGTCCGAGGGGTCCCGCCTGCCTGCGAGGTCCTGAAAGAACCGAAGATGTAATACGGCGGCAGCTCGCGCGACAACCGGTCACCCGAGACGGCTGACTCGCGCACGAGAGCACGGGCTTCAGCGAGCTCTACGACCGCGACGCTGGAACCTTGGATCAGGTACTCCTCGACAAGGCGCGCGTAGCCGCGGCGCTGGCCGGCGTAGTCACGCATGAGATCGCGGCATTCGAAAGGCGAAACCGCGAAAATGCGGAGATCGGCTCGGGGGGCAAGGTTACTTGCTCGATGGACGGCACCGACGGAGTTGTCGACGATCTGTTCGGCGCGTGCTGGCTCCCATGTTGTGGTCTCCATCACCAACCGAAGCCCGCGGCGCGTCTCTGCCACGGCGACCTCGATCGCTTTGGCGTCCTTCTCCTTGCCCTGTCGCTCGCGCAAGAAGACCAGCAGATCAGCCTTGAGCAGCGCCCCGAGCTTGATTCGCCGGCCGACGCCCTCGGCGGCGAACGCCGCACCGAGTTCCTGCTCCTTGAGCACCTTGTCGATCTCGTTTCGCTCGACCAGCCTGAGCTTGCCGTTGCCGGACAGCTTTGCTTCCAGCAGACCGATCAGTGCCAAGTATTCCTCCTGGACTGCCTGGTCGGCGATGATCGCGCAGACGGGCACGTCGGGCATCGTGGCCGGTTGACTCGCTGCCGGGGGCGAGTTCGGCACCGATGCTGCCGGCGCATGACTGGCCGCAGTGGCGAGAACAAGGACAAGTGCGCACACGGACGCTTTGAGGAAGAGGCATCTGTCGAACAAATCATTCTCCTCCTGTGACACGCGCCTGATCGTGTTCAGCGCAAACGCAAGACTACCAATGTGCCGTCACTTCTTCTCCGGAGCCGTCGTCGTTTCGTTGCGAGCCGGCAGCGTTTTGTTGAAGTGCTCCAGCAGCCGAACGCCCATTACCCGTCCGGCCTTTTCGAGGGCCTTCTTGCCGGCGATGTTTTCGGAGAGGTCGACGGCGCGGGTGGTTTCGCGCTGGGCGAGGACGATCTTGCCGTCCTTGCGGCTGATCATGTTGATTTCGGCGCGGGCCGAGCAGCTTACCAGGTTGCCGATTCGGGCGGCGAACTCGCTGAAGGCCTCGCCGGTGATGATCAGGTCGGCGTCTTGCAGGCCGCGAGGCCATGACTGGACGTCCTCCTTGCGGATAGCCCTGGCCCAGTCGGCCAGATCGTTCTGCGGCACGTCCATGATCTCGAACCCGCACTCGCGGAGCATCAGTTTAACCTCGGTCTCAACGGCAGGGTCCACGAACTGTAAGAGTAGGGCGGCCCTCATGTGTTCCTCGGTGATGATGACCACAACCTTCGGTTTGGGACGACCGGCCAGTTCCTTCCTCAGCTTAGGCAGCGGATCGATCCCATCATCACTGGCCACCAGCCTGGGGCCGGCCTTTCGCAGACGGTCGGCAATCTCGGTGGCCAGCGAAACGACCAGATTGCCCACGTCCGCGCCGTTCTCGTCTTTGACCAGAACGCCTTCGACCAGCGAGGTCTCGGTGCCGATGAGCTTGGCGGTGATGAACACCTGCTTGCCGAGCGTGAAGGCCTTGCCGGTTACCAGGATTCGCGCCCCGACCAGCTTGCCGACCTGGACGGCCTGCTCCGTGCTGACCACGCCCGACAGGTTGAGTTCGTGTTCCTGCAGTGTTCGAGCGAGCGTGGCCCGGTCGACGAGCGTGAACCCCGGCTCACCGGAGAGCACGGCCGTCAGAACCTCGCCGATCTGCGGCCCCAGGTCGGGCACAGCGGGGTCCTTCGCGCCGAAGTCGAGGATGGCAACGGTCAGCGGGCGGGCGGCCGCCGGCCCAGCCTCGTGACCGGCCGGCCGGGAGGCGGCCGCCTCTGTCGCCCCTGATGGGCGCGACTCGGCGGCCAGCACAACGACCGGACCGATCACCACCAAAACTGCAGCCAACATGCTTGCGCTCATTGTGAATGTTCTCATGGGGTAGCTCCGGATGGTATGGCGATAGTAGGCACCGGCTGCGATGCAACCGGGCGGGTTACCTGTCGTTCGCTCGGCCGGGGCGTCGGTTCCGGCCGCGTCCCAAGGTAGCCGAGCACGTTGTCGAGAAACTGTTGCGTACGAGGATCCGTGTCCCACGGGCCCAGTGGTATCTGTGACACGATCATTCTGCCCTTGCCGACCGCTTTGACCGCCAGCACGACCTGAACCGGGCCCGGCCGCGGACCTTCGACAACCGGCGGCCAATGGCCGATCTCCAGAACCGGTTCATCGGCCGGCAGTTCAACCGCCCAGATCTCTTTGCCCGGGCCGCCGAGCCACGATTGCACGTCGTCGACCTCCAAGCCGCTCATGAGTGGGTGGTTGCCCCGCCATGTCGGCCGTATGGACGCCGTCCGGCGCATCAACGCATAGCCGGCAAGAGAGCGTGGGCGCCTCTGCTCGAACAGCACGACTCCGGCACCGGCCTCGGCGAGGGCGATCAACGGCGACTGGTCGAATACCTCATGGCGCAGCTCGTCCGGCCCGACCAGAACCACATCCACCCGGGACAACTGAAGGTCTGCCGCTTTCCGGATGCGCCTGAACTCCAGGCCGGCTTTGCTCAAGGCATCGGCAAGACCGCCCGCCGTATCCCAGACCGCAATGCGCCGATCTGGCAATCGATCCTTGAGGCGATCTGCTTTGGGTGCGGGATAGACCTGAACAGCCGCTTCACCTGCGTCGATCTCCTTTCCGTCGCCGCGCTGGTAGAGGTGGTACACCCATCGCATCCGCGTTCTGGCCCGCACTTCCGGCGGTGTGACTGTCACCACGCTGGCTTTGCTTCCCCTTTGGACGGCCAGTTGATCACCGGCAACGCAAACCTCTCCGATCAGCAGGTCCCACTTCAGAACAGCCTCGGGCTGTTCGAATTGGGCTGCCCACTGCGCGGAAATCGTGCCGGCCTGGCCCCCGAACCAATGGCCCTCGTTGGACAGAATCAGCATCAGTATCTTTGCTGCGATCATAGTGGCGCCGATGGTGTCTTTGACTGATAGATGCCAACATGCACGTCATAGCTTCCTGAGGAGGTGACCAATTGCCCCGCGGGAACGATCTTGCCGGAGGGCAACCGCAGGTCAGTCGCCAGAGCGGCTCCGCCCTCGCGTTGTCCGTTGGAGGAGCCCACCTCAACGCGCAGACGCAGGAACCTCGGATCAGTCTCCGACGTGGTAACCTGGTACCGCACAACCGAGCCGTCATGGGAAGGCACGGAAACGCGCGCCATCTGACCGGGAACGATGACCAGATCGGCGTTGGAGAACAGCGACCGGTCTTTGAGAAGGCTCAACCTGACGAGCAGTAGTGACGAATCCTGCCGCATGGGGGTCTGGCCAACGCCCATGTCCGATCGTTGATCGGAAATCAGCACCCAGCCCGCACGGCGGTCGAAAACCTCTGAGATCTGATCGAACACCTCGACGCGGTCGGCGATTTCCTGTGGAGTCAGGGTCCTGACAATCGCTCCTCCGTTGACCGAAGGCGCACGTTGGTCGCGTGTGCCGCCGCTGCCGAGGTACAGGCCCCAACCCACAACGGCCAGGGCCAGGGACGCGGCCAACGCCGGCGGCACCCACCCCAACCGCCGGCGAGGCCTGGTCATTCGGTCAATGAGTCTGTTTTCAAACGCCGTCCAACCGCCGTTCGGCTCGGTGTCCGATTCGACGGGCCTGCTCACCAGCCGCAAACGGTCGAAATCGGCCATGGCCGACCGACACTCGTCACAATGAGCCAGATGGTTCAGGATCTCCGTCAGTCTCTGGCGGTCAATCTCATCCCAGTCGTATTGCAGCAGTTCGTCTCTGACCGAGTTGCAGTTCATGATCGAGTCATCCTTCTCCATCATCGTGTTGCATCCGGCTTGTCGTCCGCGGTTGCCGCGCGTCCCAACACCAGGAGCGTTGCCGATGGGGCAACAAGCAACACCGGCCGATCCTCATTCCGTCGCGTACTGCCCTGCCAGCAGGCGTCGAAGACGTTCCATGCCGCGGTGAAGCCGCCTGGAAACCTCTGAAGCGCTGCAACCCAGTAGTGACTTGACGTCGTTGCCGCTCATGCCGTCCAGAAGACGCAGCACGACGACGATCCGCGTCTGCTCTGGCAACTGATCGAGTGCATCCTGCAAGCGCTCACGAAACTCGGCTTGCTCGCACGGCGGAGCGTCGTTCTCGGCGGGTGCCGGATACAGACTCCTGGCACGCTGTTCGGTCTTTCGTCGTCGCACAATCACCAAACTCTCGTTCACCACGACCTTGGCCAGCCACGCCCGCAGGGTCTCGACATCTCGGATCCGACCTCGCAGCTCCCACGCACGCAGGAACGCTTGCTGGCAGACATCCTCGGCCGTCTGTACATCACGCACGACGCCGTAGGCCAGGCGGAAGAACAGGCGACTGTTGCTCTTCACTTGAGCAATCAGCGCTGCTTCGGCGTCCTTCGTGAAGTCCATTGAGGCCGTCAATGTCTTGCCCTTCCGGTGCTTCTCTGTTCAACCAATAGGATGCGCCAGAATAGCGGGATTTCGGAAAAGCGGCGCGGTTTCGTGGCCGGCGTCATGCCGCCGTCGACCGATTGTTGATAAAAACCTGTGCTACAAAGAGTTACAGCACATCAATCCGTGGAACGGCACGGTGTCTTCGGCGGGTCAGGATCGCAAACTGACATCCGACGCCGCACCTGCGCGTCTGTCGGAAGCCGAGAGGGATGTCGTGGAGGCTGCTCTGCGAGCACGTTCTCTGAGCCAAACGGCTCTTCGGCCGCGTCCCACGCCGCCCAGCGATCATGGGGTGTAGGGATTGACTCGCGGTGCTCGGGGAACGTACTGAAGCGGAACCCGCACGTGCTGAGACGTGGATTTCGCCGGGAACCCGGTCGACAGTCCCCAGGCTCCCGACCCGGCAAGAAACGAGCCGTGTCCGTCCGCGTAGGCGACGCTGATACCGCCGTTCTTGCCATGCCGCTCGATTGGAACCGCGATGATAACCTTTGCGTTTACCTCGTTGAGGAAGGTCGCGCCTTGGGCTGAGCGGAACCAGGTTGGTACCCACTCGCCGGCCTCGATCTTGATGGTGCCGTCGCTCTTGGCGGCCTGACTTCTCTCGAGTGTCTCATGCCCGGCATCGGTGAACATCGCAACATCGGATGGATTGGCGATCCGGCTCATGATTCCCAGGGCCTGGTCCTTCCAGCCCGAGCGAGTGCAACACTGGCCCGGCCTTGCGCCGAAGACGTCTTCATTGATTCCGTACGAGAGGACTCCGTAAACGTGCTCCGGCGAGTTCGTCTCCCGAATCGAGAACTTGTCCGCCGGACAATAGAAGGGCTC
>JAFGJR010000300.1 GCA_016928975.1 Sedimentisphaerales bacterium | reverse complement strand
CTCGAAGCTGATGTTCTCATCGTGCATGCCACGCTCGGCCTTCGTGGCCGGCGTGAAGATCGGCTGGGGCAGCTTCTGGCACTGCTTGAGCCCCGCCGGCAGCTTCACGCCGCAGACCGTGCCGCTGCTCTGATACTCCTTCCACCCAGAGCCCGCCAAATAGCCGCGAACCACGCACTCGATCGGCAGCACCTGGACCTTGCGGACGAGCATGCTGCGGCCCTTGAGCTGGCCGGCGTGCTTGCCGAAAGGCTCCGGGAAGTCCGAGACGCTGTCCGAGATCAGGTGATGCTCGACCACGCCGCTGAGGAAGTCGAACCAGAACTTCGAGATCTGCGTCAGGACGACGCCCTTATACGGGATCGGCGTGGCCATCACGACATCGAACGCGCTGAGGCGGTCGGTGGCCACGATCAAGAGCTTGTCGCCGAGGTCATACACATCGCGAACCTTGCCGCGCATCGGCTCCCTCCCGGCGATCTTCGTCTGCAGGATTGTCTCCATCAGATTCCTTTCAACACCAGACTGGCAAACCCCCATCCTAAAGGCAATTCCCCCCCTCGTCAACCCAAACGCGTCGGTCTGCGCGTAGCGAGACAGTGGCTCACATCATCAATGATGTGCCAATGCTTCCAGCGTCTGAATCCACTCGTCGAAGTGTGAACACTCGGCTCGCATCACTTCCAGGCCGATCCTCTGGCTGATGAAGAGCCCGTCCAGCCTCTTGTCGTAACTCGGACACAGTTGGATGATCCTCTTGGACGGGGCAGTCTGTTGGCTGTCGTTGATTTCCTCGGGTGACCGAAACTGGCCTCTGATGCTCTGAGTTGCCGTCGCATCCGTCAGATCCAGACCATCCGCCAGCAGCTTAGGGTCGCTGAACAGCAGCGCCTCAAACTCGTGCATCTGCACGTAGGGGACGAATCGGGCGGAATTGAAGCCCGTGCCCAGTTCCGCGGAGATGTCCTCCAATATCGCTCTCTCGATCATGACAGCCTTTTCCTCGTGTGGCCTCTGTCCCGCCGCCTTTCGATTCGGCCAATTATTGGGCATGCCATAGTAATCGAACATGGTCGTGCAAGAAGCGCCGGTGTCACTCTTCAAAGCGGCAAGGATGTCGCGTCGGGCGCGCGGGTACTTCTTAATGCCGCCGGAGAGAATGGGGAAAAGGTAGATCTGCTGCCGATTGAAATGGCCCTGCAGGATGTTCTTGACGAATGCCTCCTCCGTCTGTCCCTCGACCAACACGTAGACCCTAATCATTGGAGGGTCTCCCGCCGATTACGTTCTTCTGCCACAACTCGCCGAGGGAATAGTCTTTCAGCCATTCCTCCAACTCCGCGCTGGACAGGCGCTTGAATGTGGACTCCCCATCCTTGCGATCCACCACGATAACATCCTCGGCCTGGAAGCTGTCCAGGAGCGGCGCAGACTGCGTGGACACGATGACCTGAGTCTTCGTGGCAGCCTTCTTCAATAGTGCCGCCAGCAGAGTCAGCGCGTAGGGATGCAACCCCAGTTCCGGCTCATCCACAAGGATCGTGGCCGGCGGATCCGGTTGCAGCAGTGCCGTGGTCAAGGCAATGAAACGCACGGTGCCATCCGAGAGCTGGCTCACAAGAAATGGGTAGTCGCTGTCCTTCTGGGTCCACTCAAGCTGAAGCATTGTGTCACCGTTGGATGGCCTGGGTCTGAACTTGAAATCGTCAAGGAACGGTGCTGCCAGGCGCACCGTATCCGTTATCTTCTCATAGACGGCCTCGTGTTGATCGTGCAGCATGAGCAGAAAGGCCGCAAGATTCGCTGCGTCCGCACGCAGGTATTCGTTATCGCGCACGGAGCCGATTCGCCGCATCGGGGCCAACATGCTCGTGTCATCAAGGTGATAGACTACCCAGCTCGATATAGGTTCAAAGATACTCACGGCGGGGCCAAAGAACAACTTGCCCTTCATGGATTTGCAGTCGCAGTAGGTCTTTAGAGCAGACTCGCGTGCTCCGCTTGATACAGAGTAAGTAGAACCGCCCGCCGCACTCCCGCCAGCGTGATGGATATGCTCTTCCGCGATGATCAACTCAACCGAGCTTGTTGGGGCCAGCGCGAATTCGTAGACATATTGGCCAAATCCAAGACGGGCCGATATCCTTGGCGTGAATTTGGGACCCATGAAGAAGAAACTATCACCTCCCCCATGCTCAATGACGAACCTTTGGAGGTTTTCACCGGCCATGGCCCGGAGCAACTGGAAGAAGTCCACGAAGTTGCTCTTGCCGGCGCCGTTGGGGCCGATGAGGATGTTGAGGCTTCGCAGCGGAAAGTCCTCCAGGTCCCGGATCGACTTGAATCCTCTTAGCGTGATTTTGTCAATCGGCTGTCCCATGCTCATGAATCCTGTTCGTTGCCTGCAAGGTTTGTATCTAATCCGGGCTATGCGGTGCCGGTCAGCAGTCCAGTAGATACGATTGGTTCGGCAGCGTCAAGATTCGATTCGGCAAAGGAGAATCCGTGAGCTTGTCCGCCTCAACCTTACCCTGATCTCTCAAACCCTGCGACCACTCGGACGGGCCTACTTCCTGCTGCGGGGGGTGTTGGGGTCTTCGACGAGCTCGTACATGCCGGAGCCGGCGCTGCGGAGCTTGCCTTGCTCGACGAGCTTCTCCCAGACCGCGCGGGGATACTCTCTGGGCGGCTGGATGGCGATGATGCCGGAGTCGCCGCCCTTGCTGAAGGGACCGCCGCCGAGGCTGGACTCCTCGTCGAGCCGCGTCAATTTCAGACGTTTCTTGAACGCCTTGAGGGCCTGCTTGAGATATTGCGGCGTCAATTCCTGGGGTACATTGTCGCTCATGATCGCACTCCTGCGAGAAGTCACAAATCCCCTGTCGAGCCTACGGCCGCATCATAGCCGCGACCGTCCTCCGAGGCAAGGACGAACAGCAGTGGATTCACGGCGGCTGGCAACATCTTTGCAGGGACCTGGATCAAGCATACAATGGTCTTCCGCGTGGTTTCGCCGGCGATTCGGGCGACGTGCCGGATCGGGCCGCAGCGAGGACATGCCTGAGAAGGTGCATTTGTTAGGATGACCACCGATGAAGAGAAAAGTGCTTTGCATGTGGCTCGTTGGCGCGGCGGCGGCATTTGTCCTTGTACACGGCTGGGGTGACGCGCAGACGCGGGACAATGCCGGGACGATCAAGCTGGTCGTGCGGGCGGACGATATCGGGTCGTGCCATGCGGCCAATCTCGCGTGCATCCGGTGCTACCGGGAGGGGATCGTCAAGAGCGTGGAAATCCAGGTGTGCTGCCCGTGGTTCAACGAGGCCGTCAAGATGCTGCGAGAAAACCCCGGTCTCGATGTCGGCGTGCACCTGACGCTGACCAGCGAGTGGGAGAATTACAGGTGGGGTCCGTTGACGCAGGCGCTGAGCCTGGTCGATGCGCAAGGGGACTTCTACCCGACGACGAGCCAGCGACCGGACTTCCCACCGAATACCGGCTTCCTACAGTGCGGCTGGAAGATCGACGAGGTCGAGAAGGAGCTGCGAGCGCAGATCGAACTGGCCAGAAAGATGATCCCGCAAGTCTCGCACCTGAGCAGCCATATGGGGACGCCGACATGCACGCCCGAGCTTCGGGCGCTGGTGCAACGACTCGCGAAGGAGTATGACCTGCCCATCGAGACGCCGGGGGCGCAATACCTGCGGTGGGCCGCGGACAGCAAAGCCAGTGCCGAGCAGCGAGAGGCCGCATTGATCAAGGCACTCGAAGCGCTGAAGCCAGGGGTGTGGATCGTGATCGAGCATCCGGGGCTCAACACGCCGGAGATGCAGGCCATGGGCCACAACGGCTACTGGGAGGTCGCTTCGCACCGCGACGGCGTGACCAAATCCTTCACCAGTCCCAGGGTCAAAGAGGCAGTCCAGAAGCGCAACATTCAGTTGGTCAGTTACCGCGACATGTGGCCAAGCCAGCCATAGAGAGAAAGACCTGAAGCAGGAGCCTTGCGACGTCCCGTTCGAGCGCCGGGACCTACTGGATGGTTCCCCGCCGATGACGCCGGAGGGCCTGCTCGGCTCGCATCCTGCCAGCGTGGCAGAGGCAGCACGGCATGCCTGCAATTTTGCCAGATCGGCATGCGGGGGCCGAGTCAAACATAACAACCGGTGGATTCAGCACTTATGGTTCCTCCGGGAAAAGCATCGGTACTGGCACGGGATTTGCTTTTCGGGCAAGTGGCGACGGTCTTGTTATGGTTGCACAGTGGTCAAAACTGAACGAGGTGAACGTGCTTGCCAGTGCGGTGGACTGGGCATGGCCGCAGGCGCTGCGCGATATCTTCCAGCCGCGAGGGGTCAACCTGCTCGTGGCCGAGGACGCCGGCGATTTCGTCCACATCATCGCCAACCGGCAGATCCATACGACGATCGTGGACATGGAGTCCGGCCGGTCCGGCGGACTGACGACCATCAAGCTCATCCGCATGGAGCATCCGCGCGTGCCCTGTATCCTGCTGACTAATCGAGTGGACCAGGATGTCCTCGGCAAGGCGCTACAGCTTGACGTGTTCGGTGTCGTGTGCAAGCCGGTCAATATGGACATCTTGCGGGAGCTACTCAACCGGCTGTTCCTCAAGCGGTACAACAGCGATCTCTTCGCATTGCGATAAATGATGACATAGAAACTCAGGGATTTTACGGAAAGGAGCAAAGACCAATGAAAATTCGACCATTGTCGGATAAGGTGCTGGTGGAGCGCATCGAGGCGGAAGGAAAGACGGCCGGCGGGATCGTGCTGCCGGATACGGCCAAAGAGAAGCCCCAGCGCGGCAAGATCGTCGCCGTCGGCGAAGGCAAGCTGCTCGAAGACGGCACTCGCAGACAGGTCCAGGTGAAGAAGGGCGATCTGGTGCTCTTCACGAGCTACGCCGGCACGGAAATCAAGGTGGACGGGAAAGAGTACCTGATCATGGACGAATCGGACATCATGGCGGTGATTGAGAAGTGAAATACCAAGTGTTAAGTGTGAAGTTTGAAGTGTGAAGCAGGAAAGAGAAGTAGCAGGCATCCACTAAGTTTCGGAGGGAAGACATGTACTACTCGTATGAAGACCTGGACGTGTGGAAGAGGTCGGTTGATGTCGCCGTCAAGCTTTACGGAGTTCTGAAGAACTGCCTGGATTACGGAATCAAAGATCAGATGCTTCGTTCGGCGGTCTCAGTAGCGTCCAATGTCGCCGAAGGGGCAGAACGAGACTCCAAGAGGGACTTTGTCAGGTTCCTACGCATCTCGAAAGGATCGGCGGCGGAATTGAGAACGCAACTCCACATTGCAGGGGCTGCACACGTCGCGAACGCGACATCGTGCGCCGAGATCAAATCCGAGGTGACGGAGATATCCAGAATGCTCCAAGGCTTGATCGCGAGTCTTCGCGCAGGTGGTAAGCAAGGCCCCTCCAACTTGAAACTTCAAACTTGAAACTTCAAACTACAAACGAGAAGGAGTAGATAAAACATGACAGCCAAGAAAATAGCTTTCGGAACTGATGCACGCGCGGCTATTCGCAACGGCGTCAGGAAACTGGCCGCCGCGGTCAAGGTCACGCTGGGACCCGCCGGCAGAGTCGTGATTCTCGAAAAATCGTTCGGCGCACCGACCGTGACCAAGGACGGCGTCACCGTCGCCAAGGAAATCGAGCTGGATGACGCCTTTGAGAACATGGGCGCCCAGATGGTCAAGGAAGTGGCGTCGAAGACCTCCTCGGTCGCCGGCGATGGGACCACGACCGCGACCATCCTGGCGGAAGCCATCTTCGAGGAGGGGCTCAAGAACATCACCGCCGGCGCCAACGCCACGCAGGTCAAGCGAGGCATCGACCTGGCGGTCGAAGCCATCGTCGAGGAGCTCAAGAAGATGAGCATTCCCGTCGACTCCGGCAAGCAGATCGAGCAGGTGGCGACCTGCTCGGCCAACCAGGACGCCGAGATCGGCAAGAAGCTGGCCGAGGCGATGGACCGGGTCGGCAAAGACGGCGTCATCACCGTTGAGGAGGGACAATCCCTGGAAACGACGGTCGAGCTGCTGGAGGGCATGCAGTTCGACAAGGGCTACCTGAGCCCGCATTTCGTCAACAATCTCGAGAACATGTCCGTCGTTCTCGACAAGCCGTACATTCTGGTCCACGAGAAGAAGATCAGCTCCGTCAAGTCGATGGTCCCGCTGCTGGAGAAGGTGGCGAAGCAGGGTAAACCCCTGCTGATCATTGCCGAGGACGTCGAGGGCGAGGCGCTGGCGACACTGGTGGTGAACAAGCTTCGCGGCGTGCTCCAGGTGGCGGCGGTCAAGGCCCCCGGCTTCGGCGACCGGCGAAAGGCGCTGCTCAGCGATATCGCCGTCCTGACCGGCGCCGAGCCGATTTTCGAGGACCTGGGTCTGCAATTGGAGAATATCGAGCTCAAGCAGCTCGGCCGGGCCAAGCAGGTCACGGTCGATAAAGACGCCACGACGATCATCGAGGGGGGCGGAAGCACCGAGGCGATCAAGGGCCGCATCGAGCAGATCAAGGCCGAGATCGACAAGTCCACCAGCGACTACGACATCGAGAAGCTCCAGGAGCGTCTGGCCAAGCTCGCCGGCGGCGTCGCCCAGATCAACGTCGGCGCGGCCACCGAGGCGGAAATGAAGGAGAAGAAGGCCCGCGTGGAAGACGCGTTGCATGCCTGCCGGGCCGCGGTCGAGGAAGGCATCCTGCCGGGCGGCGGCGTGCCCATGCTCCGCACCATGAAGGCGCTCGACAAGGTCAAGGGCAAAGGCGATGAGCAGATCGGCGTCGATATCGTTCGCCGGGCGATCTTCGCCCCGATCAAGCAGATCGCCCAGAACGCCGGCCTGGACGGCTCCATCGTCGCCCAGAAGGTGATCGAGAGCAACGAGAAGAACTTCGGCTACGACGTGCTTCGACGCGAGTACGGCGATATGGTCAAGTTCGGCGTGATCGTCCCGACGAAGGTCGAGCGGACCGCGCTCCAGAACGGCGCCTCGATCGCATCGCTGCTGCTGACCACCGACGCCATCGTCAGCGAGATCCCCGAGAAGAAAGAAAAGATGCCCGCCGGCGGTCCTCCGGGCGGCGGAATGTACTAAGGGAGTTTCAAGTGTGAAGTGTCAGGTTTGAAGGGCATCGCAAGGCCTTTGAACGGAACACTCCTGAAGCTATCAAGCGGGTCCCGAATTCTGAACGGGACCCGCTTGCTTTTCGTAGAGGCAACAGTAAGTTGTGATGGATGTCGGGAGTAAGCCAAATGCCTTTTCGATTCTATACGAACCTGTTGTCTGAGGCCTCGCGGACGCTGGCGATGAGTGTGCTGGTGGTCGGCCTGCTGCTGATTGGCTTCGGCATGCTGATCATGGCTTTCCCGGAGCTGTTCGCGTTCCTGGCCGCAGCAGTCTTCTTCCTCGCCGGCGTCGGCTGCGCGACCGTCGCCGTGAAGATGCTCTGGGCCCGCCGCCGCTTCGAGAAACACATGTCCCGCCAGGACGACGCCTACCGGGAGAACGTCACCATCCACCACGACCGATTCCACGATTTCTAACGCTGCCAGCGCGTTCAGCCTGCACAGTGCGAGGCAACGATTCTGATGCCGTCACCGCCCTTCCTGAGGAACCCATCGGCGTAGGAGACCTATGTCTCGATCCCTCAACTCATCAAGGAACCGGCCAAACCCGTCCTTTTCTTCATAGTGCTGGAGGTTCTCCAGTTCCCTTGCGGTGCTTGGAAGACCGTATTGCCTCGGATCGATCTCGCAAGCCCCGGCACGATCTATCAGCCAGCGCTCAACTCTTGGGCATAGTACGATGAGCCGTTGGCCACCGCCTCCCCGACGGGCACGCAGTTGAAGTCCCTCGCCCCTCTCGACCACCGGATAGTTGGCAAGCTCATGCGACTGGGTCTGAATACTGTCTGGGTCTTCATCCACGATACCGACATCACCCGGACGATCCTTCAACTTCTTGATCACATTGCCCTTGGCGCCCATGACCAGGATCGACTTTCGAGGAATCCCCAAGGACCGGAGGAGTGACCTCTGAGGGGCATCTTCGACCAGGAACGTCATTGCGCGCCCTCAATGAAGCGGTCCAGATTGAAGAAGGGGTCGGCCTCCATCAGTTGCACGACCTCATCCGGCGTCAGAGGCTTGACCTTGGTTTGATAGTCCTTGAAGTACGTAATGAAAACCTGCACGTCCTCCTTGCGGCCCTTCTCGATGACGGCCGACAGTAGATATGGATTGTGCGTCGCGATGAAAAACTGGTTGGTCTCGTCTCCTGCGATCCGCTCACCCAGGTACTTGGTATAGTACGGAAACGCATTCGACTCCGGCTCCTCAAACACGAGAACTGAATCTCTGTTCGACATGATTGCGACGGTATAGAAGATGATGCGACGGAGAGTATCTGAGGTCAGCGCATAAGGAATCGGGAAAATAATAGGGTCACCGTGATCGTCTTCCTGAATCTCGATGGCTTTCTCTTCATATCGTTTCATGCGGATCTTATACCCGTATTTCAGGAAGAACTCCGCAACAGTACTTCTGAGGAGTTCTGATCCGGTGACCACAGCGATCAAGTTTGTACCGCTCGGAGGCCTGAGACTTCCCGGGTCATCTGAGTCAAATCTCTTCAGGTCTTTGAAGCGAAAGAACTTGACCTGTCTTGTCGGGCCAAAGCTGAAGGACCCTGTGTAAGTGCCGTATTTATCCAAAACCCAGTCAGGCCTGTTGCTCTCCCATGATGCGATTTCAAATTGGTCTACATTCAGACTCACATGGATACCGGTGGGGTCAATCTCTTCTGTTGCGATCCTGATCTCAATTGATCGATCAACCAATCCCTTAAAGTAAAGGAACTGTATTCGCTCATCGAAACGAACATAATCACTAAGAGTCTTTTCGCCGGACTGTCCACACCAAGACAGCAGGCCGAGGGCTTCCAGGATGTTGGACTTGCCGGTGTTGGGTTCGCCGATGAAGACGTTGATCTTCTTGCACTCGATGTCCAACCGGCGGATCGATTTGAAATTCGCGACACTCAGCTTCGTAATCATGGCCGTATCTCCTGCACGGTCTGCATAGGAGGTTGCCCTCGGGTATCACACTGACGACCCATTGTATCCGCTTCCGCACGAAGGGGACAACCCCAAATGGCGGCGGGGTCGGCTGACAGCCGCAAGGAAGCGGGCGTCAGATGATTTCCAGCCGGCGGAGAATGGACTTGGTCCAGCGACCGCTTCGCGTCTGGGAGACGATCAGCAACAGGAGGAAGACGAGCCAGTAGCCGCTGAAGCGCAGGTAGTACAGGATCGTGTTCAGCAGGCTTTCATTCTTGATCGCCATCCAGTCGAGCAGTTCGGAGAGGTTGTACACGACGCCGGGCAGACGTGACTGCACGACAGTCTGCCAGGGGATCACGAGCACGAGCAGGATGACAGATAGAAAGAACGCGCGGGAGATGTGCCGGATTCCGCCCAGCCTGCCCACCAGTGAGACCATGAGACTGAAGAACAAAGTCAGAGTGTACAGCACGGTCGCGACAATCATGATGCCGTTGATGAGCTCGAGGGTATGCGAGAGATAGTCGGCGTTCATCTTCTGAAGGAACTGGCCGGGCGCTTTGAAGATCGCCTTGGTCCGCCCGCCTTCCTGATTCGGTTCGTTGGGAGCCGGGACGGCCGGCTGTGCCACGGCGTTGGGCTCCACCAGCGCCGCCGCGGTCACGGCGGCCGGGGCCTTCTCATGCGCCGGCATGACGTCGGAATCCACCAGCCAGAAAATGGCCTGAACCAGCAGCAGGCCGATCAGCAAAATGGCAAGGAACAGGTTCTTCCACCCGCGGAAGACCCCGATAGCCTCTAAGCAATCGGTTGTTTCGATCATATTGCCGTGATTGACCGGTCCCTCGTTCATTTTATGACTCCCTACTCACTGCTTTTCGGTCTTTGGCAGATGAGACAACACATACATCCCCCGGCGTCGCAGCAGCGGGCCGGCGCGACATGGGGCGGGGAGGGTCGCCACCTTACCGCCAACGCTCTACTAAATTATTCGCCAATACCAGGGCAAAATGCAAGCAAAATTCTCCACACCCCGCTATTGTCGCGAGTGCAGGGGGACACCGAAGCCCTGGATGGCCTGAGACAGGCCACACGTCACCAGGGCCACCTTCTCGAGCTCGTCGCCGCCCAGCGGGTGTTGTGCGGCCCGGGACAGGAGCAGGAACCCCAGGGACCGGCCCAGGTCGTTCAATGGCACCGTGGCAGCGGAGAACCGTCTGAGTTCCTCATGACGGCCCTCCAGGCCCATGCCGAGCAGGTCCTCCATCGTACATAGTCGGTTGCACTTGCAAATGCTTGCTGTCAGACTGGATGTCAGGCAGCCCTCCAGCTTCGGGTCCTCAGAGCCGGCCATCGGCTCTGCATCGTCGTAGAGACGACCCTCGCCGCCCTCGGTCTGGCGCAGAAAGAGGACGACGCGGGTGCCCGGCAGCTCCTCGCTGATGAGCCGGCAGGCATGTCCGAGCAGTCCCCGCAGGTCGGCCGCACCCAACAAGCCCTTGTAGAAACGGGCGACAAAACCGATGTGATCCAGCCGGCGCACGAACTCCCGCTGTGCGCCGATCAGATCATTGCACAGAATGTCCACCTTGCTGGCCTGCCGCTTGCGTTCCTTGTTGAGCCTCTTGATAAGCAGGCGCAGCCGTCTTTGTCGCTCGGTTTGACTCATAGGTCTCCACGTCCAAAGGACCCAGTCGCTGTAGGGTGTAATACCCTGGCATAGGATTCGACAGGCCATCCACGCCGCTTTAGCCCCAAAGATCGGTTCCCGAAGACTCTCGGCAGTCGCCCCATAAACAATCTGCTATTACCTGTGGCGACTTTCGCACTCGGCTCGCCAGCACGTCACGACAGGCGCAAATAGGGACTTGCGAGCGAAAGACACGGAGGTTCTCGGACGTCCCGCGTAGGGGGATGCATCTGCGGCATCCAGCGAAGTGGGCCAAGACGGGGGAAGGGCCCGCAGTGTATATCCAATCCGGGCCCTTCCATCGCAGAGAGCCTGTCGCACCGGACGTTCCGATCCGGTCGTTCCTGATGAATTCCCGGTCTCGCCAGTCGCCAGCCGCTTCACAATAGGGAATCGGTCCCAGCCTGCACGATTGTGGAGAATACGTATTTTTCCCAGATTCTCCCGAATTCCGTCCACCCTCATGACAATGCTCGTGAGCTGTAGCCGGCTTGTCACCAGCGTGCGACCGGGCTATACTGATGACTCGCACTACCTGTCTTCGGGGCATCTATGAGCAAGACAACCATACGTCTGGTCGCACCCGTGGCATTGCTGGGCATTGCCGTCGTTGCGATCACATTCGTCGCGTGGCAGCGTAGCTGGCCCGAAGTGGAGGCCGTACTGGCGGCATCCAGGGAACCCATGAATCGCCAGAGACTGACCATTGAGTATCCCTTGGATGAGACGCTGTTTCCCCCCGACATCGCCGCTCCCACGTTTCGCTGGATGGAGCTCAATACCAGGTCGGGCGCATATGTGGTGGCAATCGAGTTTGCCGATGGCCAGGAACCTATGAGATTCCTGACCCGCGAGCCGCGATGGACCCCCGGCCATGCGACCTGGGAAGCCATCAAACAGCGATCTCTGCAGAAGGAGGCGACGATCACGATCGCGGGTGTCCATCGCGGCATGTCGCGCAGAATCCTCTCGGCAAACCAGACCCGCATCCGGACTTCCAGGGACGAGGTCGGCGCACCGATCTTCTACAGGGAAGTGATTCTGCCCTTCATCGACGCGGTCAAGGATCCCGCCCGGATTCGTTGGCGATTCGGATCGATTTCCTCAGGGCAGCAGCCCCCGGTCGTGCTCGAGAAGCTGCCGGTCTGCGGGAACTGTCACTCATTCTCCGCCGATGCGGCGGTTCTGGGAATGGACGTGGATTACGCCAATGACAAAGGCTCATATGTCGTCACGCCGGTCAGGGATGAGATAACGCTGGCGAAGAGCGAGATCATCACGTGGAGCGACTACAGACGCGAAGACGGGGAGCCCACGTTCGGCCTGCTCTCGCAGGTCTCGCCGGACGGCCGGTACGTGGTGAGCACGGTCAAAGACCAGTCCGTCTTCGTGCCCAAGCCCGGTCTGGCGTTCTCGCAGCTCTTCTTCCCCATCAAGGGCATCCTATGCGTCTATGACAGGCAGACCGGCACGTTCCAGACCCTGCCGGGCGCAGACGACCCGACGCTGGTCCAGAGTAACCCTTCCTGGAGTCCCGACGGCAGGTACATCGTATTCGCCCGGACCACGACCTATCGGCTCAAGGTCCCCGGCAGCGAGAACAAAGTGCTCCTGAGCCCGGAAGACTGCTCCGAGTTCCTCAGGGACGGGAAGCCTTTTCTGTACGACCTATACAGAATCCCCTTCAACGACGGCAGGGGGGGCACGCCGGAGCCGATCCGGGGGGCCTCCGGCAACGGCATGAGCAACTTCTTCGCTCGCTACTCGCCCGACGGGCGGTGGATCGTGTTCTGCCAGGCGAAGAGCTACATGCTGCTCCAGCCGGACAGCAAGCTGTACATCATCCCGGCCGACGGAGGCGAGCCGCGAAGACTTCGTGCCAACACCAGCCGGATGAACTCCTGGCATAGCTGGTCGCCCAACGGAAGATGGCTGGTCTTCTCTTCCAAGGCCAGTTCCGTCTACACGCAGCTCTTTCTCACGCACATCGACGAGCAGGGGAACAGCAGCCCCGCCGTTCTGCTGGACCGATTCACGGCGTCGGACCGCGCCGCCAATATCCCCGAATTCGTCAATGCCAAACCCTCCGCGATCGCGAAGATCCACGAGCAGTTCCTGGACGATTACTCCTATTTCAGGGCCGGAGTCGTCTCCCTGCGGGTGGATGATCCCGACGGCGCGGAACAGGCATACAGGAAATCGCTCGCGCTGAACCCCGACAACGCCAAGGCGCGCGTCGATCTGGCCTACGTCCTGTTCAGCCGGGGTGAGATGGCCGAAGGCCTGATCCACACCAACGAGGCGCTGAAACTCGATCCCAACAACGTTGAGGCGATGTTCAACCTCGGTATGGCGATGGCCCTCCAGAAAAAGCCGCAGGAGGCAGCGACGCAGTTTGAGAAGGTCGTTCAACTCAAGCCGGACAATCCCGACGCCCACTTCAACCTCGCTGTGGTGCTGGCCGATCTGGGGAGACGCGACGAGGCGGTCACCCACTACGCGACGGCAGCCCAGCTCAACCCAAATGACGCCAGATTCCCCTACAACCTTGGCGTCATCGCGGCTGATCAAGGGAAACTCGATGAAGCCGTCAAGCATCTGTCCAAAGCGATCCAGATCAAGCCGGACTACACCAACGCGTACGTCAACCTCGGTGCGATGCTCGCCCGCCAGAAGAAGTACGATCAAGCGATCTACTACCTCACGAAGGCAACACAGGTCGATCCGTCCAGCATCCCCGCCCTGCTGAACCTGGCGGGCACCTACGACAAGATCGGGCAACGAGACAAGGCGGCCTCGTCGCTCGAGAGAGCCCTCAACCTGGCTCGCTCCACAGATGACGCCGCCCTGGTCCAGCAAATCACCACCCGGCTCAGCCAGTACAAATGAGGGCTGCGTGTGGTCGGAGAGAGACGGCTGGCAGCGCGGTGTTGCAGTCTCGAACCGACCCTACGCGTACGGCAGGGTGATGGTCACGATGGTGCCGTGCTCGGGGTGGCTCTCGATGGTCATCGCGCCCCGGTTGAGCTGGATCAGGCGGGCGGTATAGGCCAGGCCCATGCCGCGCTTGCGGCCGGCGGGCTTGGCGGAGAAGAACGGATACGTCGCCTTGCGGATCGTCTCGGGGTTCATGCCGTAGCCGAGGTCGCTGATCTGCACGCGGACTCCGGCGTCGGCGGGCTCGGCGGCGATCTTCACCGGGCCCAGTGCGTCCGCGTAGGACTCGACGGAGTTGGCGATCACGTTCGCGATCGCGGAGACGATCTGGGCCGAATCCACGAAGGCCTCGCGGATGCCCTCTGTCACCTGGACTTGCACGTTGATCGGCTCGCCCCCGGTCTTCTGGGAGGCGAGCTCGACCGCTTCATGAAGGACCTGGCGGATGCCAACCTTCGTGGGTCGTGGCGGGTCGGGCTGTGCGAAGCTCATCAGGTCATCGACGATGCCCGACGCCTCGCGGGCGTTCTCCCCGATGACGTCGAGGACGTGACGCTTCTGTCCATCGCTTTCGGCCTGGGCAAGCAACTGCGCTCGTCCGGCGATGACCGACAGCGGATTGTTCAGCTCGTGGGCCACGCCGGCCGCCATCTCCGCCAGCGCCTCAACAGAAGAAGGAGGCAACGGCGATTGCGGATTGGGGATTGCGGATTGCGAATTCTCAGCGGCGCTGGCCTCTATCCACTGTTCGCCCGCGCGCCTGCTGTCTGTCTTGATTTGGGCGAAGCGTTCGAGGAGATGCTCCTCACGCTGTTTGTTCAGGGCGAGACCCAGGATCGCGCCGGCCATCGAGGCGGCGGTCTCGAATTTGTCCGCAAAGAAGTCCGTATCGCCGGGATAGTTCAGCTCGAACGCGACCACGGCGACGGTCTGACCGTCGCAGCGCAGCGGCACGAGCTTCGTTCGTCCCGAGTCAAAATCGACCTCCAACTGCTCCAACAACCAGTCGATGTGGTCCCGCGCGTCCGCCACAGCGAAGCGGCTCGCCACAGGCTTGGGGATCAGCACACGGTCGTCCGGGGCCTCGAGGACGATCTTGCGGCTGTGGCCAAGAGCCTCCACGAGGACGAGCTCGACCACATTCCCCTGCGACCGGCCCGGCCAGAAAACACAGACGCTACCTGTCTGGAAAAAGCGCTGCCACCGCCGGGCGAAATCTTCGGCGAGGTAGATGGCGTCCGCGTCGGCACCCACACTGCGGAAGAATTCATCGGCGAAATTCAGGCAGCCGGATTCCATCTGCAAGTTGTGGTTCTCGACGGCCAGTTGCGTGTGCATTCTGGACAGTTGCACCGCCGAGGCCTGGATCAGGTCACAGTATCTGGCCGTAGGCTGAGGCAGATCGAACCCGAGCGCCTTGGATCTCGACGCCACCTGCTCGGGCAATTCGTCCCGGATTTCCTGCAACGACTGCACAGCGATGCCGAGAACCCGGGCGATGTTGTCGAGCGACTCGGGGGTGTCATACGCGCCGGAATGGCCGAGACCCGCCTGTCGGACGATGTGATCGGCCGCCCAGACCAATAGCGCGGTTCTGGCTTCGGGAATGCCCTCGCGGATGACGACCGGGTCGCTGTGGTGGAGCCAGATAGCCAGTGTAATAGACTCGGGCAGGCGCCAGCGCCGGGCCAGTTGCTTGCCCAGCAGTGCGTGATCGGTGCCCAAGTGTCTTCGCTCGACCTCGCTCAGGCTCAGCTTCGCGGCTTCGGCCTCCTTCGTGATCGCGGCCAGACTTCGTGGCATAAGGTCCTGCAACGCGAGCTTGCCGATGTCGTGGAGCAGACCCGCCGAGTAGGCCACGTCGGGCTCGACCCGTAGCGGCGCCGCTTCCGCGATCTTGCGTGCGCAACAGGCGACCGCCAGACTGTGGAGCGTCAGGTCCTTGCGGGCAGGCACCGCTGGGTGCTCATTGGCGAACTCGATCTCGAAGCTGGCGCTGACCTTGGTGGCCAAGAGGGTATTGCGGACCTCGCTTGGGTCCAGCCGGTCCAGGATCTGACGGATGGAATGCCGTTGGGATGCCGGGCCGCGATCTAGGTGCTGCGCCAGGGCGATCAACTCGGCCGCAAGCGCAGGTTCGCACTCCGCAATGTCTGCGATCGAAGCGGGCGAGAACTGACCCTGGAGAAGCTTCGAGAGGTACTGCACGGCAACGCACGGCGGCACCGACAGTGCATCGAGCTCCCCTATCGCCAATTCCACCTTCCGGGAGGCTGTTGCGTCCACGTTCTTCTGCGCCATGCTGTCCTTGTTGCACGAGGGCAAACCACCCGTACGTCAAACCATCACGGAGTGACAGTCGGCGAATCCTTCGGACCTGTCGGGCTCACGCCACCTGTAGTGCGGAGTTCACCTTCTCCACCAGTTCCGAAACGTTAAAGGGCTTATGCAGGAATTCCTGGGCCCCCGCTCTGAGAAGCTGATCGATCTCTTCCTGCTTGATGACGCCGCTGACGATGATGATCCGCGTGTTCTCGAACTCCGGGTTCTTGCGAATGGTTTGACAGACGACGTTGCCGTTGACATCGGGCAACATATAGTCGAGCAGGATCAGGTCCGGCCGGAATTGCTGCGTGATCATCCCCGCCTCATACCCGCTGGAGGCCGTGCGAATCTCGAAGCCGCCCTCGCGAGACAGAATGTCGCTGATCAGCTCCACGATCTCCGCGTCATCATCGACGATGAGCACTTTGCGCTTGCCCGAGTCGAGATTGTCCAGGGGGATGTTGTTGTCCCGCATGAACCGAATCAGACTGGCACGAGGGATGCGGCGAAACTTAGACCCTGGGACGCGGAAGCCCTTGAGACGACCGGAATCGAAGCAGCGAATAATCGTCTGTTGACTGACGCGACAGATATCAGCAGCCTCGCCCGTGGTAAACAGATCCTTCATCTTCCTTAACCCTTCCTTCTTCGCCAACTCCTTTTAACGAAGGCCGATCCAGGTTGCCTTGACGGCCTACATTACCCAGCGAACCGCTATTTGTCAAGCGTAAAAAAACAGAAAACCCCCATTTTTGACTATAGCACCCAGTTTCTTATCGGCAGCGGGGCCAGCGGCCGCACGACCGGCAAATAAGACTTATAGGACGAACAGGACAGGCAAGCACATCGCGGCAGCGCGAGTCGTATGGGTCCTATTCGTCCTATAGGTCCTGTTCGAGCGACGCCTCCATCCAAGGCACTACATCCAGCTTTTTTGTAACTCCTCCAGCCCCATTGCGTCTTACAGGTGGAAAAGTGTGGTTCTTCGCTGGAAAGGTGGTTCGATCCATGACATTGGCCGACAGAATCCACAAAGAGGGTGATCCTGAGGCGGCAACTGACAACCGACAGGCTACCCCGCCCTCCCAGGCAAATCTGGGCGACGACCAACTGATCGCCCGCCTGCACGAAGGCTACGGCCGGCTCAAACGCCAGGTCCACCAGGTCATCGTCGGGCAGGATGCGGTAATCGATTCCGTCCTCTGCTGCATGCTCGCCGGTGGGCATTGCATCGTTCAAGGCGTTCCGGGCCTGGCCAAGACCCTGTTAGTGCACTCTATCGCCGATGCGATGAAGCTCAGGTTCAATCGCATCCAGTTCACGCCCGACCTCATGCCGTCGGACATCACCGGCGCCGACATCATCCAGAGGGATCCGCAATCGAAGCAAAGGAAGTTCGAGTTCATTCGAGGACCGATCTTCGCCAATATCGTGCTGGCTGATGAGATCAACCGCACGCCACCCAAGACCCAGGCTGCCCTGCTCCAGGCGATGCAGGAGCGAGAGGTGACCATCTCGGGCAAGACTCACAAGCTCGTCGAGCCGTTCTTCGTGCTGGCCACACAGAACCCAATCGAGCAGGAAGGCACATACCCGCTGCCGGAGGCCGCACTGGACCGCTTCATGTTCATGATCTACATCGACTATCCCACGGCCAAGGAAGAGCATCTCATGGTCAAGCAGACCACGACCGGCAAGAAGCACGTGATCGAGAATGTCCTCAATGGGAACGACATGATCCTGTTCCAGGAGGTCGTGCGGACGGCCCCGGTCAGCGATATGGTGATCGCCTATTGCATCCGCCTGGCCCGCGCGACTCGGCCGACGGATGCCCTGGCCACGACGATGGTGAAGAAGTACCTCAAGTGGGGCGCAGGTCCCCGCTCCGGGCAGTTCATGACGCTCGGCGCCAAGGCCCTGGCGCTGACCAAGGGTCGCATCACGCCGAGCTTCGACGACGTGAAAGCCATCTGCAAGCTGGTCCTGCGGCACCGAGTGATCGCGAACTTCAACGCCGAGGCCGACGGCATCAGCATCGAAGCCGTGCTCGACGACTTGTTGGAGAGAGTGACAGTGCCCAAGTGACAATGGCATTCGCAAGAAGGACCTAAGGGACGTAAACGACCTGAAGGACTCGTCCTGCCCACGCGATGCTCTTCGGTCCTTGAGGTCCTTTACGTCCTTTTCAAGCGGCAGCTCAAATGACAGAGTTCCTCGATCCCATCTTCCTGAGCAAGCTGGCCAACCTGGAGCTGGTGGCGCGGTGCGCCGTGGAGGGCTTCTTCTCCGGTCTGCATCCCAGCCCGTTCCAGGGCTTCAGCGTCGAGTACAGCGACCATCGCGAGTACCACGAGGGCGACGAGGTGAAGTTCGTGGACTGGAAGGTGTTCGCGCGGAGCGACCGGCTCTATATCAAGCGGTTTCAGCAGGAGACGAACACGACTGCGTACCTCCTCCTGGATACGAGCAGGAGCATGTCGTTCGCCGGTGACGGCTCCATTTCCAAAATCGACTATGCGTCATACCTCACCGCCGCGCTGAGCTATCTCATGCTCAGGCAATGCGACAGCACGGCCCTCGTTCTGTTCGCGGAGAAGATCAAGGCACAGGTCCCGCCGGCGTCCAGGCGAACGCATCTCAACGCGATCCTTCACACGCTCGAAGGCGCCGCCGTTTCGGGCCGGACGGACCTGGCCGCCGTCTTGCACGCGATGGCCGAGACGACGAAACGCCGGGGGCTGATCGTCCTGGTCTCCGACCTGCTCGACGATCAGGGCGACATTTTCAGAGGCCTGGCGCATCTGAAGTTCCTCAAGCACGACCTCCTTGTCTTTCACGTGATGGACCGCCAGGAGCTGCACCTCGACTACGAGGGCCTGATCGAGTTCGAGGACCTGGAGTCGAAGGACAAGGTGCGCACGTTCCCGCAATCCGTTCGGTCCGAGTACCAGCGGCAGGTGCGCGACTTCCTCGACGACGTTAAGAGGACCTGTGGGAAGAACAATATCGATTATTGCCTGCTCAACACCTCCGAGCCGCTCGACAGGGCTCTCATCGCGTACCTGGTCAAGCGAAGGAGGATGATGTGAGCTTCCTGGCGTGGACCTTCCTGTTCGGGGCGCTGGCGGTCGCCGGTCCGATCGTGGCGCACCTGCTGAGCAAGCCGCGATTTCGTCGCGTGCCCTTCACGATGATCCGGTTCCTGCGCGCCGGCCAGAGTCACAGCCATTCGCGTCGCAGGCTCCGCGACCTGCTGATCCTTCTGCTTCGCTGCGCGATCATCGTGCTGATCGCTATCCTGTTCGCCCAGCCGGTGCTCCGCGTCAAGACGAAGCCGCCCGTGCAACGGGCCTTGTTTCATCTCGCCCTGGACGACTCGATGTCGATGGCGTACCGCGATGGAAGCCGGACGCTGTTCGATCACATGATCGAGAAGACGCTCAACTGCATCCGGCAGGCACCGGACGACACCTCGTTCCATATCTATGGCCTGGCCTCAGGCCGGTCGAGCCAGAACCTTGGCAAGCGCGAGGCCCTTGCAGCGACCAGGCGACTCAAGCCTGTCCCGGCCGGCGTGCGACTCACCGACTTCCTCGCCGCCCTGGGTCAGGGCAGCCGAACGGCCACGACAAGCGATAGACTCTCCGCAGTGATCCTGAGCGACTTCACGCCGAGTGTGCTGCGAGAACTGGATCAGGTCCAGACCCTCACCACCGGTGACATTCAGTACGAGCCCATCTTGCCTGCCAGACCCGCGGAGAATACCGCGATTGTCGCCGCCCGGGTAGCAGGGATCGTCGGCGATACACTGAACCTTGATGTCACCGTCGCTCACTACGGCCAGGCACAGCGTCAGTGTACGCTGACAGCACAGATTCTGAGTCGCGGCCCGGCAGGCAAGCAGGAGGTGTCTCTGGCGGCGGGACAACACAGGATCGTGCGACTGCAACTTGCGCTCAACGCCCAATCGAGGCGGAGCGACCGGCACTGCCTGCCGATCGAGCTGAACCTGTCGCCCCAGGACGGTCTCGTGGAAGATGACACGTACCATCTGGCCGTCTACATGCCGCCGGCCAGCCCGATCAACATGGTCCTTGTCTACCGAGATGAGGAGACCTTCCTCTTCGAGACCGCGATGCAGGCGCTTTCGAGCTCAGGCTCTCTCGAGCAGTTGCATCTGACGAAAGTGCCGCAGGGCCGACTCATCGGCGCCGGGTTGCATGAAACCGATATCCTTGTCTTCTCGTCCCTGGCCGCAGGCTCAACCGTCCGCACAGGCGACCTGAAAACCTTCCTGCAGAAAGGCGGCCGGCTCCTGTTCTTCACGGCCGGCGCGCAGGACCTGGAGCCGGCAAGACAGTTGTCGCGCGAGGGGCTCTTGCCGGCCCAGCCGCAGCAGTGGGTTCAGGCCATCACGCGCCCCGAGCCCACGCCCGGCATGGCCGCGTCGGGTGATCTCGACGATCGGGCGGTCAGGTCCCTGTCCAATTATCGACTCGATCAGGTGGTTTTGAAAGGATACTGGCAGTGCCGCCCCACGGCACAGGCGCAACGCCTGTGGCGGCTGGCAGGCGGCGAGGGACTCTTGTACAGCGTGCCATGTGGGCACGGGCTGTCGATCTTCATCAACACGAGCATCGATGATTCCCTCGGACTTCTGGCCAAATCCGCCGCGTGGGTCGCGTTCTGCCGTTCCATCGTCGGCGAGACGGACGAGATCCGCCAGTTTTGCTTCTCCATCGGCGAGCGACCCGTTCTGCGCGTCCGGGACACGGAAGCACGTGACCCGCGACGAGCCGTCTCCGTGGAGAACTGCGATGGAACCCGGGCGCGGGCGGCGACCCAGGGCAATCTGCTCCTGCTGCCTCTCCCAGCCGGTATTGGGTGGATGAAGACGACGGATGAGCCGGCCCTGTACGCGGGGGTCAATCTGCCCGCCGGTGAGACCGACCTGAGCGCCCCGACCGCGGAGAGAATGGAGGATATCCTGCACCGAAACACTGTGAGCACCACCCACCCCACGGCGTCCGGCAGCCGTCCGGACTCTGTGGCAGCCGCGGCCTCCGGTTTTCGGCAGAGGCCTGCCTGGCCGGTCTGTGCATGGGCGGCCATTGCGCTGTTGGTGCTCGAATCGGCGGTGGCGAACCGGCTCAAGCGATGAAGGCAACCAGGAAATGGCCGCTAAGGCACAAGACATCCTGAACGATCTGATCGGCAGGGTCGCACGCGTGCGATTATGGCTCGTGGCCCTCGTTATGCTGAAGACCGCTGCGGCTGGACTCGCCTCCGTATGTTTCTACCTCGGGCTCTACGCATGGCTCGATCATCGCGCGCATTTCGGCCACGCAGGCAGGCTCTCGGCGCTGTTCGTGCTGATTCTCCTGCTGGCTGTCCTATCGTATTTCCTCGTCCGTGCCCTCAGGCACAGCATGACCTACGCCTGCGCGGCCAATTACGTCGAGAACCGGCGCAGCTTCGATCAGCAGCTTGTGGCCGCCGTCGAGTACTTCGAAAGAGGACAGGACTACCCCTATTCCAGAGTGCTGGCCGAGCAGTTGGTGATACAGGTGGACAAAGCTGCGCGCGGTTTCCGTTTCGACTCCACCATCAACAAGTGGCAAGGTTACGTATTGGCCGGGTTCATCCTTCTCGGCCTGTCGCTCGTCGGCCTGTTCGTACATCAGAACATCCTGTACGTCTCGTCCTACCTGTCCCGGCTGTTTCGCCCGCTGGCGCAGATCGAGCCTGTGTCGGCAACCGTGCTGAAGTCCGTCACGGAGGATATTGTTGTGGCTCGCGACGCCCCCGTCACGTTCGCCGCCGCCATTGAAGGCCGGACCCCTGAGTCCGCTGCGATTCTGCTGACCCCACACAGCTCAGGCGATGCGAATGACGCCAACGTGCCGCCTGAGAGAATCGAGATCCGCCCGAGCGTGGACGCACACGGCAACGCCATACTCACAGCGACGAAGTCGTTCGACACGCTTGGGCGTTTCAGCTATCAGTTTGAGGCGGACGCTGTGTCGTCCGACGCCCACACGGTAAAGGTATGCGAGCCGCCTTCGATCAAGGGCGTGACAGCCAGGGTCTCCCTGCCCCCAAGTCGCCACGGCGAGAGTGCGTCGACCTACACGCAGCAGATTGAGGCCGGGACGCTCGAAGTGCTGCCGCACAGCGTCGTCGAGTTGCACGTCGAGTGTACGACCCCTCTGCGCGAGGCGAGCGTGGCCACGCCCGGTGGGCGCGAGGTGGTGCCAACTCCCGCCGGGACCGATGCGTTCAACCTCCAATTGCCTGTGGATGCCGCTTCCTCCCTGGAGTTCAAGCTCACCAGCACCGAGGGCATCGAAAATCGCGAGCCGCAGCAGCTCCGGATCGTTCTCAAGGGCGATGAGCCGCCTCAGTTCAAGCTGCTTTCGCCCGGAGGGGACTGTCTGGCCACCGATGTCGCGAGCATTCCGATCACGTTTGAGGTCACTGACGACTTCGGCCTCGACGCGGCGCAGCTCTATTTCGAGCTGCCCGGCCGCGGGCCGATGCTGATCCACTGGAAGGTAGCCGACGGCGCAAAGAGCGCCACGCTGACGCGCACTCTCGAATTGGAGCAGTACGACCTGCAAGTCGGCGACAGCCTCCTGTTCTACGCGCGGGCAACGGACATCGACACCGGGCAAGGTGCCTCGGACGCCAACCATTGCAGCGAAGTGTATTTCATTGAGATTCGGCCGTATCGGCAGTACTGGCATCCGCAACCCGGCGGCCAGTCGAGCTCCCAGCCGGGACCGGTCCCTGAAGACCTCATCACGATCCTCGAGTACACGCGGGCCCTTCTCAAAAAGACCTGGGCGATGGGCAACGAGCCACGGCCCGCCGGGGACAGCGCCTCGCGATTCGATGCGCTTCACAGCGACGCGGAATACTGCGCCAGGCAACTTGCTGATATTCGCGACGATCCGGACAACGCTTTCGATGAAGCAGACAAAGCATCGCTCCGCAAGATCGGAGAGCGTTATGACGACGCCCGCGACAAGCTCAGCCGCCGTGACGCTGGCGCCGCGTTGCCGCCCGTCCGGGACGCCTATCGCCTGCTGCGGCAATTTGTCGATGAGTTGCACTTGAAATGGAAGCCGCCGCAGAGCGGACAGAGTGTCCCCGAGGACAAGCCCGAGCGTGTCAAGCTCCAGGAGGAGCCCCAGGATTCCCAGGCGAACAAGGAGCGCATCGAGAACCAGCTCGAACAGTTGCAGCGCAAGATCGAATCGCTCGCCCGCCGGCAGAAATCTCTGAGCTGCGATGTCGGCAAGGCGATACAGCAAGAACAGGCAACGCCCGGTGGCCAGTCGGGTCACGCTTCCTCCTCACGTTCCAGCAGCGAGCAGTCTTCCCCCGGCACAACCCAGAGTCCGCCGCAAGGTTCGGCCAGAGACTCATCCGGGTCCGAACCGGCGCAAGCGAAGGAAGGCGGTGCACCGACGGATCGGCAGGGTCCCTCGCCTGGAAGTGCGGAGATCTCGCAGAGCAGCCAGGTGGGTGACACACGCACCACACAAGCACAGTCGCTGCCCGGCGATCCCTCAGGCGGCGCACAGAAAGGCCAGGCACGCGAAGAGCAGTCCGGGGGCTCGCAGGGCGAGGGGCAGTCTTCCGCCGGCATGGATGCACGATGGCGCATGCTGGAGGCCCGGCAGAAAGCCGCCCGCGAGCAAGCGTTGCAGGTATACGCCGAGCTTCAACGGTTGCCTGCGATGGAGATGACCACCCAGGGTCGTGCACGAACCGAGGCGCAGAAGCATGTGGCCCAGGCGATCGAGCAAATGGAGGAGTCGCAGGACCAACTCACGGACGCACGGTATCAGTCAGGCTCGGCGCAAAGCGAAGCCGGGTTGTCCGGGTTGGCCGAGGCGGCCGGCCGTGAGCTGAGCGAGGCAGCGCAAGCCATCAGGGAAGGCCTTTCCGGCAAGCAGCCTAATGCCGCCGAGCAGGCCCGGGAACTGGCGGAGCAGCTCGCGCAGGACGCGGATGCCCTTGATGAGTCCCTCAGTCCCACGGACCGCCAACGAATGCTCGAGCGGCTTGAAGCAGCCAAACGTCTGCTCCAGAGCAGGGCCGATCCGCAGTGGTCTACCGTCTCCGACAGTGCCGGGTCCGGTGGAGGCCTGGTCTACACGAGGGGTGCGCCCACGACACCGGCGGAGACGGCACGTATGCTCGCGCGGGAATTCTGGTCGATGGCAATCGAGGCGAGGCAGAAGGAATTGCAGCCGTTCGCAGAGCCGCCATCCGATGCGGAGTTCTTCCAGGCCGAAAAGGAGTTCTTTGAGAAGGCGGCGAGATTCCAGCCGCCCGGTTCGGAAAGATGACGCTCGTAGACTATCCGGGACATCTCGTTGTTGCGACTGCCGCCGTGGCGCTGGCCGTGCTGACGGTCGCCGCATTTCACTCGGCCGAGGCCCGAACGCCGCAGCGACGACGTTGCCGCCGGCTGCTGATGCTGCTGCAATACGCCGTGATCGTCCTCCTGTTTGTCATAACCTGGGACCCTTCCACGCTGCAAACGAGCAAGGTCTTTCAACGCAACTCCGTCCTGACGCTGTTCGATACGAGCGAAAGCATGTCCATCGCCGATGAGCAGAAGCTCGCCCGCCTCGACAAAGCCGTGGCGAGATTCACCGCCTCTTTCCGTCCTGACGATCCCACGGGTCCCGAATACCGGCTCTACGGGTTCGACCGCCACGCGTATCATTGCGGCTCGCCCCAGTCGCTGCACCGCTGGGGCTGCGAAACCAACGTGCACACCGCGATCTCGCTGCTGTCTCGCCACGCCCAGGACGAAGGAGGGCCTGCTGCCGGCGCCGTGATCTTCACGGACGGCCGAGCCGACGATCGAGACATCCGCAGCTACGTGCCTCCGCTGGAAAAGGGCACTCCGCTGCTCCTCGTGGGCGTCGGCTCCAGGACACCGGGGGCGGATATCGCGATCAAGTCGATCTCCGCCCCCGCCCGAGCCTGGATCGACACCATGTATCCTGTCGTGGTCGCAGTCGCCGGAGCGAAGTGGGCCGATGAGCCGTTCACCCTCGAGCTGCTCTATGACGGCCAGATCATCGACTCACGTCAGATCGTCCGGGACCAGTCGAAGCGCGCGGGCGCCCGGCCGGCCGCCAATGAGACCATGCTTGAATTCAAGGTCCCCGCTCAGCAGCTCGGCACGCACGTTCTCACCGCCCGGGTCGCGCCCCACAGGAACGACACGAATGTCGCCAATAACACTCGCAGCGCCGCCGTCGAGGTGACACAAAAGCAGATATCGCGGGTCCTTCTGTACTCCCAGCAGGCGAGCTTCGATGTCGCGAAGATCCGCCAGGCGCTCGCCTGGGACAAGCGGGTGGAGCTGGACCTGAGACTGGACGTCATCCGCGACCCGGTTCTTTCGCAGCGCGCCTCGGTCGGCCTGGCGCCCGGACACTTCCCCGACGACAGGGAAGAGCTCCAAGACTTCGACGTGGTCATCCTCGGCCCATGTGAGTGGGAGCGATTCACACCGGTGCAGCGGGAAGTGTTGTACCGCTTCGTCGCCGATCGCGGCGGCGGGCTCGTGCTCTTGCCGGGCCCGGCGGTGACCTCGCTGGTTGTCTGGCAGGACGAGCAGGCGGACGCTCTACTGCCGGTGATTCTGGATGCCGCGAATCCACGATTCCAGCCTCCCGGCCCGGACGCGATCCAGTTGTCGCTTGAAGCTCAGATCACCGGGGTCTTCAACGCTGCGCATCTGACGAATCCGGGCCAGGCTCTCTCGCCGTACTACAACATCGCAAGGACCAAACCCGCGGCCACGACGCTGGCCACCGTGGGAGACGCGCCGATCCTCTCGGTGCATCGCCTTGGCCGGGGCCGCCTCTGCCTGCTCAACGCCGCCAAGCTGTTCACGCTCTATCGCGAGGATCAGCAAGGCGGCCTGCTCGGCGACCTGATCTGCGGCCTGATCGCGTACCTTGGGGCGGTGCCCTCCGCCGGGACCGGCGTCGATCTGTTCGTCGAACGAGCGACGGCAGACCCAAAGCGCGCGGCGTTCGTCGCTTATGTCACCGACAGAGATTTTCAGCCGGTCAGCGAGGCAAGCGTCCTGTTGACCCTCGGCAACCAGGTTATGACCATGGAACCGGCGGGCGGGGGACGCTACACGGCCGAGCTGGACGTGGGGCCGGCTGAGTCCGTTGTCGCCACCGCTCAGGCCCAGTCCAACGGCACATTCCTCGGCGAGAGGACCATCGCCGCCAACCTCCCGCCCATCCAGGACGAAATGTCCGAGACCGACCTGGACGAGCCATTCCTCAAAGCCCTCGCCCGCCAAATCGACGCCCGGTACGTACACGTTGACGATATCGACAGTCAGGTCGCCCAGACCTTCGCGGCCACCCGGCAGATCGGGACCACAGAGAAAGTCACCAGTGCCTGGCCGCAATGGCCCCTGCTGCTGCTGCTGTGTCTGTTGTTGTCCGCCAAGTGGTTTCTGCGGCGATCCATAGGACTCGTATAATGGCTAACAGAGATCCACAACTGACTTCGTTTTTCCTGCTGCTGTCCTGCGGTATCTGCGCCGCGGGCCCACAGGGCGCGGCACAGAGCGTCAGCCAGCCATCGGCAACCGTCGTGATCGTCAGCGGGATCAGCAAGGACCCGAACGATCAAGCGCTCAGGACACGGGCGGTGGCCGGCCTGCGAGAGTACCTGCTCAGACATATGCGCGTCGATCCGCAGAGGCTGACGATTCTCGCGGCTGACTCTGCCGTTCCATCGACGGCCTCGCAAGTCGCCCAGACGATTGAAACGCTCGCACCCGTTGTCCGGCCCGAGGACAGGTTCATTTTCTACTACATCGGCCAGGCCAATGCCGTCGGCGGTGAGCTGAGATTCAATCTGCCCGGGCCGGACATGACGCAAAAGGAGCTGGCAGACCGGCTCAGCACCATCAAGGCAGGCACACAACTCGTCGTGCTCGATTGTCCCTGCGCGGCGCTGGCGGCCAAAGCCCTGGCCGCCGGGAACAGGATCGTCGTCTGCGCCTCGACCGCCACGCAGGCGTATGGCACGCGCTTCAGCGCGCACTTCGTTCACTCGCTGGCCCAGGCGCAGACCGATGTGGACAACGACGGCCGGGTCTCTCTCCTGGAGGCCTTCACGGCTGCTGCCAAAGAAATAGAGCAATGGTATCGACAAAACGGCCTCCTGCCCACAGAGACCCCCTGCCTCGACGACGACGGTGACGGCGCACCGAGTGAACGTCCGTGGAAACACCAGACGGAAGGGGGCGACGGCGCCAAAGCCTCCACATTCGTCTTGACGGAGGGGCCCTGACATGCACCGGAGAGACTTCCTGAAACTGGCCGCGGGAGTGACCCTTGGCATAGGACAACAGTATGCCTGTGCCAACACAGGTGCAGCGCCCGGCGCGACGCGACGTGTGGACCCCAGGGCGCGGTTCGAGTCGCTCATGCGGGACATGCAAGCGAGGATGCGCGGCAGGCAGCCCTCCATGCCGCCGTTCGGCTTCCCGCCGCAGCGACCCCCGTCCGTGCCCGATGCCGCCCAGCCCTCTTATACCGCTTCGCCGGCGACGTACGACGACTACGACTTCGTGCTCGCCCGTGTGCAGTTCAAGGAGCAGGGCATGCCCGGCTACGCCAAAGGTCCCGACATCTGGAACGTCCGGCCGGGCGGCGACGCCAATCTCCTGCGCGAGCTGTCGGCCGCGGTCCGCTGCAAGGTCAAGCCGGTCGAGCTGAGCTTCTTCGGCGACTGGGACCCGCAATACGCCGGACCGGGCCAGCTCAACGCCGTCGTCACATTTGACGATCCGCAGCGATTACGCGAGTACCCCTTCCTCTTCATGACCGGCGAGAACGGCTACGTGCTCACCGACGAGCAGAAGCAGAACCTGCAAGACTATCTCAAGGCCGGCGGCTTCCTGCTCATGGACGATTGCGTCGTCAGCGACGGCGGCGATTTCTTCTATCGCAGCTCCTACGAGCTGCTGGAGAACCTCTTCGGCAAAGGCTCCGTGCGTCAGATCCCGCGCGAGCACGAGATCTGTCACAACATCTACGACCTGCGCGAGGTGGGCTTGCCGACGCTGGAGTACATCCGTCGTCGCCCGTACCGTACCATGCGCCAGACGCACGGCCAGAACCACGGCCCGCGCGGTCTGTTCCTCGGCGACCGCCTGGCGGTCTTCCTCAGCTCCACCGACCTGCACTGCGGCTGGTGCGACAGTCACGGCATCGAATGGGGCCTCGACGGCTACCGAAAAACCATCCAGTGGGGCATCAACATCATCCTGTACGCGATGACCCACTGAAAAGAGGAAATCGCCCATCTTTTTTCTTGACAAACGCTGGAAGATGCGTTATAGCCAGTATCCATAGGCGCATTGTTTTCAGCCATCTGTGCGGGGGACAGCATCACGGTGTGGGGGGTGTTCCGTGGACACACTGGAACTCGCGCTGAGTCTCTAACGTCACGACAGGGGCGGATACCGGCTCCTGCGCCGGCGCGGATGCAGCCCTGACGAGCAGTGGAGCACCCCGCAACAAGAAGGAACGTGAATAGGCAAGGAGGTAAACGATGAGAACGTGCACACTGCTGTTGTCGATCATTCTGTGGGCCGGCACGTCAGCCGGGGGAGTTCTGTTCCCGCCCCCGCTCCCGCCGGGCCACTGGGAGCGCGACCCGTCGTTCGGCGACTACTACTACGTGCCCGACGAGCCGGGTCCCACACTCACATGCGGGCCTTATCGCGGCGACGATCAGGCTGAGATTGCGCCAGCAATCCGTAATCTGTTGGATCTCGTTCGAGCAACCCCAACACGACCCGCCACGACGCCCGCGATGACACCGGTGGATACTTCATCCAAACTGCCGATGCTCGACCTTCAGGACGAGGTGGCCAGGAGGATTGCAGGCTTGAAGCAAGTCGCCGATCACATCCCAACGAGCGGTGACACGTGGCCGATATTCAACGTACCCGATCCTGGTCCGTCCATCGTGGGCAACTTGTTGCCCCAGCCCCAGGCAACGGGGATTATACAATTGCCAGGGACGGATCCTCCAGGGATTCCCTGGTCGCCGCCGCCGCCACCGTCTCCCGTGTCGTTGCCGTTTCAGGATGGTTTCGAGAACATCGAGGTCGGAGACTACCCACGCGAGAACGGGTGGAAGGTGTTGTTCGATGGCAAGGGAACGCGAGCAGGTGCAGTGACGGACGTTTGTGCTCGCAGCGGGACCAGGTCTTTCTGCCTCGACAGCTACGGGAATTGGGCTCGTATGGACTACCTGTACCTGGACCTAATCCCCGACAGGCTGATGTATGAGGTGTCCATCCGTGTCGATCCAACGTACGGTCACAGCGCCCTCGCGGGCTTCATGAAAGGTGTCAACAACGAGGGGCCCGTTTGGAACTACTTCTGGGTCTCGGGGGACACCGGGGAAGTGCAGTTCGTGGGTCTCGACGGCACGCACGTGGGTGAGTATACGCCAGGCACATGGTGTACTGTGCGTGCGGATCTCGATTTCGTCAACCAGAAGGCCGACCTTTGGATGAATGGCAATCTCGTCGTCGAGAATGTCGCAATCCGTCCCAAGGAATTCGACACCGACAGATACGGACATGTCGTGCTGGACCTGTGGGGCGTCATGTCCTGCAACTACTCGGATGGATCAGACAATGTCGTGTACTTCGACGATGTCCGGCTTTGTGAAACAGGGAGGTAATCCCTGACATCAAACCAGGGAGTCGACTGAGCTCCACCGTCGCCAGTCTTCAGTTTGCCGGAGCTCCCTCAAGCAACCCTGACACTACCCGCGACGATCCACGTGACGACACCGGTGGATATCTCATTTACACCGTCGATGCCCACCCCTCAGGATGAGGTGGTCATGACGATCACGGGCTGGAAGCAGGTCGCCACTCACGTTGTAGACCGTCTGGAGGTCCGCACGGAGGGTCGCGACATCTTCGTGGACATCTATATGGATCCGTGGTGCGCTGCCGCCGAACCCCTGGGTCTTGAAGAACTATGAAATCACCCGATCTCTGGGCACCTTTGAACCGGGAACGTACATGGTATACGTCACCAACCACGGTGTGATGGGCGGCGACACATCGGCTTCGTTCACCGTACGTGATCGTGCCGCGTTCATCGAACTGGACAACTCGTTCTGGCCATACTGGTTGGTTCCCTTGCCGTAGAAGGCCACAGATGGGCTGCTCCCCGGGCGATGTCACGTACGGGCTAACGGAACAGGCGGAGGAGGGCTATGATCACGGTGAGACCTACCTCCACGTAGTAGGCGAATTTGCTCGCGTTCTCTTTGGTCGCAAATTCAGCTTGGAATTGCGCCATGGCGAGCTGCCGATCGACCTCCGACGGTTGCTCCCTCCTTTGGGGTTTGGGGAAGACTTCCAGCTCGCCGCGGTCGAACCACATCAACTGGCACGGCCGGCACAGGTCCAGGTGCAACGACTGCTTCTCGTGATAGGCGACGAATTCTCTCAGGGGCTTGGAGCACGACGGGCAGTGTCTCTTGGAGGGCACGCTCGCTTGTCCGGCCTTGAGCCAGAAGTCACGGGCAACCTCCTCCTCCAGGTGCCGGCGAAGGACCGCAAGATTGGCCGCGACCCCGTGGCACTGGGGGCATCGCCACAGGCCGCCCTGGACGTGCTTCTCCAGGTTGAGCGGCTTGCAGCACCGCGGACACAACATGGGTTCCAACTGCGCCATCTCCGATCCTCAACACGAGCGACAAACCCATTTTGCCGCCGACGGTCCGAACAGTCAAGCCGCCAAAGACTGTATGGGCGTTCGGGCTCGAATCTGGTATACTGACCGCGTCGATGGAAATGGCTGTAGAATCCGTACATCACACGAAGAACTCATGAACAGATACGTCTATTGGGGTGGAGGAGACATGCCAGTCAGCTACGCCGGGAGTCAAAGAACAAGAACCAGAAATGCGCTCAGCGGGCTCCTTCTGCTGGTCGTGTTGTCACATGCCGTCCATGCCAGAGAGGCGATCTGGATCGAAGGCGAGAATTGCGCGAGCACGTCGTTCAACCGGCACGGGTGGTATCAGAATACGAATATCAAGAAGGACCTGCTCTCGCCCGGCACGCCGGGCGGCACCAGCGGCAACTGGGTCGCACACTACACAGGCAAGGGCTCCTCGGAGCGAGCCTCGGCCACGTATCCGTTCACTCTTGCCGAGGGTGGGGCGTACTCGTGGTGGATTCGGCTCAATCCGTTCAGCAACAGCAACGGCGGCGGGAACTACAGCTATCGCTGCCGGCCAGCCAGGGGTACCTGGACGCCGTGGAAAGCCCTCAACGCCTCCGAGGCGAAGGACCAGATGATCGACCTCGTCGAGCCCGGCATCGACATTCGATTCATCGCCTGGTGCTACGGCGGCGCGCTGGAGCTTGCTCGCGGGTCGTACGAATTGGAGGTGAGCCTCTCACGGCGCGAGGGTGACGCGGAGAACCACGGCGGCATCGACGTGATCGCGCTGGTCCACTTCCCCTGGGCGCCGGCCGGCGTCATCCCACCCGATCCCAACGTGCCTGCGTCGGGACCGGGTGACTGGTTCACCCTGATGGCCGGACCCGACCCGTTCTCTACGGACTCCATCATCGACATGAGCAATCTGGTCGAGAAGCCCGCGGGCAGTCACGGCGTTCTGGTGTCGCGAGGCAAGGACTTCGCTTTCGAGGACGGCACGCCCATCAGGTTCTGGGGCATCGACGCCTCCATGACGGACACGCCCGAGGCCCAGGAGCGACAGGCGAGGTTCTACGCCAAGCACGGGATCAACATGGTCCGCCAGCATCCGGTGGAGAGCGTGCTGGGCTCGCCGATTCAAGATGCGAGCGGCCGGCACTTCGACGCCGCGAAGCTCGACAAGCTCGACCGGTGGTTCAGCATCCTCAAGGCCAACGGCATCTACATGACCTGGTCGATCTTCTATCATCACGTGGTCCTGCCGGATCAGGGAATTGACCCGGCCCTGTATAACGAGTTGCCCAACCAGGGGGCGGGCAAGGATACGTACGGCCTGGCCACCTTCATCCAGGAGTATCAGGATTCGCAGTGGCAGTACGCGAGCCTGCTGCTCAGCCACGTCAATCCGTACACCGCTCTGGCCTACAAGGACGATCCGGCCCTCACGATCGTCGAGGCGCGAAACGAGGACAGCGTGTTCTTCCACAATCCGCTGGGCGACAGCTTCGTCACAGGCAAGTCCTACCCGAACCACGGGGCGAGGCTCAAGCTCCTGTGGCAGCAGTGGGTCAAGGCCAAGTACGGCAACGACCCGTTGTTGAGCAGGGCCTGGGGCACCGGACGGCGGACCAAATCCACCTACAACGGCGATGGCTCGCTACGGAGCCGGCCCGACTCCGTCGATGAGACGAACATGTACATCTACGCGGCCTGGGAGATGGAGAAAGACGGGCCCCGATGGAATAAGAGCACGGAAAAGCAACGGATGGGCGACTTCATCCGATTCCTGGCCGAGATGCAACGGCAGACGTACGAGACCTACCAGCAACGACTGCGCGACCTGGGCTACAAAGCGGTGACGGTAAGCACCGCCTGGAACGCCGGCGGGCCGGCCGCCTCTGCGGCGAACCTCTGGACCGACGACGCCATGGGCGCGATCGATCGTCACAATTACTGCGGCGGCGGGGCCGGCGGGCATGGCATCACCACCGGCGCCGTGGACAACGAGACGCACTTGGACAAACCCGGACGCGGCATCCTGTCGAGCGGCCTGTGGCAGGTCGAGGATAAGCCGTTCATCATGACCGAATGGACGCAGAAACCGCCGAACCAGTGGAAGGCGGAGATCGCGCCGCTGATGGCCTGCTACGGCCTGGGCTTGCAGGGCTGGGACGCGTCGTACCACTTCGCCGGCTCGCGCAGCTACATGGGCAACGGCTGGCCCGGCATGAGTTCTTACGTGACGGAGACGCCCCACTACATCGGCCAGTTCCCCGCTCTCGCTTTCGCGATCTACAATGGCCACTTTGCCGAGGGGCAGATCGTATCCGCGAGGCGATTGTCCACCGGCGCGATCTTCGCAGGCGTGGACGCACTGAATCAAACGTCCGGCCGCACCGGCCAGGATGAGAACGAGCTGCTCTCGCATGGCGACACACCCGTCGAGGCGCTCGCCGCCGGGCGAGTGACGCTCAAGGTCGCCGACAGCCAGCCGCCGTCGCATCTGGCCGCACTGAGCACCTGGATCGACGGTCGCTCGCAGGTCGTTCAGAGCAGCACCGGCCAGCTCACCTGGGACTACGCGCGCAAGGTCGTGACGGTCCACAGTGACAAGACGCAAGGCGTGATCGGCTTTGCGGCCGGTGGAGCATACGATCTGCCGGGCGTGACGATCAAAGACATTGCGACGCCGTTCATCTCGCTGTTGTTCACGCCGCTGGACAACCGGCCGCTGATCGAGTCGAACCACATTCTGATCACGGCCTTGGCCAGGGACAAGCAGCTTGGCACCGTGTACAGTGAAGACGGCACGCGACTGCTGGAGACCGGTGGACCGCCTCTGCTGCTGGAGCCGGTCCAGGCGACAATCACGCTCAAAGGCAGTCCGGCGGCAACCGTGAAGGTCGTCGATATCTACGGCGTGCCGACCGACCGGCAGGTCGAGCGGACCGGCGACACGTTCCGGATCGACGGCCGCTACGCAACCTATTACTACGAAGTCCGAAGGTAAGATAGAAATGGATGGAAGGCCAAGCATGAGATGGATGCTGTGGTTGTGGAGCGTGTGCTGTCTCTGCACGCACGTGGAAGCGGCACAACAGACGTACGTGGATCGTCCCTTTGTCCAGGACTTCAGTGAGAAGGTGCCGCTGGCACCAAGCGTCGGCAATGCGGAGCTGCGGAAGGTCCGCGCGGATCGCAACGGCCGCATCTGCGTGCTCTCGGATAAGGGCCTGCTCCAGGTTCACGAGGGCCGGCTTGTGCCGGAGCGCCTTCATCGGCCGCTGGCGGATATGCACATCGTTGATATCGAGACGCAGGACGGGCAATTTGTCTACGTGACCGACGAGTTCATTCTGAGCAATGCGGGGGCCGGCAAGCTCCACGTGCCGAACCCGGCATCAGAAGACGAGCGGCGGGACGCGAATTCTCTCAAGCCTATCGCCGCATCAGAACGCAGATTGCCCTCCACGGATATCCGCTGCACCAGAGTGATAGGCAAACGGACCTGGTTCGGAACACCCGATGGCGCCGTTGCGTTGCATCCCGATGGGCGAATTGACTATTACGCGTCGCGGCGATGGCTCGTGGATGACGATGTTGTCGATATCCAACCGGGACCAGACGATGCCGTGCTGGTCCTTACCCGCAAGGGGCTCAACATCATTCGCTTCAAGGAAATGACGCTGGCGGAGAAGGCCACGCACTTCGACAGGATCATGCGTCAGCGTCACATCCGCTACGGCTTCAACAGTGCGCTGGTGATGAGCGAGCCGGGCGATCTCTCGACGGCCTCGCTGATCGATACGGACAACGACGGCCTGTGGACGGCGATGTATCTGGCCGGCGAGCTGTTCCGGTATGCGGTCACGAAGTCGGATGAGGCGCTGCACAACTGCTACGAATCGTTCGAGGCGATGGAGCGGCTCAGCGAGATCACGCCGATGGAAGGCTTCCCGGCGCGGTCGTTCGAGCGCGCCGGGTACCAGGTGTCCGACAAGTCGCGTTGGCAACCGGCCCAGGACAAACGCTGGGTCTGGAAGGCGACGACCAGCAGCGACGAGATCGTCGGACACTTCTTCGCCTATACGATCTTCGCGGAGATCGTTCCGGACAAGGTGTGGCGGGATCGGGCCGTTGCGCTCATGGACGCGATCATGGCCCACATCGTGCGCAACGACTGGTATCTTGTCGATTATGACGGCAAGCCCACGCAGTGGGGCCGGTGGAACCCGGAGTATGTGAACCAGTTCCCCCGCCAGGTGGGCGACCGGCGGCTCAACTCCGCCGAGATCATCTCCTTCCTCCAGGCGGCAAACCACTTCACCGGCAAGGATCTCTACAAGCAGAAGGCCTTCGAGCTATTCGACAAGTACGGCTACCTCGACAACATCATGATCCCAATCAAGGAGCTTAGTCGGGTGCCTGGCATCGATCTGACCACGGAGTGGAACCACAGCGACGACGAGCTGGCGTTCCTGACGTACTGGAACCTGTACCGCTACGCATTCACGGACGAGCTGCGCGAGAAGTACCGGGGAGCGATCAAGGAGCACTGGGAAATCGAGCGGCCGGAGAAGAATCCGTTGTGGGACTTTATCTATGCCGACACCGGCGCCAGGGAATTCGACCTCGAAGAATCCATCTGGACCCTGAAGGAATTCCCGCTCGACACAATCAGTTGGACGGTTCACAACAGCCGCCGCAAGGACCTGGAGTTCCTGGGACCCAACTTCCGCCAGCAAACGACCAGAGTCGTTTTGCCGCCCGACGAGCGGCCGATGAGCAAGCACAACGGCAACGCCTTCGACCTCGACGGCGGCAACGGCGGCCGCGAAGAGTTCGCTCCCGACATCTACCTCCTGCCCTACTGGCTCGGCCGCCACCTCGGCGTCATCCGATGAGGTTCCAGCCTCGGACCGCCAGAGCCGGCTCATGTCCCGTCGAGGTGAACATGCCTGACACAGCCCTCGTCTCGCTCGGCAGGAGGGTCACGTAGTTGTCCTGCCAGAAGATCGGGACGATGGGCTCGCCGGTCTGCTCATCGGTCAGCAGCAGCTCGATGAGGAACGCGATCTTGTCGCTGCGGTTGGCCAGCTCGACTGTCATCGTGCTCTCAGGGCCGGCGGTCTCAAGACGATGCACGACATCCACCTGCGCGGGCGGCAGCGAATCGAGCCCGGTCAGATCGGCGTAGCCTTTGCTCGGCGTGTAGTACTCCCAGGGCGTGACCTTCGCGCTGTAGTCCAGGACATCGGGCTTCGTGGACAGCCAGTAGAGATTGTCGGCAATCGACATACCCGCCGCGTCGAGCAGTCGAAGGCTCAGGAAGTAGGTTGCGGTGATGTTCCCGAATCGAGAGGGTAGAGACGCAAGATATTGCGTCTCTACAGCGTTGCCTGCCAGCGAAACAGGTATGTGCTCGGCGAAGAACAACCGCGACTCGACGTCATAAACGCGGATGTCGGCCGTGAGACTCGCAGGGTGTGCCGTGCACACCTTCTCCATCGGCCGATTCCTTCGCGCGTGATCCTCATTGGGAGCGGTGTGCATGGCACACCCTACGCGCGAATCGTTCACCAGATAGATGCCGTGGTCGCCGTAGTTGTAGATCAGTTGCAGCGGCTGGCAGGCCTTCTTCGCTCCGTAGAATGCGCCGGTGGGCATGAGGTACCAGTCATAGAGCTGCCACCACATCTTGGGCCAGGCGGCGTTGAGCATCCACTGGATGACGCCGGTGGCCCGGCCGCGATGGACGCGGAAGGCCTCGAACATCGGACGCATCAGCTCGTAATTGAGTGCCTGTGCTTTGCGTGAGAATTCCTCGACCGTCCTCGCGCCGCCGTAACGCCTTGTCACCGCCTTCTCGTATTGGTCCAGCGTGGTGAACTCGTTCAGGCCGCAATGGAAGCGCCAGTACTCGTCAACGGGCCACAGGTGCTCGGGTGGCAGCATCTTCTTCAGGCTCTCCAGTGTGGGCACGACCGCACCGGGCGAAGTCTCCGTATTGAAGCCGTACGCGCCGCCGCGGCGTGTGTCCGTGTACCAGTAGATCGGCGGCGTGTATTCGTATGGCCCGAGCATCTTCATGCCGGAGCAGCCGCTGATCTCGCTGACGATCCGCTCCTTTGTCACAATCGCCTGCTCGCTGCCCATGCCCCCGGTCGAGGCCAGGTGCGGACGAGTGGGGTCGTACTCGCGAAAGATCTCGATGTAGCGCTTCTCCAGATCGGGCGCGCAGGTCTTGTCACTTGCTACCGCCCAGACGCAGATGCTCGGATGATGACGCAGCCACAGGAGCTGGTCGAGCCAGGACCGGCTCACCAGCTCGATATCCTCGGGCGAGACGACCCCGCCGTAGCGCTCGTCGACGGGCTTGCCGAGATACTGCTCGTGCTCCCACTGACAGCTCCAGCCGACCATCACGAGGAGGCCGTACTCGTCGCACAGATCGTAGAGCGTCGAGTCCTTGCCCCAGATGTTCTCGCAGCGGATGCAGTTGAGGTTCATGTGGCGCACGTAGCGCAGCTCCGCATCGATGGTCTGGCGCGTATCCGCCAGCAGTAGATCGTCCGTCCATCCCGCACCCTTGATGAGCACCTGCCGGCCGTTGACCTTGAAACCCCGATGGCCTTCCGGCGTCCAGTAGTCCGCGACCTCGCGGATGCCGAAGCAAAGAGATCTGAAATCTGAAATCTGAGATTCAGCGACGAACCTCAGCTCCAGCGGGTATAGCTCAGGCGAGCCCAGATCGTGCGGCCACCACAGGCGGGGATTGGCGATATGTAGTTGCGAGTATTCATCCGCCGTGAGAGTCACGGTCTTTCTCTCACGCGGCCGCAGGTGTACCTCGCGGGCGAAATGGATTCCCTCAATGCGACCCTCCAGAGTGCCGGCGACGTCCCGATCCGTGTGATTCACTACATTGGCAGTGATTGTCAGGTATGCCTCGGCCAGCGTGGCAAGATTCAGGCGAGTCTGCACAAACGGATTCTCAATGGATACCGCATCACAGAAGCGCAGCCGGACCGGGCGGAAGAGGCCCATATTGCGATCCGGCGCCGGCGGGTTCCAGTCTACAAACCCGATGGTGAAATCGCCCGGCCGCGGAGGAATCACTTCCACCGCAAGGACGTTCAAAGACGACGTGACCACGTCGGACACATCGTACTGGAACCGGCGGAACGCGCCGTTCACCTGGTGGGCCGCGGCGATCTGCCGGCCGTTGAGCCAGATATTGGCGGCGTAGTTGACTCCGTCGAGTTCCAGAAGGGTGGTCTGCTCTGCCTGCGCCCCCGACAGCTCGAATTCCGTGCGGGACCACCACCGCCGCTCAAAGGGCTCTCGCGGGATCTGCTTCAAGTTCATCCCGAAGTAGGGGTCTTCGTATTTGCCGGCGGCGACCAGCGCCGCCAGGACCGTACCGGGAACGGCCGCCGGAACCCAGTCACGCGCATCAAAGCCAGGTGCAGATACCCGTTCGCCGGGGACACCGACCTCATCACACGCGCGAATCTGCCATCCCTGTGAAAGCTCTCGTCGGTGCTCATCCATGCCCGAGATGCTATAGGATTCGCGCGTGTGATGCAACGACGACCGTCACCCGTGATGAGAAGCCGCCGAAGATGGGTGGCAGCGGCAAGCGCCAGCTTGCCGATGGTTGGCCCTATTCGCCATCGGCAAGCCATTCGGCCTTGCCGCTGCCACCCGAGCCGTCTGGCTGCACCGCGCACCGATGACCGATGGCGATTGAAACATGAGGCCGCATCGGGTAACGTGGTGCCGGGTGGCATGTCTACGCTTGCGTAGACATGTTCGGGCCGCGTAAGGCATGCTTACGCAGGGCGTAAGCATGGCATCCAGCACCCAGACGGTGCCGGAGTGATTCATCTGAACTGATCAGAGAAGGGACACGATCATGAGCCGACTGGCAATCAATGGCGGCAAGCCGGTGCGAAACGTCAAGCGCAATCCATGGCCGAAATGGCCCGTCTGGGACCAGCGGGATGAGAAGGCCCTGCTTAGCGTTCTGCGCAGCGGCGTGTGGTCGTACAATGGGCCCGCGGAGAAGCGATTCGACAAGGCCTTCGCCGAGTACGTCGGCAGCCGGTATGCGCTGGCGCTGGCGAACGGGACCGTCACGCTGCAAGTGGCCCTGGAAGCGTGCGGGATCGGATACGGCGACGAGGTGATCGTGCCGGGGCTGACCTGGCAGGCAACGGCGGCGGCCGCTCTGGACATCAATGCGGTTCCGATCCTCGTCGATGTCACCGAGGACACGTGGTGCATCGACCCGGCGGCGGTGGAGGCCGCAATCACCCCCCGGACGAAAGCGATCATCCCCGTCCACCTGTACGGCTGCATGGCTGACATGGACGCGATCCTCCAAATCGCGGAACGTCACGGCCTGCGCGTCATCGAGGACTGCGCCCACAAGCACGGCGGCGAATGGAACGGCATGAAGGCCGGAAGCATCGGCGACATCGGCAGCTTCAGCTTCCAGCTCTCCAAGCTCATGACCGCCGGCGAGGGTGGGGCTCTGACCACCAGTGACCCGGAGCTTTGGGAGAAGCTCGATGCCCTTCGCAATTGCGGCCGGCGGCCCGAGCAGGAAGGAGCGGCCGACAAAGGCGCAGGCGTCTATGGCGATGAGGGCAACTTCATCCAGTCGGGCAACTTCCGGATCACGGAATTCCAGGCTGCATTGTTGACGGAGTCCCTGCGCCGGCTGCCGCGAGACAACAGAGTCCGCGAGAAGAACGCGGCGTACTTCAACTCTCAGCTTTCCTACCTGCCCGGCGTGCAACCGATGCGGCGGGATGATCGCGAGACCGCTCAGGCCTTCTACAACTTCTCGTTCCGCTACAACCGAGAGCAGTTCAGAGGTATCCCGGTGACGCGATTCCGCGAGGCGCTCGCCGCCGAGATCGGGCGCGGCGTCGAGGCCAGCTACCAGCCGCTCAACGCTTGCTCGCTCTACGCGCCCCATACCAAGCCCTGGCGCTACAAGCTCGCCGAACGACACTGGAAACGGATCGATCCGAGTCGATTCCGGCTGCCGGTCTGTGACCGGGTCCATGGTGAACAATCCGTGTGTATGCACTTCACCACGCTGATGGGCACGAAGGCCGACATGGACGTGATTCTCGAAGCGATCCAGAAAGCCTACGACAACGCCGACGAGCTGAGACGCACGTGACGAATCACTGCGATCTCCTAAGGCGACGAGCCCTGTAGATCATCAGAGCGCCAATCCCGCTGATGATGACGCCGGCCCCAAGGTTCGCCAACTTGCCGATCCCTGTATCCGTGAAAAAGATGGACACGAGCACGAGCAGGCCAAAGATCGCCAGGAACGTGCCGAGCGCATTGTTGATCTGTGCCTCGTGCAGCGCTCGTGCATCATCGCGGTTCGGAGCGTCAGCCATGATTGCCCCAGTTAGAAGACGTAGTAGATCGTGAAGATGATCGCAAGCACGCCGACGGCCCAGAGCTTGAGGTTGTGCCACCACCGCGGGTTTTCGACCCCCTCAAGGATTGAGGCCTTGGGGATCATCCACACGAGTAGACCCGAGACGATGAAAAGGGTCAGGAAGACCCACTTCGCCGCCGCCGGTGAAACGCCGCTAAGCCAATCGAAATTCAACATACCGCCGCCTCGCAGCCCCCGTCCGCGCCCTTTGGCAGCCCATACACCAGCCCGGCCAGCCGGCTGGCCGGGTGCGGCCTCGTCGCCAGGCTCACCACCACGTTGAGCAGCACGCCCACTACGAACGACCACCACGAGACATACAGGAAGGGATCCTCAATGGTGAACAGGCGACCCTTGAAGATGTACAGCAGCGCCGAGGTGCTAATTCCTCCGACAAGTCCCACCAGACCGCCCCACTGCGTGGCGCGACGCCAGAACATGCCGAGCAGCAGGACGGAGAACGCAGGACCCTGAAAGAAGGACAGGAACGTCTGAATGGCGACGTAGATGCCAGGGAACTGCTTGCTCAGCGGCGAGGTGATGACGCCGAAGACGAGCAGGAGCACGGTCGCCGACTGTCCCACGATCATGTAGTGACGGCTGCTCGCGCCCTTCCTCACGTATCTCTCGTAGATGTCCTTGGTCCAGAGGGTCGCCGTGGAATTCAGGATCGAATCGATGGTGGACATCAGACCGGCGAGGAAGCCGGCGAAGAGCAGGCCGCGAAGCCCCGGTGGCAACAGGTTCTTCACCAGAGTGGGAAAGGCCTGATCCCCGTCCTCCATCCCGGGGTAGGCCGCGACTGCAATCAGGCCCGGGAACATCACGAGCAGCGGAATGAACATCTTGAAAAAGGCGCCACAGACCATGCTCGCCTTGGCGTGCCAGACGCTCTTGGTGGCCAGGCAGCGCTGCACGACGGCCTGATTGCCGATCATATAGGCGTTGGACATGACGAGAGTCAGTCCGAAGAGAATCCCCGTCCATGGAAACGGCGTCTTCGTGTCCGCGGGCAGGATCAGCTCGAAATGGTTCTGGTAGGCTTCGCCCAGCGCGGCGATCTTGTCCGTCAGTCCGCTCCAGCCGCCGGCATGGTAGAGCCCGACGACCGCGACGGTCGCCCCGCCCACGAACATGATGACCATCTGCACGGCATCGGTCATCACCACGGCGGTCAGGCCGCCGAAGAAGGTGTAGAGGCCGACAACGACAGCCGTCCCGATGATCGAGAACCACGGCGGCCAGCCCATCAGCGGCTTGAACATGACCGCCGCCGCCCAGAACAGGACGCCCAGATCCAGCGCGAAAAAGACGATCCAGGTCAGCGACGCCACGGCCCGGACGCCGTTGTTGTAGCGGCGACCCAGGTATTCCGGAATCGTGTAGAGTCCGGCCTTCCAGAAATAGGGGATGAAGATGAACGCCGCCAGAAGCATCGCCGGCATCGAGCCCAGCCAGTCGAAGTTGCCGACGGCCACCCCGAAGCGGTAGGACTGGCCCGAGACGCCGACGAAGTCCATCGCACTGATGTCGGTGGCGACGATGGACATGCCGACCGCCCAGAACGGCAGTGTCCTGCCGGAGAGGAAGAAATCGTCGGCGGAGCGCACGAATCGCGCGAAGTACAATCCCAACGTCATGATGCCAAGGAGGTAGGCGATGACAACGAAGTAGTCAATTCCGTGCAGCACTGGCCGTGCTCCGTATGTCGCTGGCAATCAGTCGCCGGCCACAACGCGCCGGCTGTGCGGCCATCATACATGGTGACTCACCATGCGTCGATGGCAAATCGCAAATCCCAGGGCCGGTCTGTAAGCCGAGTTCTGTTCCCGCCACGAGGGCGTTCCGGCGATCATTTATCTGGACCAGCCGTTGCCGGCTGACTCTCCCGCAACGCGGGAAGCAACCTACCCGCCGGCCGAGCGACCGTGGCCGCTCGCACCCGGGCCGAGTGCGGCTCGGGGCCCCCAAACGCGAATCTGGGCGTTCGGGGAACCCCTTTCGCTGACCGGCTGCTTGGTCTTGCAGGCGGTGGGGTTTTCCCTGCCGGCGACGTCGCCGCCGCCGCGGTGCGCTCTTACCGCACCATTTCACCTTTGCCTGAGCCCCGAAGGGCCATCGGCCGTGTGTTTTCTGTGGCACTGTCCCTGGGGTTGCCCCCGGTGGCCGTTAGCCACCACCGTGCCCTGCCCTGCTCGGACTTTCCTCCAGCCGCTTTCGCGACCGGCGACCGCCCGACCGACCCTCGGGATTTGCGATTCACCAGTTACGGTTTACGAACGGGCGTGCCGTCATTGTAGCGTATTTCGATGCTCTGTTCCATAGCCGCCTGGTCGACACGCGGCTTGACGGAGATTGCCTGGGCTCCTACACTGCGCCGATGCAGGCGTCGGACTGGTCCGAGCTGCAACGATTCTCGACGAGCCCCGGCTTCGGGCCGTCGCCCAGCGACAGCTCGACTGGGTGCTTGGCTGCAATCCCTTCTATGCCAGCACGGTGTGGCTCATGGCCTTGCTGCAGAAGGGATGACTGCGCCCGAACTCGCCTACCGGCCGCGCACGATCTCGATGTGCTTTCGGAATCGCTCGTCGTCGGTCTTGGCGTCGTCCATCCGGTAGTGCACGCCGCGACTTTCCTTCCGCAGCTCCGCCGCGTGGGCCATCATCAGCGAGACGGTCAGCATGTTCTGGCATTCCCAGCCTTCCGGTGCATCGAGCACTTTGTCCATCACGTAACGATGCCAGAACCGGATGATCTCCTGGGCTTCGACCAGCGGCTGCGCCTTTCGCGTGATGCCCACGTTGCGCCACATCAGCGACCGAAGCGAGTTGCGCACGTCGTTGGTATCCAGCCGACTGCGGTCCGAGTCGGGGATGCCGTACTTGATTGCCGGGTGCGTGAGGCACGTCACGTCCGTTCCGTTTCGCCCGGCCACAGCCCGGCCGGCGATCTTGCCGAACACAAGCCCTTCGAGCAGCGAATTGCTCCCAAGGCGGTTCGCCCCGTGCAGACCCGTTGAGGCGACTTCGCCGCACGCGTAGAGGTTCTCGATATTCGTTCTGGCCGAGCCGTCGGTTCTGACGCCGCCGACCATGTAGTGGGCGCTCGGGCGGACCGGGATCAGATCGTGGCTCACGTCGATGTCGAAGCTCTCGCACAAGTCGCTGATGAGCGGGAATCGCCGGGCGAAGTACCCTTTGTCCAGGTGGCGGATGTCGAGGTATACGTGGGTGGCGTCGGTCTTTCGCATCTGGGCGAGGATGGCCCGGCTGACCACGTCGCGCGGCGCCAGCTCGCCGGCCTCGTCGTAATCCCTCATGAACCGCCGGCCCTTGGTGTCGAGCAGGTAGGCGCCCTCGCCGCGAAGGGTCTCGGTGATCAGCGCGCGGGAGGCGCCGGCGACATAGAGCGTCGTCGGGTGGAACTGGACGAACTCCAGGTCGCGCAGGACCGCGCCGGCGCGGTAGGCCATCGCCAGCCCATCGGCGGTGGCAACCGCGGGATTTGTCGTCTCGCGATAGAGTTGTCCGCCGCCGCCGGTGGCGAGGATCGTGTTGGCCGCCCAGATGATCTGCAAGCTGTGATCTCTGTCGCGGCCGATGATGCCGACGCATTGATTGTCCCGGTCGGTGAGCAGGTCGATCGTGAAGAAGCTCTCGATAATTCGGATATTTGGCTTGCTCTTGACCTTGTCGATCAGCACCTCCGCGATGGCCCGCCCGGTCTCGTCGCCGTGCGCGTGGATTACGCGGGCGTGCGAGTGGCCGCCTTCGAGGGTCGTGTCGATCTCGCCGTCCACGCGATCGAAGCCGGCGCCCCACTGCTGCAACTGCTTGACCAGCTCCGGCCCCTGGCGGACCACCTGCTCGACGACGTCCCGCTCGCTCAGGCCGCAGCCCGTGCGGAGCGTGTCGGCAACGTGGGACTCGAAGGAATCGTCTTTGCGCAGTACGGAGGCGATGCCGCCCTGGGCCTTCCAGGTGTTGCTGTCCTCAAGCCCGCCCTTGCAGACGACAATGACGTTGCGGTGGTCGGAGGCTTCGATGGCCGCCCGCAGGCCGGCGATCCCCGCGCCGACGATCACGCAGTCCGTGAAAAGCTGGTTCGTCGAGATCGAATCGATATTCACCAGGTACCGCCGCGGCTCGCCGAACCGAATCCGCTCGGCCGCAACGGCCCCCCCCTTTTTTTTTGCATCACTCACCATTCCACGGCCTTCCATAATGCTAACCGCCTCCAAGAAACGTCCCAAGGGAGACTGCCTTGCGTGCGCTGCGGCAACTATGGGGTCCCTTCCGGGGTAACCTGACCTTGGAACTGACTTAGGTTCGACTTGATCTCGCCCATGACCTGCTCAACGATTAACTGGGCTATGGGCATTTCGGCATGGAGGACGATGGCTGTCTTACCGAGGTTTATGATCTCGAGCGTAAGCGGCCCGCTCCATTCAGGATGGACCGTCGGTGCAGTGAAATGTATCAAGAGACCGCAGCGAGCCCTACTGCTCTTTCCTTCAATGCGGGCCGCCAAGTACGGCGGGCCTTTAGAGGTAGGGAGCCTGATGACCTCCAAGGTCTGGCCAAGTATGAACTCGCCCTGCTGCAAGTAGTAGGGACGGTTGTGTGTCAATGTATGCTTTTCGGAGTTCTTCGCGATCAGATCGGCGATGTTGCCTTGCGCCAGGAAATCATACGCATAGGCGCCTGGCTTGGGCACCGTGATCTCACTCCCAAGCCGGAGGTCGACTGTGTGAGAGTCATACGGACAATACTTGTCGCGCAATCCCTTAACGCGAGGCATTGGTTCGGGGTCGATGATCAGCCGGCCTTCATCTAACGCTTTTTGGATCTCCACGTTCGAGAGAATCATCCGAAGCTCATTTCGTCTCACTGACCTTGACAGTGATGGTGCGCCCATTCTCAAACGTGGGGCGAGGCAAGCTCACCAACAGGAGATCGTCTTCCTGTGCGGTGGGTTTCACCCGAATGAAGCCAGAGACTGGTTTGTCACAAGTCGGTTCTTCCGCGAACTCCAGATCCTCGCGTGAGGCGAAGAGGGAGAAGTCGGTTGCGTCAAACATCTTTCCGTGAACAGCAAACTCTCCGGTGAACTGCCCCGGAGATATTGTGCACTTGAGCCATCGTTCCATAGGTTCTCCTTTTCTTCATAGGAATTGCACCTTATCATATGTCCATTTCAGGCACGCCGTCAATAACAGAAAACCAGGGCGTCGCCGAAAACCAGAGCCTGGAGCACGCGACGACGGAGTCCGGCCATTGACGTGGGGCGACCGGGGCGGATACACTCCTGCCAGTTTCGTGACATGAGTGCTCAGGCCACAATCACGGCGCGGGTCGGTCGCGCAATTCAGGAAAGGAGTCGAACCATGAGACGAACGACAATCCTGACGACGGTTGCCACCACGGTTCTGTTGCTGACGGCGAGTTGTGCGCGTCACAGAGCGAACGACCGGGGCACGGCCCAGCAATCGGCGATCCAGAATCCGCAGTCTGCGATTGGCGCAATGCCTTTTCAGGACCCGAAGCTCTCCATTGACGAGCGCGTGGCGGACCTGATTTCTCGCATGACCCTGGAGGAGAAGGTCGCCCAGATGGTCTACGACGCCCCGGCGATCGAACGGCTGGGCGTGCCGGCATACAACTGGTGGAACGAGTGCCTGCACGGCGTCGCGCGGGCCGGGCGGGCGACGGTGTTCCCGCAGGCCATCGGCCTGGCGGCGACGTTCGACCAGGAGCTGGCCGGCCGCGTCTCCACGGCGATCTCGGACGAGGCCCGCGCCATGTACCATGCCTCGGCCGCTCTGGACCATCGGTTCCGTTACGGCGGCCTGACCTTCTGGACTCCCAATATCAACATCTTCCGCGACCCACGCTGGGGCCGGGGCCAGGAAACCTATGGCGAGGACCCTTACCTGACCAGCACGATGGCCACCGCGTTCGTCAAGGGCTTGCAGGGCAACGATCCACGCTATCTCAAGGTCGCCGCTTGCGCCAAGCACTTCGCCGTCCACAGCGGCCCGGAGGCGGACCGGCACGTGTTCGACGCCCGGGTCAGCGCCAAGGACATATACGAGACGTACCTGCCGGCCTTCAAGGCGCTCGTGGACGCCAAGGTCGAAGCGGTGATGTGCGCCTACAACCGCACGAACGACGAGCCCTGCTGCGGCAGCAAGACCCTGCTCGGCACAATCCTCCGCGAGCAATGGGGCTTCCAGGGCCACATCGTCTCCGACTGCTGGGCGCTGGTCGATTTCTACGAGGGGCACAAGGTCGTCGCCACGGCCGCCGAGGCCGCCGCAATGGCGATCAACAGCGGCGTCAGCCTCGACTGCGGCAACACCTTCCCGCACCTCATTGAAGCCGTCAAGAAGGAGCTCGTCACGGAGGACACGATCAATCAAGCCCTGGCCATCCTGCTGCGAACACGGTTCAAGCTGGGCCTGTTCGATCCGCCCGGCAGCAACCCGCACGAGAGAATCCCGACGAGCGTCATCCACAGTCCCGAGCACAAGCAGCTCGCCCGCGAGGCAGCGGTCAAGTCCATCGTCCTGCTCAAAAACGCCAACCACGTGCTGCCTTTGAAGAAGGATATGGCGAGGCTGTACGTCACCGGGCCGCTGGCTACCAGCGTGGAGGTGCTTCTGGGCAATTACTACGGCGTCAGTGACGAGGTCGTGACCATCCTCGAAGGCATCGCCGGCAAGCGCGGGCCCGGCACCTTCGTCGGGTACAAGCAGGGCTTCCTGCTGGATCGCGATAATATCAACCCGATCGACTGGACCAGCGGCGACGCCAAGGAGGCCGACGCGATGGTCGTGGTCATGGGCCTTTCGGGCCTACTGGAGGGCGAGGAGGGTGAATCCATCGCCTCGCCGACCAAGGGCGACCGCGTGGATACCGGCCTGCCCGCCAGCCAGGTGAAGTTCCTGCGGCGGCTGCGCCAGGGCAACACAAAGCCGATCATCGTCGTGCTCACCGGGGGCAGCCCATTGGCGATTCCGGAAGTCCAGGAATTGGCCGATGCGATCCTGTACGTGTGGTACCCGGGCGAGCAGGGCGGGGCCGCGGTGGCCGACGTGATCTTCGGCGACGCCTGCCCCTCCGGACGACTGCCCGTGACGTTTCCAGAATCGACAGACCAGCTTCCGCCCTATGCGGACTACTCGATGGCGGGCCGAACCTATCGCTATATGACCGCCGAGCCGCTGTATCCCTTCGGCTTCGGCCTGAGCTACACCCGGTTTGAGTATGCGAACCTGAAGATCCAGCCCGCCCGCGCACGCAAGGGCGCCTCCGTCCGCGCCACGGTCACCGTCAAGAACACCGGCCCGCATGCGGCTGAGGAAGTCGTACAGCTCTATGTGACTGACATGGAGGCCTCCGTTCCCGTCCCAATCGCGGCGCTGAAAGGCTTTCAGCGAATCGCCCTCAAACCCGGTCAGAGCCGGACCGTCAGCTTCACGATCACGCCCGAGATGATGAGCCTGATCGACGACATTGGCCGCAGCGTCCTGGAGCCCGGTGATTTCCGAGTCCTCATCGGCGGCTGCTCCCCGGGCGATCGCGGGCTCACCCTCGGCGCCCCCAAGCCCGTTCAGGGGGTCTTCAGAATCCTGTAGCCGAACCAGCAGGCTCTGGAGTATGGATAGCCGCTGTGTGCCGCACTTCTGGGCGCGCAACCCTGTGGGTCTGCGCATTTTCCCTTGCATTCTGCGGCCCTTTCCGCCATACTGAACTGCACGCTGGAGCAACAGGAAACGGAGTACAACAGGTTGGCACGGTGAAAGACGAAACGTGTCTGCCGAAAGTCGTTTTGCGAGGAGAGAGCCATGTGCAAGCGCGGTATCACGTCATCCACGGGGTTTCTGGCTGTTCTGGTTGTCGTGGGATTCGGTGTTCTGTCAGCGCCCGGCGTGCTGCGAGCGGATGTGCTGGCTTCATGGAAGGATCCGGTCTTCGACGGCGATATCGAAAATCCCTGGCACGTGGCGGTCAGCCCTGCTTCGCCGTACGCGTACGTCTTCGTGACCTCCCAGTGGCGCGGCGGAGCCCTGATCGCTCTAAAACGCGACACAAGGGGAGGTCTGACGCACAAGTACGCCCTCCGGCACGACCCGGAGCGCGTGGACGGGCTTCAGGAGCCGAATGGAATCACGATCTCAAGCAATGGCAAGTACCTGTATGTAGCCAGCGCGGCGGACAACACCGTTTCCGTGTTCACCTGGAACTCTGCCAGCGAGAAGCTCACCGCCGTATCCGGACAGGTATGGAGCGGAGACGCTGCCGAATGGAACGTGCAGGGCTGTTTCGGAGTCGCCCTGTCGCACGACCAGAAGAACCTGTACGTCACCGGGTATGGCAACAATACGCTGTGGGTGTTCTCGGTCCAGTCGGATGGCAAGCTGATCCCGAAGAAGGTGCTTCGCAACAATGAGGGAGGGCTGCGCAATTTCAGCGGTCCCCGGTTTGTCGCCGTGGCGCCGGACGACGATCAGGTGTTCGTGACCGCCCAGTCGAGCAACACACTGTTCATCTTCAACAGGAACAAGAGTACCGGCGACCTGACTCTGGACAGGGCGTGGCCAAACCGTACCGACGGTCTGACCGGCCTGCTCTCACCGTCGTGGATCGGTTTTGCCACCCGGCCGAACAAAGGCCCGAACGCCTACATCGCCTGTCGCAGCTTCGGGATTGTCGTCCTGGAGCGCACCGTCAAGACGCCGTGGGTGTGGACGGTGCTTGAGAGCCACAACGACCCCAATCTTCTGGGCTGTGAGTACCTGGCGCTTTCTGGCGACGGAAAGCGACTCTATGCGACCGCCCTGGAGAGCTCCTCGCTGTTGGTATATGCACGCGAGGTCGCGACAGGTGGACTCACTCTGGCGGACCAGGTCCGTCAGGGGGAGGACGGACAGCAGCATTTCGTCTGGCCCCATCAGGTGGTTGTCGTGCCGGACGGAAAGGATGGAAAGAACGCGTACGTAGCGACCGGGGACGATGCCCTGCACTGCTTCACACTGCGCAGTGCCGGAAAAGAGATCGTCGCCTACGGCTCGCCCAGGTTCGGCGACACGGGACAGTACCAGGGACTGCGAAACGGCGAGAAGATCGGCGCGCCGCCCGACGGCAAGAATCTCTACGTTCCCGCCGCGTTTCACGACAACGTCGTCACGTGTTTCGAGAGAAACACCGTGTACGGGACCCTGACGCATCTCCAGACCTTCGGGGAGTACGGCGACTGGCAGCCCCCCGACTGCCTGTCGGACGTTTCGCAGGTCCTCGCGCCGGACAACTCGAACGTCTACGCATGCTCACGAAAGTACAACGCGGTGGTCCACTTCAGCCGCAAGACGTCGGATCACGGCCGCCTAACATGGAAAGGAACATACCGCAACAACAGCGCCGGAATCGTCAACATGGTCAGGCCCAGCGCCATGATCGTGTCGCCAGGCACCAAGAGGTTTCTGTACGTTACCGCTGAACAGTCCAACAGTGTCGTCTGGTTTGAAGTGAAGACGGACGGCAGCCTGATCTTCAGAGGATCCGTGGTCAACGGGAAGGACAGCGTGCAGCAACTGGATGGTCCCAGCAATCTTTGTTTCTCACCCGACGACACCTCCGGGAAGTTCCTGTACGTCACGGCCATGCGAAGCGACGCGGCCGTTGTCTTCTCCAGGAATACAAGCACCGGTGCGTTGAGCTACAAGAGTTCCGAGAGGAACAGCGTGGAGGGCGTGCGGTGCATGAACGGTCCTCTTTGCATTGCCATTCCCAAAGACGGCAAGCACGTGTACGTCGCCGCAATGGCTGAATCCTGTGTGGCCTGCTTCACGCGCGATCTCAAGACCGGAGAGCTGACATTCAGTAGTAGCTATCCCGCCTTCGCCGGCTGCGGGGTCAACATGACGTTTGACAGCAAGGGAACATACCTCTTCGTTCCATACCAGAACTCGAACACCGTCGCGGCGTTCAAACGCGACGCCAGCACAGGGGCCTTGACGCTCGTGGATCAGGAGGTGGGTCTGCCGGATGGGACGGTGGATGCGCTGGCCGGGCCGCGAAGCGTGTTCCTCGTGGACAACCACGCCACCTACAAGCACCTGTACGTGGGCTGCGCCGACGACGACTGCATTCACATCTTCAAGGTAAGCCCGTAGATCCCTCACGCCGCCTCGGCCTTGGCGCGGGCCATCTGGTCGAGGGCCACGGCGCCGATGATGATGGCGCCGAGGACGACGAGCTGGAGGTTCGTGGAGATCCCCAGCAGGGTCAGGCCGTTGCGAAGGAAGCTGATGAGCAGCGTCCCGATGATCGTGCCGATGACGGTGCCCCGGCCCCCGGAGAGGCTGGCGCCTCCGATGACGACGGCGGCAATGATGTCAAGCTCCAGGCTGATGCCGGCGGTCGGCTGCGCGGAGACGGTCCGGCTGGTGGCGATCATCGCGGCCAGGCCCACGGACAAGCCGGTGAGGGCGTAGATCGCCAGCAGGTTGCGATCCACGTTCACACCCGCGTGGTAGGCCGCCTGGCGGTTCGAGCCGATGGCGTAGGTGTAGCGACCCAGAGGCGTGTATCGCAGGACAAAGAACGCGATCACGACAATCAGGGCGAAGATCAACACGCTGACCGGGACGGCGGCAATGCTGCTCTGGCCGAGGAACGTGTAGCTTGGCACGTCATACATCGCGTTGTGGTGCATCATGTAGGACAGGCCGCGAAAGGCGCTCATCGTGCCGAGCGTGACGATGAACGGCGGGAGATTGAGCTTGGTGATCAGGCCGCCGTTGAGCAGGCCGCAAAGCAGCCCCGCGACCAGACCGGCCAGAGTGCCGAGCCACATCAAGCCGGTCGTGGGAACGATGGCGCCATCCCTGGTCATGACCATGCCTGCGACCATCCCGCACAAGGCCATCATCGAGCCGACGGACAGATCGATCCCGCCGGAGATGATGACGGCCGTCATGCCCATTGCGATGATGCCGTTGACGCTGGAACGGCTCAGGACGTTGAACGTGTTCTCCGCCGTCAGGAACGTATCCGGCTTGAGAGCCGACAGCGTGGCGATCAGCAGGATCAGGGTGGCGAAGGGCAGCAGTTGTCGGGCGAATTTGCTCATTCAGCATTCCTCCACGGCCGCCAAGTGCATGACCCGTTCAGGCGTCGTCTCCTTCGTCACGAGATCGCCAACCAGCTTTCCTCGGCGCATCACGAGAATCCGGTCGGCGATTCCGAACAGCTCCGGCAGCTCCGACGAGATGAACAGAATCGCCTTTCCCTGCTCGGCGAGCCGGTTGAGCAGGGTGTAGACCTCGGCCTTGGCCCCGACGTCGATGCCGCGCGTGGGCTCGTCGAAGATCATGAATTGCGAGTTGGCCAGGAGCCAGCGTGCGATGAGCAGCTTCTGCTGGTTGCCGCCGGACAGCGAGCTGGCGGGCGCCTGCGGCGAAGACCACTTGACCGCGATGCGCGAGCCCACTTCAGCGGCGATCTGGATTTCCCGGGCCGGTTTGATGAACGGCCTGAAACCGATCTGATCGAGGCTCGGCAGCGTGACATTCCAACTGCAGGGCAGCTCCAGGCACAGTCCGGTGCGCTTGCGGTCCTCTGTAAGCAGGGCGATGCCGCTGGCGATCGCCTCGCCCGGCGAGTCGATGCGCAACTCCCGGCCGCCCAGAATGATCCGGCCGGCTGCTCTTCTGTCGACGCCGAAGATGGCCCGGGCGACCTCGGTCCTGCCGGCGCCAACGAGGCCGGCCATGCCGGCAATCTCACCTCGCCGGATTTCGAAATCGATGCCGCGGATGCCCGCCTCGGAGGACAGATCCACGACTTGAACGAGGACCTCGCCTATCGTGGCGCTTCGAGGCGGGAAGAAATCCGTCAGCTCCCGGCCGACCATGTGGTGGACGATTCCGGGAATGTCCAGGCTCGTCATCGGCGAGGAGTGCACGAGCTCGCCGTCACGAAGGACGCTGACCTCGTCCGCCAGGTGGATGATCTCTTCGAGGCGGTGAGAGATGTAGATGATCGAGAGTCCCTCGCTGCGGAGCCGGCGGACGACTTCGAAGAGCCGTTTCGCCTCGCGCTCGGACAGCGAGGAGGTCGGCTCGTCCATAACGAGGATCGAGGCGTTGCGCCGCAGGGCTTTGAGGATCTCGATGATCTGGCAGTCGCCGGTCGGCAGATCCTCGACCTTAGCCGCGGGATCGATGTCAAAGTGGAAGCGTCCGGCAAGCTCGCGCGCCCGAGCGATCATTTGCCGGTGACTGACCGTAAACGGCAGGGGACCGGCGGGCTCGGCGCCGAGGAAGATGTTCTCCGCCACCGTCAGATGCTCCGCCAGATCCAGCTCCTGGTAGATCATCGAGACGCCCGCCTCAATCGCTTCGGCGGGATTGACGAAGGTCCTCCTTTGGCCGTAGATCTCGATGTCGCCCATGTCCGGCTGATACACCCCGGCGAGGATCTTCATCAGCGTGGACTTGCCCGCGCCGTTCTCGCCGACCAGCGCGTGCACCGTGCCCGGTCGAACGGCCAGGCTGACGTTGCGAAGCGCCTGGACGGGGCCAAACCGCTTGGAAATCCCCGTCATGCGCAGTGCAGTCTCGCCCCGGCGCGACTTCTCTGGCTTCGCCTCGCTCATATCTGTGAATCGAGCAGCTCTTTGATCCTCGGATCGCTCAGACGGTCCTGCGTCACCAGCTCCACGCCGGTGTCCACTTCCTTGGGCACCGCCTCGCCCCGGAGGTGACGAACGATCGCCTTGACCCCCTCATAGCCCATCTTGTAGGGATTCTGGATGATGAGGCTGTCGAGGTCGCCCTTGGCCAGTCCGTCCACGACCATCGGCCAGGCGTCGAATCCGACCATCTTGATCTTCTTTGCCCCTTGCTGGAGCCCCTGCAGGGCGGTCAGCGCCCCGCCGGCGGTCGTCGCGTTGCAGGCAAACAGCCCGTCGATATCGGGATTCCGGGTCAGCATGTCCTGGGTGACGTCGCGCGCCTTGTCCATCGTGGGCGGATTGGGGTACTTCGCATCGACGATCTGAATGTCGGGGGACTCCCTGGCGAGAGTCTCGCGGAACCCTTGCAGGCGGGCATCGGTGGAGGCGGAGTTCGGCGTCCACTCGACGACGATGATCTTGCCCTTGCCGGCGAGGATCTCGCCGATGCGCTGGGCCGCCAGGACGCCCCCCTTGTAGTTGTCGGTCGCCATATAGGAGAGGTACTTGTCCGTCTCCACGCCGGAATCCACGATGACGCACGGGATCTTCCTGTTACTGATCTTCTCCACGGCCGGCACGAGGGCTTTGCGGTCGGTAGGGGCCAGGACGATGCCGTCGACCTTCTGCACGATCATGTCCTCGACAACCTGGATCTGCCGTTCGCGGTCCGTCTCGATCTCCGGGCCGTTCCACAGGATCTCATACTTCTCCTCCTGTCCGGCCTTGAGAGCCCCCTGGCGAACGCCTTCCCAGTACATCGATACCGTTTCCTTCGGAATCACGCCGATTCGGTGGGCCGCCTGGCCGCCCCGGCGGAGCAGCCCCACGGCGACAAGCAATCCGGCCACGACAACGAACAGAACGATCCACAGCGCATTTTTCATAGTCTGCACTCCTATCCAATCGCCTTGAGTGCGGCCGATCCGGAAGGACACTGGCACGACGGCGGTGTCAGGATACCTGTTTTCGTCACCGGCTGCAACGTCTACCCGCGCAGGAGCGCACGAGGTTGTACGGATCGAAGCGCCGATTCCACTCAGCGGTCCCGGTGCTGGCGCTGCCACTCGTATATCGACGGCACCTGGAGCTGCGGCCGGGACGCAGGCGAAAGCGCAAACCCCTGGTTCTCTCCGCACAAGGCCGGCTGGGCTGGTCCTGACAGGAAGCGCCCGCTGCCACCATAGAGGCTGTTGCCGACCGCCTCCACGCCGATGCAATCCGCCGCGGCCAGTTGGATCATCGGTGACTTGCCGTCTTTCAATATGAAGACGTTTCCCCGGAGGATGTGATCGAAGCTGGTCGCCTTGGCGAAGACGCCGGGGCCGCTATCTACCGTGAAGCGGTTGTGAAGGATCAACCAGTTCTCGTTCATGCCGCCCATCCAGACGCCGGCTTTCTGGGAGTGGATGTCACAGTTGTAAACCACGTTCCGGGGGCCATTCGGCCCGTGTGCCGTGTCCTCCGGCGGCGACGCCCACATGCCGTAACCGTAGCCGCCGTGACCCCGGACCGACTCCACGACGCATTGCTCGATCAGGTTCTCGTTCGTCCAGCCCGCATGCCACTGGGCGTCGCTCTCGTGGAAGACGCTCTTGCGAATGACGCATCCGCTGGCCGCCCATTGGAACAGCGGACCATGCCGCATCTTGAACGTCTCGACATTCTCCATCAGGCAGTCCCAGCAGTGGTCCCACCCCGTGTACGCGGTCCCGCCTCCGCCCTTGAACCATGCGTCGTCGAAGGTGCAGTCGCGGATTTCACACCATTTGGCCATCGAGCCGTAGACGGGGAACCGACCGCATTTCTTCACCGTCACGCCGCGAGCCCAGCAGTTCCAGCCGTGCGAGAAAAGCACGCCGGTGATCCAGAGATTCTCCGTCTGTTCCAGGTACAGGTCCTCGACTCCGCAGCGTTGGATGGGGACAACCTTCTGCACGGACGAGCCGTCGATCACCGGAAACTCGATCCGCAGCGGCTGACCGATCGTCACGAATCCGGCGGCGACCGCGGTGACGACAGCCTCGTAGTTGCGGTACATGCCCCACTGGCACGCATTGCGCGTCAGCGTCTTCCATCGGCTCGTGGCCGGGCCGTCGATGAAGATCGCATCGCCCGCTCGCAGGCCTCCAGCGCTCCGCAGGTGCAACTCGGTATCCCCCCGCTTGCCGTCGCTTGCCAGCTCCAGCTTCTCGCCGACGGTTCCTTGTCCGGCGAATGTGATCGCCGCCCGCGAGTCGGGGACGAATCGCGTGTCCTGGAACGCCCGGTCGAGGATGATGGGGACCTCCGCGACTCGCTTGGCGCCGTCGCGGTATTCCGCGATGCCTCTGAGCGTGTGTTGGCCGTCGGGCACGTCCCTGGGGATTACCCGTCCGTGCACGGCATAGCTGAATGTGTTTCCCGAGTGCTGGCCGACGGTCCAGGCGCCGATCGCAGTATTGCCCACCATCAGCGTCATTTTCGTCAGACCGGTGGGCACGCAGTGCAACTCGATCCGCGTATCCCTGCCTACGCGTGCGCCGGCCGGGGGACTGAAGAACGTCACGCCCTCTTTCGGGACCGCATACCGGAAGATCAGGCGGGTCCGCGATGGACCTTCGCCTCGGATGAGCACGTTATCATGCCGAACGGTCACGGGCCGATCCAGGTGGTACGTCCCCTCGCCGATTCGCACGGCGCCGCCGGTGCGGCCGGCATAGTCGCAGGCGTCCTGGAGAGCCTTCGCATCGTCTACGTCATCATTGGCGACGGCCCCAAAGTCTTCGATGCTCGTCACGGCCTTGACCGTCGGGATGCCGCCCTGCACGCCGCACATCGTCCAGTTGGGGTACACGATTCCGTCCGGCCCGACAACGTCAGCCACCGTCAAACGGTCTTTCTGCTCGGGCTTGATCTTGTACTGGCGCGGCCAGGGGACAACGCTCCCATCTTCTTCGGCCGGGGCATTTCCAGGCCCCAGCGCAAGGAACAGGAGCCCCGCACACAACCACCAGCACACACTTACCGCACGTCCGGAATCCCGCATGGCCTTGTCCTCCATCAGGCGCGCTCACAGTCATCAACGCTCATCTTGCTGATACCCGATGAACGATACCAAGTCCAGCGCAAAACGATCCGTTGGTCCGTGCGGACGCACCCGGCTAAAATTGCAGGCCGATGCTGAAGAGGTATTTGATGTCGGTGTCTTGCCGGCCCTGGGCAGGGGTGGCGTCATAATCGAAGATCACCCGGAAGCTGGCGTACAGGTTCTTGACCATCGTGGCGCGCAGCTCCGCCGAGGACGTCAGGAAGTGATCGGAGAAATCCTCCAGACTTGGATAGTAGGTCAGGTCGTGCAGGAAGGTGAAGTTCTTCAACGGGGTCACCTGGAAGTTATAGCCCGCTTGCAGGGAGGTCGTGCTGTTGGTCGTATTGCCGGGGTCATCGTATTTCTCATAGAGCGACGCCAGACCGAGGTTGGTGGAGAAGCTCACCTGCGGCTTCTCGACCCACTGGTAACCGGCACCGCCGCCGACCACGATCCGACGGTCCAGCAGAGCGATCGTGTCCTTCTCATACCGGCCGTTCACAAAACCGTAGAGCTGTTTGGTGAAGAAATAGTCGTACTGGGCCTTGAGCTTCCACCAGTTCTCCAGAACATCCTTGTCCCCTGCATCCGTCTCCCGTTCGCTGCGGACGATGTCGGCATTGCCGGAGAGACGGTCCTTCTCACTGCGCCGGACGGCGCTGATGCTGCCGGCATAAGAGTTGGTTTTGGTGTTGCCACTCACGATGGCTATGGACCCGGCGATATTCCCGGTCCACTTCGGCTTCGGCTTGGCCGGCGGGTTGATCGCCGTCACCTGGGACAAAGCAAAGGGTTTCGGTTGTGTGGCGATGGAGATTCCGTTCGGCTCGGCTGTCCCGACCGGTTGGTGATAGGCCGTGCCGTCCTTGAGATGAATCTCCAGCGGCGTCTCGCTACTGAACGTCCGGAGGTCCGACAGGTTCACCGTCACCTCGCCGGCGCTCTGGGATTTGAAGACGAGCTTGTCGTCCGTCATCCGAACGATCTGGCCGGTGAGATGGTCTCCGTTCTTGAAGTAGAGCTCATCGCCGAACGCTGCCAACGGATACAACAGCGTCCACAAAACGATAATGGGCGTAATGAAACGCATCCTGGTCTCCTTTCCAACTGTTGAAGACTCCGTCGGTGCAGCCCCCGACCTGAGCGAGCCCGGATAGGCTCCATTGGCCAACACACCTGTGTCGGACACAAGAGTAGCGATGTCTGTGTCCCGTGTCAACGGAGAGTATTCGATCGAGGATAGAAAGAGGAGCCATGAGGAGGCCTCGCCTGTCCCGCCCACAGGTCGGGATTATCGGTCACCTGCACGGCGACGGTCGGCCGGACCGCCGCCACGATGGCCTTGCCGAGGCTTGAAATCTCATCACGATGACGACAGAATATGCCTGTCATAAGCGCGCAACGGTGGGCAGTCAGTATGAGTGACGTCACACGGATCTTGAACGCGATTGAACGGGGGGGCGCGAAAGCTACAGACGAGCTTCTGCCGTTGGTGTATGAGGAACTGCGCCTTCTCGCGGCGCAGAAGCTATCCCACGAGCTCCCCGGCCAAACGCTTCAAGCCACCGCACTGGTCCACGACGCATATTTGCGGCTGGTGGGGGGCGAGCCACAAAGTTGGCAGAACCGAGGCCATTTCTTTGCCGCGGCGGCGGAAGCCATGCGGCGCATTCTGGTCGAGAACGCACGCCGCAAGAAAACTCTGAAACACGCCGCGCATAAGTCGGCAACCGCTCCCGGTGGGCTGGAAGCTCCGTTTGAGACCGACCCGGACGATCTCCTTGCCCTGGACGAGGCCCTGGCAAAGCTGGCAACCTCGCAGCCGGACGTGGCCGATTGCGTCAAGCTGCGTTACTTTGGCGGCATGACTATTGAGCAGATCGCCCAGATTCGCGGCCTCTCCGACCGCACGGTGTTCAATCACCTGGCCTATGCTCGTGCGTGGCTGCATCGGGCGATTCTGCAGGACGGTCCCGAGTAGAGGCTGGAGCTTCTCCCTGGTAGCGGCCCCGGTTGGCGGACCTCGGCGGACGCGTGCCGCCTCCGGCATCAGCGATGCGATCCGTCATCAGGAAAACGTGAAATCTGTGCTTTTTTCCTTTCAGGTCGGTCCCACGAATCTCGCATTGTACATCGGACACCAGGTTGAGAGGTGATCATGGCCAACGCGTCACAAGATATCAAAGCGATCTTTGCCGAAGCGATCGAGAAGAAGACCGCGGCGGAACTGGCGGGCTTCCTGGACGGCGCGTGTGGTTCCGACAGCCAGTTGCGGGCGGAGATCGAGTCGCTGGTTGCCGCCCATCGCGACGCCAAGCCTTTCTTGCGTGTCCTCGTGGAGGATTCAGAGGTGGTCGGAGGGAACCCAGTCACTGAATCGCCGGGGACAGTCGTTGGGCGGTACAAACTCTTGGAAAAGATCGGCGAAGGTGGCATGGCGGTGGTCTACATGGCCGAGCAGGAGCAGCCCATCCGGCGCAAGGTCGCCCTCAAGATCATCAAGCTGGGCATGGATACCCGCCAGGTCATCGCCCGCTTCGAGGCGGAGCGCCAGGCGATTGCGATGATGGACCATCCCAGTATAGCCAAAGTCCTCGACGCCGGCGCCACAGACACCGGCCGGCCGTACTTCGTCATGGAACTGGTCCAGGGCGTCTCGATCACCGAATACTGCGACAAGAACAGCCTGAGCACCAAAGACCGGTTGGCCCTATTCGTTCAGGTCTGCCATGCTGTCCAGCACGCCCATCAAAAGGGCATCATCCATCGCGACATCAAGCCTTCCAATGTCATGGTCACTCACCATGACGGCAAGCCGGTCCCCAAGGTGATCGACTTCGGCATTGCCAAGGCTACGAACCAGAAGCTGACGGAAAAAACCCTCTTCACCCGTTACGCCCACCTCATCGGCACCCCTGCCTACATGAGTCCGGAGCAGGCAGAACTGAGCGATCTGGATATCGACACCCGCTCAGACATCTACTCTCTCGGCGTTCTGCTGTACGAGTTGCTCACTGGCACCACGCCCTTCAGTGAAGAGGAGCTTCGCAAAGCCGGCTATATCGAGATGCAGCGGGTCATTCGTGAACAGGAACCCACCAAGCCCTCCACGAAGCTCAGCACCCTGGGCGATACCCTGACCGATGTCGCAAAGCACCGCAGTTCTACCCCCGATCTACTCAGGAAGGCCATTCGTGGCGATCTCGACTGGATCGTGATGAAGGCTCTGGAGAAGGACCGGACCCGTAGGTACGACTCCAGCAGCGCATTGCTCGCTGAGATCGAGCGATATTTGAACCAGGAGCCGGTCCTGGCCGGCCCGCCGACGACGTGGTACCGAACGACCAAACTGCTCCAACGGCAGCGGGCGATGGTGACCGTGGCGGCATTCGTGACGGCGACCCTCCTGACCGGTCTTGGCGTGAGCACGGTGCTGTACGTGCGTGCCGAGCGGGCGAGGGCAGACGCCCAGGCCGTGACGGATTTCCTCACAAAGGATCTGCTTGCCTCCGTCTACCCGGAAAAAGCGAAGAACCAACAGGTGACCGTACGCTACATCCTCGAGGCCGCCTCGCGGAACCTGAACGGCAGATTCCTGAACGACCCGCTCACCGAGGCCCAGGTTCGTGAGACGCTGGGTCTGACGTACCAGAAGATGGGGGACTACGAGGCCGCCAAGACGCATTGGGAGCGAGCCCTGGCGATCCGGCGTGAGCAGCTTGGCGAGGAGCATCCGGCCACGCTGGCCTTGCTGAATTGCCTTGGCCTGCTCCATTCGAACCAGGGACGTTACGAGGAAGCCGAGCCGCTTCTCGTCCGCGCGCTCGCGAGCCGAAGGCGCGTTCTCGGCGAGGAGCATCCTGACACGCTGGAGTCCATGTCCGATCTGGCCTGGCAGTACATGTGTGGGGCCCGCTTCAGGGAGGGAATGGCGCTAGCCACCAGGACGCTCGAGATTGGTCGTCGCATCCTGCATGAGGAGGATCCAATCATGCTCCGGGCGCTGAACGCCCTCGCGGCGGGGCACGTGACGCTCATGCAGTACGCTGAGGCGGAGTCACTTAGCGGCAAGGGCTACGAGATCAGCCGGCGCGTGCTGGGGGATGAGCATGAAACCACTCTGGCGCTGGCCAATGTGCTGACTTGGGCCCTTGAGAGTGACGGTCGTCACAACGAGGCGGCGGAATTAGGCGCTCGGATCCTGGAGATTGGCCGGCGAACGGTGGGCGAGGAGAATCCGATTACGGTCTGGGCGATGAGCAATCTCGGTGCGGCCTACTTGAGGCAGGGCCGTCAGGAAGAGGCCACTCCCTTGATTACGCGGTCTCGTGAGTTGGCCGCCCAGCGTGGCGGCACCGGCTGTGCAGGCGCGGTCCTCTTCGGGCTGCGGCTGGCTGCGCTATACGGTGTGCAAGGGCGGTATCCGGAACAGGAGACGCTGCTCATCAGGCTGATAGAGGCCAGTCGGCGAACGCACGGGGAGAAACACCCACAGACCGGGTACATCAAGCATTGGTTGCAAATGCGCATCGGGGAGTTGACCAAGGTCTATGAGGAACAGGAGGCTTCGAGAGACTCCCAAGGCGCGGCCGCAACATTGGGCCGACTGGAACCATTGCGTCAAGCGTACGCGGGTACTTCACGGACACAGAACGACAGAATTGATGAACCACACTGACGTCACCATCTCGTCAGCCGGGTTCGGATGAAGCCAGTAGAAAGGAGGTGGGAGAGTCGCAAAGGTATCTCCGGCGTGAGGATGGTCTGCGCGCAGGGAGGTCGATAGAACAGTCGCGTCTTTCCAAGAACAGGAATGAAAGGAAGGTGAGGAATGAACAAGACGAATGATTCGAGAGTAGCAGCAGTGCTTTGGGCGGTCCTGGCGGTTCTCTGGAGTTGTGCCCAAGTCACCAGAGCAGACTACATCTATGGCGAACCGACCAATATCCCCAATGTGAGCAAGGTTGGTGCGGGCTCGCCGCAGGTCTCGCGGGATGGCCTGGAGCTGTACTTCGCGTACAATGACCCGGGGGAGTGCCGTGACCTGTGGGTGGCGAGACGGTCAACAACCCAGGAACCATGGGGCACGCCGGTTCCGCTTGACCCTCCCGTCAACTCCACCGGACCGGCAGGCGGCGTGTGCATCTCCGCCGATGGGCTGGAATTGTACTTCGCGGATGGGTATTGGCTCCATTGGACGGGGGGCTGCTCCGCTGCCCCTGGCGGGTACGGATCCGGGGACCTGTGGGTGTCGAAGCGAGCCATGAAGACGGACCCCTGGGGTGAGCCACAGAACCTTGGCCCGACAGTCAACACGGCAAGGTGGGAAGACCATCCGTCACTGTCGATGGACGGCTTGTCGCTTTACTTCGCGTCCGATAGGGCTAAGCCTCCCTATTCCGCGCTGTGGGTAACCACTCGTCCCAACAAGAACGCGCCCTGGGGACCGCCCGTGATGCTCGGTGCTCCCATCGCGATGGAGAGTGAAGGCGCCCCATTCATCTCGCCCGATGGCCTGTCGCTGTACTTCTCGGAGGGGACATCTCCCCCTGACATCTACGTGAGCCGACGGGTCACCACCGCCTCACCCTGGGGCAAACCGGTGCCGTTTGCCCCGGTCAACTCCCCCCGTGGCGAGTGGCACTTGTCGTTTTCGACCGAGGACTCGGCTCTCTATTTCACTCGCGCCAACACCCTGACTGCCATCTATGAGCTATGGCAGGTGACGATGCTACCCATCGTAGACTTCAACGGCGATGGGAAGGTGGATGGCAAGGAGGTGCTGGCCATGGCCGACCACTGGGGCCAGAGCAATTCGCTTTATGACATTGGGCCATCGCCATGGGGAGACGGCATCGTCGACATTGCCGACTTTAAGGTTCTGGCCAGCTATATCGGGCAGGAGGTGAATGATCCTACGCTCGTGGCCCACTGGACCTTCGACGAAACCGAAGGTGATGTGATCTCCGACAGCGCGGGCATGAACGATGCGTTTCTGATGGGCTCGCCACTCTGGGAGCCTACCGGGGGCAAGGTGGGTGGAGCTTTGCAATTCGACGGGACCACCTTTGCGGCTACCGGCTCGGTCCTGGACCCGACGGCGGAGTCTTTCAGTGTCTTCGCCTGGGTCAAGGGCGGAGCCCCCAGGCAGGGGATCCTCTCGCAGGACGGTGTCACTTGGCTGATGGCCAGTGCTGTAGATGGCAAGCTGGCGACCGAGCTGAGTAGCAACACCGGCAAGTGGCTCTGCTCCCCGGCCGTGATTACTGACGGCAACTGGCACCGCGTTGGCGTCGTGTGCAGGGACACCAGTTGCACCCTCTACTTGGACGACAAAGAGGCGGCCACGGGTACGCGGGTCAAGCCAACGAGCACATCCAGCGGCTTGTACATCGGAGCCGCCGCCCAGATCACGCCCGACACCTTCTGGAACGGACTGATCGACGACGTGCGGGTCTTCAACCGCGTGGTGGAGCCGTAGGTGTAGCCTTCGGGGCTACGCCAGGTTCGGGCAGGTACGGGCGGAGCGCCCCTACGGAGATCACTGGGCCGGCGGACGACGGAGCCGCCGGCCGTTTCTTTCAATGATCCCTCCAGACTGCCGATGCCAAGCGCCAGGGGGCGTCAGGATACGCACAGGCCTGTCAGAGGATCAGCATGGCGTCGCCGTAGGAGTAGAAGCGGTATCGCTGCTCGATCGCGTGGCGATAGGCCCGGTGGATCTCCTCCAGGCCGGCGAAGGCGGCCACCAGCGCGAGCAACGTGGACTTTGGAAGGTGGAAATTGGTAATCATCGCATTGACGATCTGGAACGGAGAGCCGGGCGTGAGGAACAAATCCGTCGTGCCGGCGCGAGCCGCGATCCGGTCGCCGGCCGCGACGGTCTCCAGTGTCCGTACGGTGGTCGTGCCGACGGCGACGATGCGCCCGCCGTCGTCGCGGGCCTTGTTGATGATCGCCGCGTTTTCCTCATCAACGCGATACGACTCGCGGTGAATGGGATGGTCCTCAACACGATCCGTGGCAATCGGCTTGAAGGTCCCGGCGCCGACGTGCAGGGTGACACGGGCGAAGCGCACCCCCTGCTCTCGAAGGTGCCGGATCAGCGCCTCGGTGAAGTGCAGGCCGGCCGTCGGAGCCGCGACCGCTCCCGAATGCCGCGCGTACACTGTCTGGTATCGCTCCCGGTCGGCGCTCGCCTTGTCCGGATCGCGGTCACGATGAATGTAGGGCGGCAGCGGAGGGAAGCCCACCTCGTTCAGCACGGCTTCAGGATTCGTCCTTCCTCGCACAGCCAGCGAGCAGACTCCTTCGGGCTCCTTGGCGAGCACCTGGGCTTCGCAGTAGTCGCACCCATCGCGGCTCTGGAGCCAGATGTGCTCGCCGGCTTTGACTCGGCGCTGGCCTTTGAGCAACACCTGCCAGACCTCCGGCATCGCGGCGGTCCCCAGGAACAAACCCTCCAGCCGGCCCCCCGTCTGACGATGGGCGAAGAATCGCGCCGGCAGCACGCGCGTATCGTTGAGCACAAGACAGTCGTCGGGGCGCAGGAAATCGCCCAGCCGGCTGAACCGCGAGTCGGTCAACTGGCGTGTCGCCCGATCCAGCACCAGCAGGCGCGATTCACTGCGCACCTCAACGGGATCCTGCGCGATCAACTCGGACGGCAACTGATAATCAAGCTGATCTGTGTTCATGGGTTGGACTTCTGCAAAATGCACATTGGGCCTACTTTGGGAAGGAGAAATCTCGTTTCTCGATTTCTCCTTCCCAAACTGCAACTGTAGCACAGACGACTCCCCGGCGCCAATTCTTCAAGGAAATCGAAGAATAGGATTTCCTTGAAGAATATAGGCCCAACGTGCATTTTGCAGAAGTCCACCCCTATTTATCAGACGCCCGCGCCGAGAACAAAAATTTTCGCGCCCAATAATAGGCCAATTCCGGGGATTGTCGCGCGTGCCTGCGTTTTCACGCAAGCATACGGGCGCTCCCGTCGATAGCCATGATGCGGCTGCACGCGTGGATCGTGCGGCCGGTGACGAGAATCGTTCCTTCGAGAGACCAGGATCGTGGACTCGTGCAACTACTTCGAGCGCACCGCAGCCCTCATCGCCACGCTGAGCAGGGACGAGGTGAAGACGCGAATCCAGGGCTTTCAGGGGTCCCGCAAGCTCGACTTCACGGACGACTACCTCGATACGATCAGTCTGGACCGCCTCCGGCATATCCTCCTGGCGGTCGTGCTCACCTGCCATTCCAACGGTTAGCAGGCCGATTTCAGCGACCCGCTTGACCGCTTCGATTCCCTCAAAACAAACAGGCACAATCCAGGGGACCGTGCCTGCGTGCTCAATCTACAGGGAAACGACCGGAGCTATATCTGATCGCCGGCCTTGCCCCAGACCCATTTGCGAAAGTCCCTCAACTCGATCTTGCCTTCCTGGGTCTGCGGCGAGAAGTTGCCTCCGCCGTAGTAGTCGCGGTGATCACGCCCAAACTCGATCGTCTCGGAGGCACTCCACTTGAGGTGCTGGACGTGTCCATCGGCCCACGAGACCGTCGTGCCGTCGCCGTGACGAACCGGCGGGTTATCCCACCATGGGCCGGTCGGATAGTTCACCGCGTAGCTGTCCGGCGTCATCGCCCCTTCGTCGATGAACACCATGCGCTCCGCCGGGCCGGGACTGACAATCTCGGTCCTTTTCTTGATCCACAAGACGGTCTTGCCCACACGGGTGCCCACGGCAGTCAGATGGTTGCTCCCCGTCGCGGTGCCCGTTCGATACAGGCCGTTCATCGCATCGACCACCGAGTACGTGATGAACTCGGCCTGACGGCCGGTCGGGCACTTGTAGCAACCCTCGTTGTTGACGGCCGGCCACAACGCCCCCTGGTGAATGGCCAGCTTCTGGTCTCGCTCGTTGGTCGTGCGGTTGATCGAGGTGGGGCTGGCATAGTCATCCTGCCAACCTTTGCCGACCCAGGCCCGCTCGACGATCGTGGGCTCGGCGCCGTTGTTCGTCATGCCGCCCCCCGTCATGTAATGGAAGCCGCCGGCGCCATTGACGATCCTATTATCGTTCTCGTCGGCGTACATGAGCCAGCCGAGGGTGAGGGTCTTGAGGTTGCCCTGGCAGACGGCCCGACGGCCCTGCTCCCGCGCCCGGTTCAACGCCGGCATCAGAATCCCCATCAAGAGCGCAATGATTGCGATCACGACCAACAGTTCGATCAGCGTAAAACCCCTTCTGCTTCTGTTCATGATACCACTCCTAACAACAAGCTCTGCGACAGCACCCAACTTGGGTCATAACACGGCCCAGCCGACACCTGAAGATCTGAGCTGTCTTTCACCGATCTCTGTAATGCTGCATCCGCTTTTGCCATCGCCATCAACGCATCGAACACTCAATAGCTCGGGAAGCTGGAATGCGTCTGACCCCAGCAGCCCTTGTGAATGAACTCTATGTCATTCAATTCATCCGGCGTGGAGGCGGCAAAGCCGGGCCCTTTGTAATTGGCATACGTTCTCCCGTAGTCGATTGTCTGCGCGGCCTTCCACTTGTGGTGCTCGACGTGGCCGTCGGCGAACGACACGACGGTGCCGTCTCCATGACGGGTCGGCGGGTCATCCCACCACATGGTGACGCTGCTCTGCCAATTCACCGCAAAGCTGTCGGGGGTCGACGCGCCTTCGTCGATGAAGGCCAGTCTGTACGTCGGCTGGCTGATCTCGTTGCGCTTCTTAACCCAGAGTTTCTTGCCGTTGGGTCCCATTGTGGGCACGCCGTTATTGTGCGTCCCTGTTCTCGGCATGCCGTTGACGCCGTCCATAAGGTTATACGTCAGCAGCTCGCCGCGAATGCCGGTCGGGCAGGCATACATGCCGAGACTCTGCGTGTAGCTCCACAAGGAGCCCCCCATGATGGCGGCTTTCTGGCCGTTGCCGCCCTCGATAGGCCATTGTGTCCCGGTTGCCGAGTTGTACGGCTCCCGCCAGCACCGGCCGACCCATTCGGGTTCTCCAGCGTGTATCGCTCCACGACCAGTATAGGAGATTCCCGCCTCTCCGTTGACAAGTCTGTCATCGTTGGCGTCCGCGTACATGATCCAGCAGAGCGTCAACTGCTTGAGAGTGCCCATGCAGACCGCTCGCTGGCCCTGCTCGCGGGCTCGTTGCAGCGCCGGCATCAAGATGCCCATCAGAATCGCGATGATGGCGATCACCACAAGCAATTCGATCAACGTAAAGCCTCTTGTGCCCCTGTTCATGAACTACTCCTAATACACACGCTCAACAACAGCACCTGAACATCGTTCAAGACGTCGCTAAGCCGGCGAACGCTTGGACGGGCGTCTGCTATTGTCAATAATCCTTGAACCGACCCATCCACTCGGGCCAGTCGGACGGATCCGCGCCGCCTGCCTTCGTCCAGACCCCGCGAGTATTATAGGTCTTATGCCATTTGAGCATCCACAGCTCCTTGAGCCCGACCTTGCGGACGGTCCAATCACAAAAGAGGGAGCTGACGAAGCCGTCGTGCCGATTGACACACACGCGGTTCATCTCGTTGGTTCCCGGCGTGTCGCCTGGTCCGCTCTCGAGTTGCGGAGGCTGGTCCGTCTCGAGCGGCCAGGAATCCACCCACCAACTGCCGGTAAACACAGGCACCTGGTTGCTGTACTGCGTGGGAGGAGCACCCCAATGCCGGCCGTTGTCGGCACGGCCCCATCCGTTTGTCCGGTTGCCTGCCTGCTGGGAGGCCTTGATGTTCAAGATCCAGCCGTTGAGCCCGTAGCTGCCCACCGTGCCATCGACTGTCCATGCAAAATATGACCATCCGCCCTGTGGAATCGTTCCCCCAGTGGGCATTGGCCTGACCGCTTGCGGACAGCACCACATCCTCTTGTCTTTGGAATATGGCGCCATGACGAGTCGCCAGAATCCGCCGGACCCGGTACCCCAGGACTTCGTCACGCCATCGATCGTAGCGGTGACCGAGCCGCGGGCCCCCTGGACCTCGCCAGTGAAGAAGTATCCGTCGTTGTCCTGGCAATACAGGGAGAACGCCAGGCCCCACTGTTTGAGCTGTGCCAGGCAGGCGGTCGTCCTCGCCTGCTTCCTCACCCGCCCTAACGCGGGCATCAAGATGGACATCAGCAGTGCGATGATCGCAATGACCACCAGCAACTCGATCAGTGTGAAACCCCGTCGTCTACCCATTGTACGGCTCCTAATCAGTTGTTATCTCGCCCTGCCCGGCAGAATCCGCCTGTCCGCGGCGCCATGCGCACAAGCACGCGGCTCACCGTCAATCGTCAGACCCACAGACATAGACGCGCGTGCCCCGAAAGCTGTTCCCTTATTTTCGGCACTTCCTGTGCGATGTATTTACCCTCTTTTTGCCGCGATGAGGCGGAAAAGGATACCCACCGGCCGGATCGAGACTCCCCCCGGCACCCGCAACGGAGGCAATCCTTCACCAAAGCACCGATTCTACCCCAGGCCCCCAGGTGTGTCAAGCCTTTATCCGCAGATTATGGGACGACTCGGACTGCGGCTTTCGCTCTGACAGGCGCCTCTCGGACCATGGCTCGCGTCCGGTCGGCCTTGCGAATTGCCATTGCCGGTCAAGGTGCCGCACGACGATCCACAGCCGTCAGAGAACGCCCTTCTTGAGGATGATATTGGCGTAAAGGGCCTTTTCGCCGGTGGCGACGACGGCGTAGGCCCGTTTCGCTCGCTCGTAGAAGGCGAATCGCTCGACGAACTCAAAGTCCGAGAACCGCTCGCCGCTGTCTTTGACGATCGTGCGGTACTGCTCCCAGATGGTCGGTTTCGTCTTGTCGCCGGGGACAACCGCCATCAGAGCGACCGGGCGATCCACGTAGACGTCCAGCGGCAGGAACTTCAGGACAGCCTCCAGCAATTCGGGCACGCCGTGACCGTCGCATCGGATCAGCCTCCGTGCCACGCTGGCGGCTGGAAAGTTCCCGTCCGCCAGGACGATTTCATCCCCGTGACCCATCTCCAGCAGGGTCTTCATCAGCTCCGGCGACAAGATCGACGGTACGTTCTTGAGCATGGCACAAGCTCCTTTGAATCAGTGCGGCTATTGTGTCCTATGAGTCCTATCCGTCCTATTTGTCCTGTCTCTCTGGTCGCGCGCCTGCGGAAAGGCGTAGGACTCATAGGACCGATAGGACGAATAGGACCTGTCGTTCAATCTGTGTGGAACACCTCTTCCATCGTCTTCCACTGGCTGCCTTCCGGCGTACCCGGCAGGCGCTGCTGGAGCGGGTCGGTGTACGTCCACCAAGCCTTGGTCACCTCGTCGGCCATCCGGGCCATGTCGGCATTGAAGTCATCGCCGATGTACTCGAAATAGCTGAACAGCAGATACTCGCCGGGCTTGGTCCGGCCCATGTAGATCGAGTAGTTGCGGATGTTGGCCCTTTCAAGGGCCGCCAAAACGCCCGGCCAGACCGCCGCGTGCATCTGCGTGTATACGAGAATCGCCTCCTCGCGCAGCCCGACGATCGAGCCATGGCGCGACTTGACGTCGCTCTCTTTGTACGCCGGACCGGCGTAGTGGAACACCTCCTCCCACCGGGACCACCACTCGCCCTCTTTCCTCGTCGGCAGGGGCCTTTGCAGCGGGTCGGTGTGCTTCCACCACTCCTGCATGGTCTTGTCGCCGGCGATCCTGGCTTTGTCGGCCTCGCGGTTCTTGCCGGTGTACTCGGAGTACGCGAACAGGTAGTGCCGGCCTGGGGCGACCTCGCCGAGATAGATGGAGTAGTTGTGAATGTGCGCCCTGTCGATCACCTGGAGCACGCCGGGCCAGGTGTCTGCGTGCAACCGCTTGTATTCGGGGATGGCGTCGCCTGGGATACCGATCACCGCGCCTTCCCGGCTGGGCTCTGGGCCGGCCACCCGGCACCCCTGCGCCGCAAGCGCGGACAAGATAAACAGGAGAATCGGTGGGGCAAGCACCACCCTACGAGCAGGTCTCATGTGAAGCCTCCTTATCATCGTATCAGGCCGAAGAAACGTTGCGTGGCCTCCGTGGCGAAGATCACGTATAGCAGGACCATGATGGCGAAGAGCAGCCCGGCCAGTAGCTTGTAGTTGCCCAGGCCGCGCCAGCCGCGGTCCTGCAACGCCTCCAGCGGGTTTCGCCAGACCAGCCGGTCGCTCTCAGCCGTATGCTGGTGCGGCCAGACCAGGGACGCTACCACCAGAACCGCCGAGCAGATCGCGAACAGGTAGAACGCCGCCATCATGAACTGAACGTTCCAGCCGGTATAGTCCTTGTACCAATCCAGAGCAAAGACCGTGATTCCCAGGAGCGAGCCGACGACCAATGTCGTCAGCGCCGCCCGGCTGGAGGCCCGCCGCCAGAACACGCCCCAAATGAACACCGTCGTGATCGGTGGGGCAAGATAGGAAATGATCGTGTTCACACCCTGGTAGATGCTCTTATAGTGACCGACCAAGGGTGACCAGAGGATCGCGATGATCATCGCTACAAACGTGGCGATTCGACCGATAATCACGAGTTTGTGGTCCGGCGTGTCCGGACGCCAGCGGCGATAGAGATCATAGCTGAAGAGCGTGGCGATGGAATTCAAGGCGCCTGAAACGGTGCTCATGAGAGCCGCCAGCAAGGCGGCCGCAAGGATGCCTCGCAGGCCGGGAGGAAGCAGCTCCAGGATCATGTGGGCGTAGACCGCGTCGGACTTGGGCTTCAGCACGCCCTTGTTGACCAGGTCCGTCATCGCGACGTCCACCTGCGGCTTGCTCAGGCCGGTCTGTTCCACGACGTAATCGACGCGAACGACCCCGTCCTGCCCGCCGTAGTCACGCACCGCTTGATAGGTCCGGCGCTCGGCATCCGACATCTGGGGTATGGCAGCCGCCGACCCGGCGACCTGCACAGCCGGAAGCGCGGTGAGCTTGCCCTGGTTCAGCAGCGCCAGGCAGATGGTGCCCGGAAGGACGAAGATGAAGACCGGCAGGATCTTAATGAACCCGGCAAACAGCGGACCAACGCGGGCGTGGTTCACGTCCTTGGCCCCGAGCACCCGCTGCACGATCGTCTGATCGGCGCACCAGTACCAGAGCCCGATCACCGGGTAGCCCAAGAAGACCGAATACCACGGCAGGTTCGCCGGGTCCTGCGCCGAGCGCAAAACCGTCAGCTTCACCGGATCGACGTGGGTCGCGATGCCCTCCCAGCCGCCGGCCCGAGTGAACGCCACGAGCGTAATCAAAATGGCGCCGGCCAGCAGGATGACCGTCTGGAGCGATTCCGTCAGCACGACCGCCAGGAGGCCGCCGACGATCGTGTAGATGCCCGTCACGATCGAGGCCCCGATGATGCTCGTCATCTTGTCGATCCCGAACATCTCTTCCAGCACGACGGCGCCGGTGTAGAGGGTAAAGCCGATGTGGATGACGATGGCGGAGATGATGGACATAGCCGCCAGCCAGTCGCGACAGGCCCGGCTGTACCGCCGCTCCAGAAAGTCCGGTAACGTCGCGACCTTCGACCGAAAGTAGAACGGGGCGAAGAACAGTGACAAGGTGATCAGCAGAAACGGCGCCATCCACTCGAAGTTGCCGTAGGCCAGGCCGTTCACGTAGCCTTCCTGGGCCTGACTGACCAAGTGGATCGTGGAAATGTTCGTGGAGAACAGAGCCATCCCAATCAACGGCCAGGTCAGCGACCCGCCGGCCAGGAAGTACCCCGCGCTCTCGGTCCCGCCGCGACGTTTGAGCCCCGCCCAGACGCCCAGACCGAGGATCACGCTGAAATACGCTACGATGACGATGAGATCAACGTTTCCAATCGCGACGCTGCCGGCGCCCAGAACCGATGATGCGATGGCGTGCCACTCACTCATGCCGTGCCCCTTCCACAGCCGTCGCACTGCGTGTCATACCGGTTACACATGAGTTTTTCATAGTCCGTCAAGCTCGGGTGGCAGCGGCAAGGCCGAAGGGCTTGCCGATGGCGAATGGGCAGACCATCGGCAAGCTGCGCTTGCCGCTGCCACCCATAGATACGAAATACTCAATCGCAATGCATATCACTCATCGGTCACGCATGCAGCCAACGGTGGACCGAGTGTAGGCCCCGCCCCTTCCCCTGTCAACGTCCCGCTTGAAGGCACAAAGCGGAACGAGTCCTGTTATGTCACCCCCGCGCAGGCGGGGGTCCAGAACCATTCGGTGGGTGACTGGATTCCCGCCTGCGCGGGAATGACATGGGGGCAGACTGGCTACCGTGTCGCGATAGCCACATTCAGGGGGGACACTACGTGCGGTTCTTCGCGGGAGTCCCGCGTTCACGCGGCCCTTCGCCGCTCGTAGGGGCAACCCCCTGTGGTTGCCCCATCGCCACGAAGACACTCAACAAAACGCGAAGATGCTCAAGAATAGACGCTGAGCTCCTTGATAGTGCGGCCAAAGCCGCCGAGGATCAGGTGGTAGTGATTGCTCATCAGACAGTGAGCACATGATAGAACGCACTCGCATATTCGATCCGCAAGGCTCTGGCCATCCCTCCATTGTATACCCCTCCCGGCCTCCGTCGTCAATACCAATAATGAATAATGAAGACGTGACCCCTTGCTCCCCCCTTGCTCCCCTTCTTAGTCGTTGTGGTCAAACCACTGACGAGTGCCATCCCAAAGCGAGTAGAGTTGACCGTTTCCCCAGTAGCTGACCGAACCATCGTTAGCCGTGTGCTTGAACGCAACGAAACGTTTGCCCGCGCACGGTATCGCAGGGGCTGGCACCTCATATCCACTGTTATACGGGTCCAGCCGCTTGCTCGCGATCTCTTTCACAATTACCTCATGAGGGAAGTCCACCTCCACGACACCGAAGAAGTTCGCGATAATCTCGTATCCACCATGTGCCACCAGCACCTTACCGGTCAACTCGGTGGAGGGCGCGTTCGCGACGAGAGGCGGCGGCTCAGTCGAATTCCCTAAGAAATAGCCGTCAAGCACCTTGGCAATATCCGCGCACCAGCCCGACACCCGCTTTGCATCAGCGAGTTCGATGGAGGGGAGATCAATCCGGCTTTGCGTACTCTTAGCGAATCTCTGGGCCTTCGGCTGAAATCGGGAAGTCGTGGCGAGAATTCCGCGCTCAGCTCTCTGCTCAACAGCGACCCCCAGCAGCGCAGCCACCGCATCTAGCCCGATGGGGCGACTTGTGTAGCGTTTGGCCTGGACAACGGTGACAAGCTCAGGAATCGCTGAGTTCTGATAGAGGCGGATGTCGACACCACCGTCGTTTGTCCCTGGGCCGAGTTCCGTGTAGTAGCCTTGATTCTTGAAAATAGAGTCGAGCACTTCTTCGTACTGCCGCCAACTTAGACGCGCTAGGGCCTCGGGGTGCTCCTCAACGTAGTCGAACACCTCGCTGTGGATATCAGTCAAACGTTTCTGCGCAAGGTGCTGCAACCACTGCCAACGATAGAGGGCGAAGTACTCATCGATGGACTTGTCGTCGGAGGGAAGGATGGTGATCATGTAGTGGTAGAGGTAGTCGTACCAGAATCCACGCTCTTCGAGGATCCTCCCAAACTCCGCCACCCGCCGTTCGTACTCAGGGCCAGACGCATAGTTGAAGAGATGGTAAAGGGGCCCCTCAAAATAGAAGTAGAGGACGTCTCCCCTCTCCGGACGGTCCCCGTTCCAGACGAACGGCACATGAAACCCCGCGTCGTACCACAAGTCACGGCGTTTGGCCCAAGCTCTAATTGCCCGCCGTAGGTCTGCGAGCCGGTCCAGCAGTCGGCGCTCATGAATGCGGACGTTCCCCAGACGGACAGGCACATTCTGCCTAATGCGTCGTACGCTCACCTCAGCAGCCCCGTCAAATGCGCCTCACAGCTAACTTGTGAGACCACGAAGTCAGGCGATTCACACCATTACTGACTCAAAGGATCGCCTTCCGTGCAATCTGGACGCGTTGCGCTCTGTTCCTCGTGTTCTCCTTCCCCCAACTATGTATTATACGGTTTCCTGATAGGGTGTAAAGTGTAAAGGAGGTCACGTCTTCATTATTCATTATTTTGCAGCCTGCGTCGCAAGCGGTCGAGGTCCTTGGCGAGTGGGCGATCCTGAGCCGCGTGACGCAGGATTTCGCGGCAGCGCATCGTCACAGCTGAGCCGCCGATGCCGCCAAAATGGCCTCCGAGGTCCCGCCATCGCAGGCCGCTGAACTCCCGCACCAGGCAGATGGCCACATCCCGGAGTAAAGGGTAAAGGGGGTCAGGGTAAAGGGGGGCGGGTAAGGGGGGTCACGTCTTCATTATTCATTATTTTGCAGGGGGTAAGGGGGGTCACGTCTTCATTATTCATTATTTTGCAGCGTGCGTCGCAGGCGGTCGAGGTCCTTGGCGAGTTGGCGATCCTGAGCCGCGTGACGCAGGATTTCGGGATTTCCGGGGACATAATACTTATTTGTCATTTGGGGAAGTAGGGTCACGTCTTCATTATTCATTATTGGCATTGACGGCCGGGGTGCTGTCAAATGTTGCGGATGGAGTCTGGGGAGCGGGTGCCATGCTTACGCATTTCGCGTAAGCATGCCTTGTCCCATCGATGAACCATGCCTGCGCGAGCGTAGGCATGGCACCCCAGTCCCTGGCTGGGCTTCCGGACACCAGCATAGCCGCCAAGTCTCTACGCCAGAAGCACTTGCGAGTCTTGTCAGTATGTAACAGAATTCTCTGCAACATTTCGCCCCCTGGAGCGTCTCTATTATATGGTCGTTGGACCATTTTCGTCCGGCGGGAGTGCGCCGTGAGACCGGCCGGCCTGCCAACCATCAATTGTCACTGGACTTCTGCAAAATGGACATTGGGCCTATATTCTTCAAGGAAATCTCATTCTTTGATTTCCTTGAAGGATCAACGTAACTCCTTATCTGGACGGTGGTTGAGGTTTAGGAAGGAAAAATCGAAAGACAAGATTTCTCCTTCCCAAAGTAGGCCCAATGTCCATTTTGCAGAAGTCCACCTATCAATCATCCATGTAAGGAGGTATCGCCCATGACGACCGAAGCACAGGTCACCGCCAATCGTCTCAACGCGCAGAAGTCCAGCGGGCCGCGATGGATTGAGAGCAGCCTGTATCGCAGCTACAACGAGCTGCACCGGCTCCGCCGGGAGCAGGAGGCCGTGAAACAAAGCCAATGGGAGGAAGTGTCAAGTTCGAAGTGTGAAGTGTCAAGTGGAGCCGATGCTGACCCGCCGTGCGAAACAAAGCCAATTGGGGAAGTGTCAAGTAGCACCCCCGCCCCCGGGGGTGACCCCAGCCGAGGGCGGCTGGGCTACATGGTCGATCACCCGGTGTGCGAAACAAAGCCAATTGACCGGATGGAGGCTGTTTGCAGTGTGCCCGCCATGTCTTCTGTAGAGACGCAAGATTTTGCGTCTCTACAAGAGGAACCGCCTAACGGCGTCACTACCAGCGCGGGCGAGGGCGCCAAACAAGACGCCTACGACAAAAGTCCCGAAGTCAGGTTTCGACCCGTGTTTCTGGGGCAAAACCAGGGATCAGGTCGGCCGAGCCGG
>JAFGJR010000299.1 GCA_016928975.1 Sedimentisphaerales bacterium | reverse complement strand
TCACCATGACTATCCTCCTTTCAAGAGTGATAATGAACTCTCCCGGTGGGAGAACGCGGAATGATCTCCTCAGCAGATGTACAGGCGACCGCCATCGAATCACCCGGCGCAACAAGCCATTACGGCTTCAAGACGCCTCGTACAGCGGAAGCTATGTGCCACAGGTCAACCACCTTGTAGCATACACTTGCTCCTCCAGTCCGTCAACTGGCAACTGCGGCACAGTCAAACGTAGATGGGCAGGATGACGAAGGGGATGCCCAGGCGGTGCAGGCGCTTCTGAATCGTAAAGACGAGCTGGTTGTGCAGCAGGCGGTTGATCAGGGTCTCGTTGAGGAACAGCAGCTTGCCTCCGAAGAACACGGCTCCGGGGTAGCGCTGGACGATCGCCGGGACGATTTCGGTGATCTTCTCGGCGGCATCGACGCTGATATCTGAGACGGCCTCCGCGTAGAACCCCTCCTTCTTCATCAGTTCGACGTAGCGATTCAGATTGCTCTGCACCTGCTTCTGCAGGTGCTCCACCTCCTGGGGCCCCTTGAAGTTGCCAACGTCCAACACCCCAATTTCCAGGAAGACGAAGTTGCGGAAGACACCGCCGAAGAGGCGCATGATGGCCAGCAGGGTATGCAGACCCGTGCCGTTGAAGCCGCTGACGAGCAGCACGGCGGTCTTGGCCTTGGGATCGAAGACCGGTCCGGTTCCCCCGTCGCCGCCTTTGGGAGCGGATTGGCGGACGTACGACTCTGCCCGCTCGGCCAGTTCGTCCAGCCGGCGAAGCTGCACCATGATCTTCTGGTAGTGCCTCTTGACCAGAATGGACACGATGATCAGCGTCCCGGTGATCAGCAGCGTGATCCAGCCCCCTTCGAAGAACTTGAGCAGCACCATCGAAACCAGGATGAACGTCGTGAGGATCAGACCAACACCGCTGACGAGCAGCTTGCCAAGCCAACGCGCCACACGACGACGGTTCCGCCACCAGTGGCGAACGAGACCCAACTGCGACAGAAGAAACGTGATGAAGACGTTGATACTGTAGAGGACCACGAGCAGTCGCACGGAGCCTTTGGTGAAGATCATGATCACCAGCGCGAAGCCACCCATAAGCACAATGCCGTTTTGAATGACCAGCCGATCGCTCAGGACGGAAAAGCGCGTCGGAAACCAGCGGTCGAGCGACATGTTGGCCAGTACACGCGGCCCCCCGAGGAAGCCGGTCTGCGCGGCAACGAAGAGGAGAGTCGCTTCCGACAGCAGGCTGATGAAGATGAACGGGCGGGCGCCGCCTTCGGCCCAACCGGCCGTGGCCTTTTCAAACAGGATTGCATTGAAGGTCTTGCCCGGCTCCGGCCCGACGCCATAGAGCAAATAGCCGACGACAAGGCCCATGACCATGAACGACAGGGAGATGGCCATGTATCGCATGGTCAGCCGAGCGGTCTGGACCCGCGGCTCCCTCAACACCGGCAGGCCGTTGCTGACCGCCTCGATCCCGGTGAATGTGCCGGCCCCCATGCTGTACGAGCGCAGCACCAGCAGAATCATGCCCCAAAGACCCATGGCGGACATCGTCGTGTGCACGTCCGCCTCCAACGAGCGGGCCACCGTGTGCATCTGGGGCAGATGAGTGAACAGTCCGTAGAGAATGATGAATGCATGTGTGACCAGGAACGTCAGAAAGATCGGCGCCAGGGGCATCACCGATTCCCTCACGCCTCTCATATTCAGCAGCACCATCACAACGATAACGATTATCGCCAGTTCCAGCTTGTACTCTTGCCACTGCAAGGGCAGAAAGCTGAAAACGGCATCGGCCCCGCTGGCGATGGAAACCGCGATGGTCAGCACATAGTCGATCAGCAGGGCGCACCCGGAAACCATGCCCAGCCACGGCGACAGCAGCTTGCTGGCGACGAAGTACCCGCCGCCGCCCGTAGGGAACAACTGGACAATCTGCGAGTAGCTGGCGGAGATGACCAGAATTGTGATGACGCTTGCCAGACCGACGAAAATGCTCAGGTGCGGATGTGCCCCCAGGGTTCGAAAAGCCTCTTCAGGCCCGTAATTCGAGGAGGACAGGCCGTCCGCCCCCAGGCCGATCCACGCGAAGAACGCCACCAAGGACAGCCTGTGAAAGACCCTGGCATCGCGAGGATCGCGCGACCGGCCAATCAACGCGTTCTTCAGTAGTTTTCCGAGCCGACGGTCAGACAGTGCCAACCTGATCACTCCAACGTACAGCGAGCGAAATCCGGGATACAATCGAAAAGGGTACTATTCTATCGGATCGGCGGTTCAGTGGCAATCTCGCTCCTGGGGCATTGATCTGTCAGGACGTTTACTATATCCTATAGCGGTCGAATCGGAACTCGCCGGGGATGCACATATGCAAATGAGAAGACTCGGGGAGACTGACCTGACGTTGACGACGGTCGGTCTGGGCACATGGGCCATGGGTGGCCCCTGGCAGTATGGCTGGGGGCCCCAGGACGACGACGATGCCATCGCGGCGATCCTGGCCGGTCTGGAGCAGGGGATCAACTGGATCGACACGGCCCCGGTCTATGGTCTTGGCCATTCCGAGGAGCTGGTGGGCCAGGCGCTCAGAATGACCGGGCATAAGCCGTACATCGCCACCAAGTGCGGCCTGCTCTGGAACGACAGAAGGGAGAAAGTGCCGAACCTCAGCCGACAGAGCATCCGCAGAGAGTGTGAGGATAGCCTCCGGCGCCTCGGCGTCGAGACCATCGATCTCTACCAGATGCACTGGCCCGACCCGGAGCCGGATATTGAGCAGGCGTGGGAGGAGATGGCCCGCCTGGCCGAGCAGGGCAAGGTACGCTACCTCGGCGTATCCAACTACAACGTCGACCAGATGAAGCGCGTCCGCAAGATCCACCCGATTGCCTCGCTCCAGCCGCCCTACAGTATGCTCCACCGCGAGGTTGAGAAGGAGAGCCTCGGCTACTGCGCGCGGCACAAAATCGGGGTCATCGCCTACAGCCCCATGCAGCGAGGACTGTTGACAGGCAAGTTCAGCCACGAGCGGCTGGTGGCCCTGGCACCCGGCGACCATCGCCGGCGGATGCCTGAGTTTCAGGACCCGCAGTTCTCGGCCACGCTCGCGATGGTCGAGCAACTGAAGAAGATCGCCCGACGTCACGGGCGACCGTGTGCGCAGTTGGCTGTCAGTTGGGTCCTGCGAAGGCCCGAGGTTACGGCCGCCATCGTCGGCGCCCGCCGGCCTGAGCAGATCCTCGAAACCGCCCCTGCCTCCGACTGGACGCTCAGCCGGGACGACATCGACGAGATCGAGAAGCTTCTGGCCGAACGCGAACAGAAATTCGCGAGGCACCCTTAGGTCCTTTGGGTCCTTGCCGGACATCAGGGACATCAGGGACCTCAAGGACGAAAAGGACCCAAAGGCAGAGCCAGTCACTCAGGGAAGGGAAAGGAATGCCGCAAGAGCATAACTCATACACCAGTCCGCTGGTGGAGCGGAACGCTTCGCGGGAGATGGCGGAGCTGTTCGGGGCGAAGAAGAAGTTCAGCACGTGGCGGCGGTTGTGGCTGGAGCTGGCCAGAGCCCAGAAGAAGCTCGGCCTGAACATCAAGCAGGGCCAGATCGACCAGATGGCCCGCCACCTCGACGATATCGACTTCGCCAAGGCGGCGGCCTATGAGAAGCAGTTCCGTCACGACGTGATGGCGCACGTCTACGCGTTCGGCGAGGCCGCGCCGAAGGCGGCGCCGATCATTCACCTGGGCGCCACCAGTTGTTACGTGGGCGACAACGCCGACCTGATCCTCATGCGGGAGGGCCTGCGGCTGATCGCCGGCAAGCTCGCGGCCGTGATCGATCTGCTGGGCAGATTCGCCGAGCAACACCGCGACCTGCCCACACTGGGCTTCACGCACTTCCAGCCGGCCCAGCTCACGACCGTCGGCAAGCGCGCCACACTCTGGTGCCAGGAGTTCGTGATGGACTTGCAGGAGGTCGAGCACCGGATCGAGACCCTGCCGTTCCGAGGGGTCAAGGGCACCACCGGCACGCAGGCCTCGTTCCTGGAGCTCTTCGAGGGCAATCACGCGAAGGTCAAGCAACTCGACAAGGACGTCGCGGCGGCCTTCGGCTTCAAGAAGGTCTGTCCCGTCACCGGCCAGACCTACCCGCGAAAGATCGACACGCTTGTCGTCAATACGCTGGCCCTGATCGCCCAGTCGGCGCACAAGATCTGCAACGACCTTCGCCTGCTGGCGCACCTCAAGGAGATGGAGGAGCCCTTCGAGAGATCGCAGATCGGCTCGTCTGCGATGGCGTACAAGCGAAACCCGATGCGCTGCGAGCGAGTGACCGGCCTGAGCCGGCTCGTGCTGAGCCTGGCGACCAGCCCGGCGATGACCGCCTCCGAGCAGTGGTTCGAGCGGACGCTGGACGATTCGTCCAACAAGCGGGTGTCGATCCCCGAGCCATTCCTGGCCGTGGACGGTATCCTGCAAATCCTGCTGAACGTCTTTGACGGGCTCGTCGTGTATCCGAAGGTGATCGCCGCCCACGTCGCCGCCGAGCTGCCGTTTATGGCGACCGAGAATATCCTGATGGCGGCGGTCAAGGCCGGCGGCAATCGCCAGGAGCTGCACGAGAAGATCCGCCTGCACTCAGTGGCGGCGGCAGCGGAGGTGAAGAACTTCGGCCGGCCCAACGACCTGATCGGACGCCTGCGGGCGGACATCGCGTTCGCCGACCTCGACTTCGCCAAGGTCCTCGACGCCGCCGCCTACGTCGGCCGCGCGCCGCAGCAGGTGGACGAGTTCCTCCGGACCGTCGTCAACCCGATCCGGAAAAAGTACCGCAACGAACTGAACCGAAAAGTGGAGTTGAAGGTCTGATGCATACGGCGTCTGCATGAGACCGAGCCTGTTCTCCCTATGTCACCCCCGCGCGGGCGGGGGTCCATGTCCATGCGAAGCGTTCCTGGATTCCCGCCTTCGCGGGAATGACATGAGGACAGAGCGAGGCGATAGTGGTGCCCGTAAGAAGGGAGGCTGTGACGTGACCAGGAAGGAACTGATCAAGCGAATCAAGGAAACCGCGTATCTGGAGGGGGATTTCGTTCTTCGCAGCGGCAAACGGAGCAAGTATTACCTCGACAAGTACCTCTTCGAGACCAAGCCCGACATCCTCGAGGCGCTGGGACAGGAGTTTGCCAAGCACATGACCGACGATATCACACTGATCGCCGGCGCGGAGCTGGGCGGGGTGGCGCTGGCGGCGGCGACCGCCATGGCCACCGGCAAGGACTGGATCATCGTCCGCAACAGCAAGAAGGATTACGGCACCAGCAAGCTCGTCGAGGGCGTCCTCAACCCGGGCGATGTCGTGCTGCTGGTCGAGGACATCGCCACTACCGGCGGCCAGGTCCTCGAAGCCGCCAAGGTCATCACCGACGCCGGGGCCACCGTCAAGAAGATCGTCTGCGTGATCGACCGCAAACAGGGCGCCGGCGAGAACATCACCCAGGCGGGCTACACGCTGGAATCGATCCTGACCAAACATGACCTCGGGATCACGGATTGATGACTTCGCATTGCGAGCCGGCGGTGAATCCTACGGGGGAAGACAAATCGGGTGTGCAGAATGACGGTGCGCTTGCCTTCGGTGAGATTTGCCCATAGTCTATATGGGAAGACTTGCCTTGGAGGACACCGCGGCATGATACGATGGATACACGCAGCGTTCAATGCGTGCATACGGCTCGGCTACCGGCTGGCATACCTGGTGCTTCGCCTCTGGTGGCTCGTGCGCCGGCCGCACACCTACGGCGCCGCCGTCGCCCTGTGGCACGACGACAGGGTTCTGATGGTCCGCACGAGCTACCGGGACAGCTACTCGCTGCCGGGTGGCTTCATCCGACGTGGCGAGCTGCCGGAGCAGGCTGCACGACGTGAAGCCCTCGAAGAGGTCGGCCTCGACCTGCCGGCCGAGACTCTGCGTCATGCCTGGCACGGCACCGTGGACTACGAGTCCCGCCTCGACACGATTGACATCTGGGAGGTCTTGCTGGACGAGCGGCCGGCCCTGCGCGTCGACGGCCGCGAGATCACCTGGGCCGGCTGGATGGACCCTTGCGCCGTCCAGGGCCGTCGCCTCCTCCCCCACATCGCCGCCTACCTCGCCCAACGCTGAAAAGGAACCCGTTAACGATCCCCGCAAAGCCCTTGCGAATCCGGACTTCGATTCTTGGAACTGGACTTCTGCAAAATGGACATTGGGCCTATATTCTTCAAGGAAATCTTACTCTTCGATTTCCTTGAAGAATCAACATAAGCCTTTGTCTTTGCGGTGATTATGGTTTGGGAAGGAAGAATCGAGGAACAATATCCCCCTTCCCAAAGCAGGCCCAATGTCCATTTTGCAGAAGTCCAGTTAAAACACAGACATGATCAGCAACGAGGTACTGAACGAGATCACGGAGCGTCTGGTGAGGGGCTTTCACCCTGACAGGATCATCCGCTTCGCTGGAGGGGAGAATCCTGTATGAAGCCTCCAAATGAAGAAGTCCTGAGACTGCGAGACGCGGAAGAGTTGACAGACTATACCGTCTCCACGCGCTATCCTGGCGAGATGGAAGAGGTCACAGCATACGATGCCCGACGTGCTGTCGACCTGGCGGAGCGAGCGCGCAGCCAAGTCCATGGCGCCCTCCGGGAACTCGGCGTGGAGCCAATCTGAGAGAAGACCTGTCCTACGTATCCGGACCGCCCTTTCGCTTCTTCATCTCAAAAGTGACCGTCATGGTCAGGGCCAGCGCGCACTTTAGGTAAATTGGGCTGGCGCGGTAAGGGGTTTTGGGGGAGAATCGTTTCGTGTGACATATTCTTACAT
>JAFGJR010000298.1 GCA_016928975.1 Sedimentisphaerales bacterium | reverse complement strand
TCCCCGGAATCTGGTAGACACAGGTGAAACTGGAGGAGTTCCTCATGGTTTCACTGACTGCTGCCTCGGTTTACGCTTGCCTTTGTCTCGACCTGATTCTACAATGAAGCATTGGAGTCTCAGGCTCCTGGACTCCGCAGGACGGTGAAGAAACGACCGCTGACATTCTGCTGTTCAGGGCTCGGCCACCTTCTGACGTACTCAACGGTGTCTGCGGAAACTGAACCTGACGGTCTCTTGTTCGACACGGTGAATCGGGAAGGAAAGAACCCATCATGAGCATCATCGCACCGAAATCGTGGCTCCTGTGTATGTTCCTCTTGTCTGTGGGTACGGCGCAAAGTGGACTGGGACAGTCCTCGCCCTCCGGTGACTACTCGCCTCCGCCATTCCGCCTTCTCGCCTTCACCGGAACGGCTGGGCAAAACCCGTCAACCGTGGTAGAACTCAAAAGCAATCCGCTGGCCGAGATGCCGATCGGTGAACCCAATAATGCGCTGGTATGCACCGGCTTGGACTTCGCCCCCGATGGCCGGCTTTATGGCATCGGGGTGGATGGCATGCTTGTTGTCATCGATCCGAATGATGGGTCATCCCGGTCACTTCTGCCAAAGGTCTCTGGTATTTCGCCGCTTGGTGTTCTCTGGTACGACATTGCCTTTCACCCTAGTGGGACTCTCTACCTAATGGTACTTCGCCAGACCGGTGCCAACACTCAGCAGAACGAGTTCTACAGGGTGGACATTGCCACGGGAGTTGCGACCGTAGTCTGGTGCACGTCGTCGACGCTTGTATTCTGCATAGACTTCGGTCCTGACGGCCGGCTCTACGGAGAGGGGGACTGCCTTACAAGGATCGACCTTGTGAATCGCTGGGCGTCGCCGATGGTCTCCAGCCATGCAAGCCGTGTCACTTTCTGGGGCATGGACTTTGCCCCGGATGGTCTCGTCTACGCCGTGAGCAATGGCTTAAACCGCAGGGTCTACACGATTGACCCCCTGACCGGCGATATCATCTGGGAGTACGGCCCCTATGCGAGCGACTTGTGCAATGTGGCAAGCCAACCCCAGCCCGATCCAGACTGCATTGTCCTGCAAAATGGCGTCCAAATCAGAGGCGTCGCGGACGCCGAGGGTGGTGAGACCTTCTATAAGATTACCATCCCCGTCCCCAACACGAGGCTTGAGATCGTTGCTTCAGGCGGGACCGGCGACGTCGATCTGTATGTCCGCAAGGGTGCAAGGCCCACTGCGAGCGAGTGGGACTACCGTCCCTATTTGAAGGGAAACGACGAGACGGTGGCAACTGAGAGCCAACAGGCAACGACATACTACATCATGCTCAAAGGGTATTTGGATTACAGCGACGTGACACTCAAGGCGACGTACATTCACGTGTTCCCGCTTCAAAACGGTGTCACGGTAACCGGTATCGTGAGCGACAGGAACGATGAGAAGGTCTATGCGATTACGGTCCCCGAGGGTCAGAACACGCTCAAGATCGAGAGTGACTTGCTCCAACCATATGTGAAGAGGGGATCGCCCCCGACCACGACTGCATATGACTACTATGACAAGTACGCTGAGGGACTGACGATTGTGAGTCCACCGGCAGGAATCTACTACATCATGCTTGAGGCACAGGATCCACAGTGGGGTGGCTACACTTACACTGCTGCGACGCTGAAAGCGACCTATGCGGACATATTCACCCTTCAGAATGGCGTCGTTGTGTGTACCCCCGCTCTTGCCAAGGACGACGAGGTGTTCTACGCCATTGCCGTTCCTTCTGGTCAAGACTGTCTCACTGTTGAGGTGTCGGAGGGCTTTCTGGAGAATGATACCTGGGGCACGCTGAGTGGAGTCACCTGGTATGTCAGAGAGGGGGCCAGACCGACCACGGAGGACTATGATCGCCAGCCAGTCATGCGCATCGGTTGGGTGGAGCCAGTGACGATTATGCACCCGAAGGCGGCAACATACTATATCATGCTGCGAGGGCTGGGCTTTTTCCGTGGCTGTAGGCTGAAAGCAACATATACCCAACTCCCGCCCACGCCTCTACAAAGTGGCGTCACGCTAAGAAACCTGGAGGGCTATCCGGAGAGTGAGGCATTCTACTCGGTCACCGTCCCGGGGCCGGTGACGGAGCTCAAAATCGCCACTACCGGTTCCGACGATGTCGACCTGTATGTTCGCAAAGGGTCGAAGCCAAACGAAGACAACTACGACTACAGGGCCTTCACGAAGACAGGCAACGAAACGGTCACGATCTTACGACCGATGGTTGCAACGTACTACATTATGCTCAAAGCACAGAAGTACCAGGACTACTCCGGCGTGACATTAACGGCGACGTGGCCTTCTTCGGTACCAGTCACGGTCCTCCAGAGCGCGGTCGCGGTCACCACCGGACGAGTGGGAGAGCTCTACTTTGCCATCACGGTCCCGCCAGGCCAAACCAGGCTCGACGTCACCACGTCTGGGGGAACCGGCGATGTCGATCTGTACGTCCGGAACATGGCTTTGCCGGGCCTCTTCCTCTGGGATGGCATTACTGCTTGGGACGGCGCTTCTGCGATCGGCGGGAGCAACGACGAGACGGTGACCATCACCAATCCGCAGGCAGGAACATATTACATTCTACTTCGAGCATGTTGCTGTCCTGGTCTTCCCACTTGCAGTCCTGTCAGTGGCAATGAGATCTTGTGTCTAGGAGCGTGGTATTTCAGTGACGTGACGCTGAAGGCTGTCTTCCGGAAGTAGGAAGCCGTCCGAGCTCCCGGATCGCCGGGGGCAAATAGGGGAGAAATAGGGGGTCAAACCTATACATCTCACATTCTTGCGCGGCGGGCGTTCGGTGGTTTCTGGAATTCCGGGGACGGAGCTTTGAAATTGGACTCTGGATTCCTGCTCCTCGATCAGGTCGAGGACAAGCTTCGCAGGAATGACACCCCCCAACAACGTGGAAACCACGAATCACACGAATGGCGCGAATGAAGAACGGAAGGCGGGGGAAGCTCAAGCCGTGCTACCACTTGTTCGAATCTTGTCTTTTGCGCGAATTCTGGATCGACGGGAGTGTAAGTCCTTGAAGGACGGATATTTGGGTCTCACACAGAGTCACAAAGCCACAGAGTCCGCGAGAGATTCCCGCATCGGTCTTCTTCGTGTCTTGGTGTCTTTGTGTGAGTGTGCTTTTTGGTTACGCCCGAGCGCAGCGAGGCCGCGCTGGGTCATTTGTGCCATTCGTGGTTCGGACTTGTTTCGATTCCCGGATTTCATGCTTCGTGCTTTCTTTCGTGCGATGTGCGTCAAGCGGTTGCCAAGCCTTCGCCTTCGCGGTACAATGATCGTAGTTGAAAGCGCGTTCAGAGAGATGTCGATAGGCGAAGGCTGTATGAAAACGGAAATCTCAGTGCCCAATCCGATCTACAGGGCGGCCGAGCAGTTGGCGAAAGAACTCGGCATGTCGTTGAGCGAGTTCTATGTCGCTGCCCTGGCTGCCTATCTGGCGGCGTATCAGAATGGAGACATCACCAAAAGACTCGATGAGGTGTATGCGAAGGAGGACTCTGCACTGGAGCCGGGACTGGTGGCCATTCAGATTGCCTCGACAGGTACGGAGACGTGGTGATGCAGCGGGGAGAAATCTGGTGGGCGAGTCTGCCGGAGCCCGCGAGATCCGAGCCAGGCTATCGCAGGCCTGTGCTGGTGATCCAATCGGACGACTTCAATCGAAGCCGAATCGCCACCGTTATCGCACTCGTCGTCACTTCTAATGTCAGGTTGGCACAAGCCCCGGGCAATGTGTTTCTTCCCCAGAAGCTGACGGGGCTGCCAAAGGATTCGGTTGCCAACGTGTCGCAGATCGTAACCGTGGACAAGAGCTTCTTGGCTGAGCGGGTCGGCCTCCTTCCGGCGAGCGTGATGGACCAGATCGAAGGTGGACTGCGCCTGGTCCTGCACCTGCGATAACGTACTCATGAGATTCGCGCAGAGAGAAGCTGAAGGTAGCGAATCCCGGAATTCCGGCCACGCCTGTGAGCAAGCCATTGTCAGGGCGGTCGCCATATTCAATCCGATGTGGGAAGTCGGGTTCGCTTGTGGTTATTGGCCGCGGAGATTATTTATCGATCTGTACTATTGACGGGACAGCGTCCACGTGCCGGCGGGGGCTTCGAGCCAGGCTGCGCCGGAGGCCTCTTCGACGGTGAGGTCGTGGGGCTCGGTGGAATCGTCTCGGCGGGCGTGCCATTGGCCGGGGCTGAGGTCGGTGACCAGGATGTGACAGGGACGGTCACCCGGGACCGTGAACTTCACCGGCGAGGTCGAGCGCTGAGTGTCCCTGCGCAGGAGGACGACCCACGAGGCCTCGGGACCTTCGATGATGCAGCCCACGCGGTCCTGAACGTCAAGGCTGCGCACCGGCCAGCGGGCGGGCGAGCGGCGGTCGGATGCTTGCATGACGTTGAGGAACAGGTCTTCGGCGGCTGCGGTCCTGGGGGATAGCTCGATCCGCCAGGCGCCGGCTTCGATGGAGGTTCGCTCCAGCCGCTCGGGCTCGACGTCGTTGGTGTAGTTCTGGCCAAAGGCCCAGAACTCTTTGCCCGGCCCGCCGACCTTGGACAATGTGGCCCAGCCGCCCTCGGCTGGGGAAGAACCACCCCCGGGGGCGGGGGTGCCACACGCCGGCAACAGGGAATCCAGGATAAGCCGGCCGCTGTTGCCATACTCGGTGCAATCGATCACCGCGGAGGTTGATTCCACGCGAGGCTCTTCCAGTGTGTGCAGCAGCCAATACTTGCGGAACGCCGGGTCGGCACTGACGACGCGGTCGAAGACCACGATGGCCGCAGGCACCTGCGCATTGTGCAGGTTCAGGAACACGAAGGACCGCGTGACTTGGCGGACTTTCTTGTTATAGGCGTCGGTGAGGTCGCCCTGCAACAGGGTGAAGTCCGGCGTCTGCGCGTCGGGGCCGAAGCCGTGGGCCAGCACCTTGCCGGTGCGGTAACCGTTTGCCGGGTTCAGCAGGACGCTGAGATCGCGGGCCTCGGAGCGGCCGTGAGGCAGGCGCTGGCCGCCGTCGTTGCCGTAGCCGGGTCTGCCGAAGCTCTCCTTCGGATCGTAGACGAGCAGGCTGTTGTGCGCGATGGTTCGCCACGAGTAGTTCAGGCAGTGCGAGCTGCCATAGCCGCCGGCGGAGCCGCCCTGGTAGATTCCGGAATCGATTGCCAGCGCGCCTTTGTAGTAGATCTGGAACGCGCCGGCGTCGAGATGCTGATGGTTCACGAAGTTGTACTCGTTGACCTTCATTTCCGCGATGACGGCGTTGGCGTCCCAGCTCGTGCGGGCGACGGTCCAGCCGAAGGGCGAGCCGCTGTACCACGACAAGGGAAGTGTCGCGATGGATTTCGGTTGAAGCGAGGTGTCCCGCCAGAGCACTTCGAAGATCGTCTCATTGCCGCCACTGCCGCCCTGGCGCTGGTACTGGTCAAGGAGAATGCCGTCGCCGTAGTAGCTGGCGGTCAGCAGGGTTCCGATGTACTGGCCCCAGGGCCGGCCACGCGGCGTGCTGCACGCGAAGGTGTCGCCGGCGCGCAGCCGCTGACCGTCGGGGCGCGTCGTGTAGATCCACAGGTACGGCACGAAACGCTGCTCGGGATCGTACACGTTGCCGGCGCCCAGCCGGTCGAAGATCCACAACGGGTACGTGTCCCAACTGTAACGATGTGGGCCGTAAGAGTCCCCCTGGTGATAGGCGTGCCCGGGATAGAACCAGTTCCGAACCGGCAGGTGCTCGCGGAAGAACCTGCCCGCCGCCAAGCGGTACATTTCCGGGAACTCGTCGTAGATGGCGATGCCGGCGGAGAGCATGTCGCGCATGATCATCGCCTCGGAGGCATGTCCGGTGACGGAGCCCTGGCCGGTGGGCGGATAGCCGCACTCCTGTGTCCCCGCCAGGCGGGTCAGCTCCTTGATGAATGCTTGCTTCTCGTCGGCGGTCAGCAGGCTGTAGCACCAGTCATACACGATGGCGCCGGTGACCATCATGCGGCCGGTCTCCCGACAGGCGTCCTGCTTCTTGGCCAGCTCGCACTTCTGGAGCAGCGGCAGCGCGGCCTCGATAGTCGCACGGCCCAGCTCGTCGTCGCCGGTTGCAAGGCACTGAAGGGCGTCCCACTCGACCTTTCCCTGGGGCGACCGGCGGGCCAATGACTGCAATCCCTCGACCGCCTCGCGCAGGACAGGGTCCTTCAGCCGCTGCACCAACTGCGTCGCGTGCCCGGCTCGCAGGTAGAGCCGCGGATGCTCGGCCGGCGGCACGGGAATCCGCACGCCGTCCATTTCCTGCCACTGCATCTGTGCCTTCGCCGGCGACGCGACAACCGCCGTCACGAGCAAAGTCACGGCAGACGCGGCTCTCATCCAGGATTGCAGTATCATGTCCTGATCCTCCTATTCCAACACGACTCAACGCAGACAACCCCAATGCGACACATGATACACGGCGAATGCCTGTATTTCACCTCCGATCCGACGGCAGGTGGCTGACGCTCCGGCAGAGCCACAACCTGCCAGAATGACATTCCATCGCCTTGGGCAGGAGAGTATAAACTATTAACTGACAGCAGTTTACGGTTTTTGCTGGATTGGGCACACGGTTTGCACGTTTCTCGTATACACTGAAACCGGACACGAATCCGACCAACGGGGATTTGACATGAAATTCGACAAATTCACATTGAAAGCCCAGGAGGCGTTGGCGACGGCTCAACAGATCGCGATGGCCAAGTCGCATACGGTTCTGTCGCCGCTGCATCTGCTCAGTGCGCTGTTGGGCGACGAGGGCGGCGTAACCGAGATGATCATCAAGAAGATCGGCGCCAATGTGGATCGCATACGGCAGATGGTCGAGGATGAGCTGAACCGGTTGCCCCAGGGCACCAGCCCCGGGCAACTCATGCCCGACCCGGCCTTCAACCAGATCGTGCTCGATGCGCAGAACCGCGCCGACAAGATGGGCGACGAGTATCTCAGCGCCGAGCATCTGTTCCTTTCGCTGTCGGCGGTGAAGAGCGACGCAGAGCAGATTCTGAGCCTCAACTCGGTGACTCCGGACAAGATTCAAGACGCGCTGAAGGATATTCGCGGCTGCGCCAAGATCACCGACCAGAACCCGGAGGAGAAGTACAAGGCGCTGGAGCGGTACGGCATCGACTTGCTGGAGATGGCCCGCAAGGGCAAGCTCGACCCGGTGATCGGGCGCGACGAGGAGATCCGACGGTGTATGCAGGTGCTCAACCGGCGCACGAAGAACAATCCCGTCCTGATCGGCGAGCCGGGCGTCGGCAAGACCGCCATCGTCGAGGGCCTCGCCCAGCGAATCGTGGCAGGCGACGTGCCGGCGGGATTGAAGAACAAGCGAGTCATCGGTCTCGACATGGGCGCGCTGGTGGCCGGAACGAAATTCCGCGGCGAGTTCGAGGACCGGTTCAAGGCCGTGCTCAAAGAGGTCATCGCCGCCGAGGGGCAGATCATTCTGTTCATCGACGAGTTGCACACCGTCGTTGGCGCCGGCGGTGCGGAGGGCGCGGTCGATGCAGGCAACCTGCTCAAGCCGTCGTTGGCCAGAGGCGAGCTTCGCTGCATCGGTGCGACGACCATCGATGAGTACCGCAAGCACGTCGAGAAGGACGCCGCCCTGGAGCGCCGTTTCCAGCCGATCACGATCGATCCTCCGACCGTCGAGGCGACCATCGCGATTCTTCGCGGACTGAAGGACCGGTATGAGGCTCATCACGGCGTCCGCATCACCGATGCCGCACTCGTGGCGGCGGCGACGCTGTCCAATCGCTACATCACGGGCCGGTGGCTGCCGGACAAGGCCATCGATCTTATCGACGAGGCCGCCTCCAAGCTGCGCATCGAGAACGACTCGCTGCCCGGCGAGCTGGACGGCATCCGACGCAGGATCATGCAGCTCCAGATCGAGCGCGAAGCCCTGAAAAAGGAGCCCGATCCGGCGAGCAAGGACCGTCTGAAGAACGTCGAGAAGCAGTTGGCGGACTTGCAGGAGCGGGATCGCGAGCTGACCGGCCAGTGGGAGCTGGAGAAGAATGGGATCGATCAGATCAAGGACCTCAAGCGGCAGATCGAAGAGGCGCAGATGCAGTTCGAGGACGCCCAGCGCCGCGGCGATCTGGAACAGGCCGCACGATTGAAGTATGAGACCATCGCCAATCTGAAGAAAGACCTGGAGGCCAAGGAGCAGCAGATCGGCAAGGCGGAGAAGCGCCACAAGCTGCTTCAGGATGAGGTGACGGAAGAGCACGTCGCGCAGGTGGTCGCGAAGTGGACCGGCATCCCGGTCTCTCGCCTGCTCTCCGGCGAGCGCGAGCGGCTCATGAAGATGGAAGAGCACATCCGCAAGCGCGTCGTCGATCAGGAAGAGGCGGTCTCGGCGCTGTGCAACGCGGTTCGCAGGAGCCGCGCCGGGCTGTCCGACCCGAACCGGCCCATCGGGACCTTCCTGTTCCTCGGGCCCACCGGCGTCGGCAAGACGGAGCTGGCCAAGGCCCTCGCCGACTACCTGTTCAACGATCCCAACGCGATGGTCCGCATCGATATGAGCGAGTTCATGGAGCCGCACTCGGTGGCGAGGCTCATCGGCGCCCCGCCGGGATACGTCGGCTACGAAGAAGGCGGCCGGCTCACCGAGGCGGTCCGGCGGAAACCCTACTCCGTCATTCTGCTCGACGAAGTCGAGAAAGCCCATATGGATGTCTTCAACGTCCTGCTGCAAGTCTTCGATGACGGCCGGCTCACCGACGGCAAGGGCCGCACCGTGGACTTCAAGAACACCGTCCTCATCATGACCAGCAACATCGCCAGCCAGCAGATTCAGAGGCTGACGGAAGAGGAAGGCGCCGACTGGGAGATCGAGGCCCACGTCAAGGACGTGCTCAAGCAGGTTTTCAGGCCGGAGTTCCTCAACCGCATCGACGAGGTCATCGTCTTCCGCATGCTCACGCGCGACAACCTCAAGAAGATTGTCGAGATCCAGCTTCGCTACCTGGCCGACCGGCTCAAAGACCGCAAGATCGCTCTGGAATTCACCGACAAGGCCGGGGACCTGGTCATGGAGGAAGGCTACGATCCGACCTACGGCGCCCGCCCGCTCAAGCGCACGATCCAGCAGCGGATTGAGAACCCTCTGGCCCTGGAGCTGCTCGCCGGCAAATTCTCCGACGGCGACACCGTCCGGGTCGACGCCGGTCCCCGCGGCTTCACCTTCGAGAGAGCCGGCAGAGTCTGAAATACAGGCTGTGGACGATCCTGGACGCTCGCTATGTCGAGGGAGTCAGGCGTGGAGGAGGGTGTCTCTACTGCCCCGGTCGTTCTGTCGTCCAGGGCATCAGCCGTGGCTTGATCCCGCTCTGCGTTTCTTGGAGAGCAGTGGGATCAGACAGCGAAGAGCTCTGTTCACAGACTTCGAGTCTGGGAAATGGGTCCGGACATCCGGCTCCAGAAAGACTGCGTTTCCTTTTGGCGTTACCTCCTTGACGACCGTCGTGCCATTCGCCTTATGGATAGTAATCGTGTATCCACCCTGCATGCCTCTGTAATGCTTCCCGCGTACGCCCCGCGAGAAATCATATTCCGCGCGCATCTCATTGTTCTTCCGATGCACCGTCCTATCAGTGCTCTTCTTCATAACGTTCGCGCTCCGAAGGAGTTGCCCTACGACAACTGATGATACGTATACTCGCGCTGCGTTCGGTGTAAACCACTACCAGCACACGCCCTCTCTCAGAACTGCCAATGTCGACATACCGTTGCTCGTCCATTGAGTGGTCGGGATCAGGTATCGTCACGGAGAAGGGATCCATGAAGACCGTCATCGCTTCGTCGAACCTGATTCCATGCTTCCTGAGATTCGCTCTGGCTTTCTGGTCATCCCATTCAAAGCTCAGTCTCATCGAAGCCCCTCTGCATCATGGCATATCGCTTCTGAGGAGCCCAGAAACGACGCAGACCGCAAAGGCGCCATGAATCCGCCCGCGCCCACGTCACGCTGCTCCAGGCCACATTGAACCAGCATACGGTCATACCGCCGATTATACACCAAAGGCAGGAAATCGCAAAGCATCGTCAGAATCAACAGGGCGTGCATTCACTCCCTGAATGCACGCCCTGTTCCTTGTTGACCAGGTCATGTGTCATGGCCCCGAAGGCCATAGCCGTCAGCTCTCCGTCAGATCACTCTGCGTCTGCGCAACCAGCCGGTCAAGCCCATACCGATAGCCCCGAGCACAATTGCGCCGGGCACGGGTACAGTGGGTAACGACTGAGCAATTCCCAATATCTCATTCTCAGAGAGTGCTCGGCTATACACCGCGACATCGTCCATGATGCCGTGAAAGTAGTATCCACTGCGCATTCCCAAGGCACCATGCCCACCTGACGAATAGAGCAGTCCAGAACCGGTTCCATCATAGTAGCCGTCAATCTCCGCCCCATCTAAATAGAGACGGATGTCATTCATCGAACCAAATACGACCGCCAGATGATGCCAGGCCCCCGTGCCGACAACTGCCTCATCGGATACCTTGTTCCTTCGATTCCATGGAGCCGAGAAGCCCTCATAGATTTGAGCATCAATATGCCCAGGGCCACCACCGTTATCGATAAGAACGGCTACTCCGTATCGATAGTCATTTGATGGAGTCTGGTCCAGATCATTTCGAAACACGGCAATCCCGGGGTCCAGACTGTCCAGGTTCACCCATGCGCTAACCGTCATGGCGAGTCCTGGCTTGACGCCGTTGCCAATATCGATGTAGTCGTTAGTGCCATCGAACTGGTAGGCGCTGTCAGGATTGCCCGACCTATCTTGTGTCAGCGTGGCACCATATACGACGCCGTCATGTCCATTGCCGCTCGCGTCGTTCGCGTTCCCCTGAAATGGCCACCAAGCCACCAAGCCATCGCTTGGAAGGCCCATCGCACGCGGGCCCACCGTCAAAATGGACAATGCTATAATAGAAAGCCATTGGATACATTTCTGTCTCATAATCCTTTCTCCTCATACGATGAAATTGGTATCCTTCATTTGGGATTCTGTAACACCGCCTTCTCGTGTACAGGCCGGGAGCGCGTTCACTGCATGTGCTGTGATTTGGCCTATCTGGCGGCGGGCGGCCTACGAGAGAGAGAGAGAGAAAAGGCGTGGTTGCCGACGCGTACCGGGTGGGACACTCCCCGCATTACAATCGCTGTCGCGTGCTGGCGTGACCATACGGCCTGCCTTCCCTGGCGAACGTTGCGGTTTCTCCGGCTCGACTTATCAGTAAGTCTCCATACCATCGTGCGACGTTCTTGTCAATACGTAGAAATACGCATTTTTGCAGAAATGTCCCTTCCCCTGACCCGACACGTGATGTCCGTTGACCTTGCTGTGGCCTTTGGCTATACTGAGGTCGGTCGCTGTGATGAGGAATACTGAGCATCTGAGAGAACACGTATGGAATTGAGCACCGAGGAACGAGAGGTCCTATCGCATCTTACGCAGACGCTGCGAAGTCGATTCGGGGCCACAGAGGTCATCCTGTACGGCTCTGCGGCCCGTGGAGAATTGGACGAGGAGTCAGATATCGATTTGCTCGTCGTGCTCCCGAGAATCGGTTGGGAGATTCAGAAGGAGATCGTCGCGGCCTGCTTTGAAGCCGAGTTGCAGTGCGGCAGGATCATCTCCGCGATCTGCTACACTACAGAGGAGATGGAGCACAGTCCACTTCGGTCTTCGCCTCTGGTGTTGACGGCTCGCAGGGAAGGGCATGCCTTATGAATGAGGACACCCGCAGGCTGATCGTCTATCGCCTCGATCAGGCGGAAGAGACACTCAATGCGGCAAGAGAGCTATCTGCTGCCGGCCACTATCGGGATGCGGTCAATCGTGCGTACTACGCGATGTTCTACTGCGGCTTGGCTCTGCTGGCATCACGAGGGCTCGGAGCCAGCAAGCATAGCGGCGTGCTGAGCCTGTTCAACAGGCATTTCATCAAGACGGGCGAGTTCCCTCCTGAATACGGTCGGCATCTGCGCGAGGCATTCGACCTGCGTCAAGGCAGCGACTACCGGGAGTTTGTTCAGATATCATTGGAGCAGGTGCAAGAGATCATTTCAAAAGCTGAGGCGTTCCTTCAGCAGACGCGGCGGGCGATCACGGATTTGGAGCGGTAAGGGATCATGAATCGCCGGCGGTTCATTCAGTCCGTGACCTTGGGTACGACGGGTGCTATCTTGTCCTCGCTCAACAGCGTGATGGGCGCGAGCACGCGGGACAGGGACAGGCCGAATGCGGTGTTCATTCTGGCGGATGATTTGGGGCGGGGGCAGGTGGGGTGCTATGGCAATCCTTTCTATGAGACGCCCAATATCGATCGGTTGGCGCGCGAGGGGATGAGGTTCACGGATGCCTATGCGGCTTGTCCGGTGTGCTCGCCGACGCGCGCGAGCATTATGACGGGCAAGTATCCAGCGCGCTTACACATCACCGATTTCATCGCGGGCGGGGACTTCCCCCATGAGAGACTCCGGCAGCCGGACTGGCAGAAGTTCCTGCCACTGGAGGAATTCACGCTCGGGGAGCTGTTCGAGAAGCGAGGCTATGTCACGGCCAGTTTCGGCAAGTGGCATCTGAGCACCGCCAAGCTGCCGCCGGCCAGTGCGCCGTACGATCCCGACAAGCAAGGCTTCGACGAGACATTCCTCTGTGAGAAGCCTTCGTCGAAGCAGGGCCCGGAAAGCGATGCGCATCACGTCGAGGAGATCACGCGGAAATCGCTGGCGTTTCTCGAAAGGCACAGGGACGAGCCGTTCTTCCTCCTGATGGCTCATTGCAGCATCCACGCGCCGATCATGAGCAAGGCGTGCCTAGTGGCCAGGCACAAGGCCAAGGGCGGCGCGAACCGGCCCGAGAACAATCCCGTCATCGCGGCCATGATGGAGGAGTTGGACGGCAGTGTCGGCCGGGTGCTCCAGAGACTGGAGGAGCTCAAGCTCGCGGACAATACGATCGTCATTTTCTTCTCCGACAATGGCGGGCTCGAAGCCGACGCCAAGCAGACGCCGTTGCGAAGCGGCAAGGCCAATCTCTACGAAGGCGGCATCCGCGTCCCATTCATCGTTCGCTGGCCGGGCGTCGTCAAACCCGGAATCACCTGTGGCGAGCCGGTGATCAGCACCGACTTCTTCCCGACCTTCCGGGACATTCTCCAGGCGCGAGACGCCGGCCAGGGTCCGATTGACGGCGTTAGTCTCCTGCCGCTGCTTGCTGGGACCGGCTCGGTGAATCGCCCGGCGATCTACTGGCATTATCCCCATTATCACGGCAGCAGCGTCGGGCCCTGCGGGGCTGTGCGAGCGAGGGACTACAAGCTCATCGAGTGGTTCGACGAGAGCGTCCACGCCGACCGGCACAGACTCGAGCTCTACAACCTCAAGGATGATCCCGGCGAGCGGGACGACCTTGCCGCCAGGCGGCCGGCCAAGGCCGAGCAGATGCACCGCATGTTGGAGTTGTGGCGGTGCGACGTCGGCGCCCAGATCATGTCCCCCAACCGCGACTACGATCCCAAGAAGGCCAGGCGGTCCAAGTAGGCACGCAGAATGGTGCACCTGAACCGGCGTGAATCGGAGATATCCGTTCGTCGCAACGGCCGTTGCGCTTCCGGTCCGAAGACGGCGCACAGGGACCATGGGCAAAAAGCTCATGCGCACGATACTCTCATGCCGGTAGTGTTGATGCCTGCGGGCTGGTGCTGTGCATCCGGTGGTGAAAATCGGGAAATGGGGGCGGTTTTCATCTTCCCTTAATGTTCGCTTCGGTACGACAGGTTTTTGGCGTCGCGCGATCTACGTTCGATCCGCACAGCACGGGGTCGCCAACAGGTCGTCCATGTTCTCGAAACAGACGGACCAGCGTCATGAGTTCGGGCCCTGGCTGGCGCGTCACTGGAGGTCGGGCGATTGGGAATGCTTCGCCCGGCATCCCATCTGGAAGGACAATGGCGGGGGATCGGCGGGTAGACAAGTGTCGCTGGGAGCGGGGTGACCGCGGCGTAGCGCTTGACGCAGGGGTGCGTTTTCTCTATAATGAAGATGTTCCACCCGCCGCTTGTGAGGGTGTTTCTCGCTGAGGCTGCTATGGGTATGAATTCGGTGGCAAGGGTGCGGTCCACGGAAGCAGGGCCGATGACGTGCACCCCGATCAAGATTGCGTCCGTACTGGTTTTGTTGTCTGTGCTCTCAGGCATGTCGCTCGGCCAAGGGGGGGCTCCTACGGGAGCTACCCTGGTCATCAATGAGTTTCTGGCCCACAATACCGGCTCCTTTCAGGATGCACAGGGCGATAGCGACGACTGGATTGAGCTGTACAACCACGGCAATAGCCCGGTCAATGTCGCCGGGTATTATCTCACCGACGACATGGCGGACCCGACCCGGTGGCAGTTCCCGACGAGCGACGCGGCGGTCACGACGGTCCCGGCCCACGGCTTTCTGCTCATCTGGGCCGACAGTGAGGTCGTGCAAGGGCTGCTCCACGCGAATTTCAAGCTCAGCGCCGGCGGCGAGTCCCTGGCTCTCTACGATGGGCAACTGAATCTGCTCGATGCCGTGACCTTCGGGGCGCAGGAGCCGGACGCCTCATTCGGTCGCATGCCCGACGGAGCCGATTCATGGCAGTCGTTCACGACCCCGACGCCGGGCAGATCCAACCAGGCGGGGACCGGACAGATCGTCATTTCCGAGATCATGTTTCATCCGCCCCACGCGCCGCTGACGCCGGAAGACAGGCGGCAGGAATGGATCGAGCTGTGCAATACGGGTGTGGCGCCGGTGCCTCTGGCGGGCTGGCAACTCACTGACGGCGTGGAGTACGTGTTCCCCGACGTGGTGTTGAAGGGGGGAGGATGCCTCGTTGTGGCCGCCGATACAAGTGTCTTCACAGCCTTGCACCCCGACGTGCAGAACGTGGTCGGCGGCTGGACCGGGTGGCTGAGCAATTCCGGCGAGAGAATCGTGCTCGCGGACGAGGTCGGCGAGGTGGTCGACGAGGTTCGCTACGCCGACGAGGGCGACTGGGCCGTGCGCGAGCTCGGGCCGGTGGACCATAGCCATCGCGGGTGGCAATGGTCGGACGAGACCGACGGCGGCGGCAGGTCCCTGGAACTGATCGGCGTGGCCATGCCGAATGAGTTCGGTCAAAACTGGGCCGCCAGCCTGGTGGACGGCGGGACGCCGGGAGCGGCCAATTCCGTTGCCGCCGGCGATGTCGCGCCGTTGATCTTGAACCTGCGGCACAGCCCGGTGATTCCGAAACCTGTCCATCGCGTGACGGTCACCGCGCGGGTAATCGATGAGGCTATGCAAAGCGTTGTCGTCCGGCTCTGCTATCGCGTGGATCGGTCCACGTACAGCGGCGACAATGCCTATCCACAGACCGGGACCGACTATCTCTCCGTGGTCATGGTCGATGACGGCGCGCACGGCGACGGCGCAGCCGGCGATGGTGTGTACGGCGCCCAAATCCCTCCGCACCCGGACGGCACGGTCATTGAATTCTACGTCGAAGCTATCGACGGCGGGGGCAGGGCGCGCACGTGGCCGGCCCCAAGCCTTGTGGATGACGAATGGCGGCAAGTGACCAACGCTCTGTACCGCGTGGACGCGGCGCTCGATCCCGGCACCTACTGGCAGGTCGGCGGGCAGCCCCTCTATTATCTTGTGATGACGGAAATGGAGCGCGCCCACCTGGCCTTCATTGACAGCCGGAGCAATGGGGAAGAGGACAGTGACGCCACCATGAACGGCGTGTTCGTCAGCATTGACGGCACGGGCGTCGAGTCATGCTACCGTGTCGGGATTCGCAATCGCGGCCACGGCACGCGCACAGGGCCGCCCAACAACTATCACGTGGGCTTTGCGCGGGATCGACGCTGGAAAGGTCTGAGCGCGATCAATTTCAATTGCCGCTACACGTATGCCCAGATCATCGGCAGTGTGCTGTTTCGCATGGCGGGCACCGCCGCCGCGGAGGCCGCCCCCGCGCAGTTGCGAATCAACGGCGCCAACCTGGCTGCCTCGGGCAGTCCCATGTTCGGGGTTTACGTTCGCCTCGATGCGTTCGACGAGGACTTCGCCGCCAAGTACTTCCCCGAGGACCCCGACGGGAATCTCTATGCGTGTTTCCGCGACGCCGGCGAGGCCGATTTCCGGTACCTGGGGGCCAATCCCAATGCATACCGTCCCAGCTACTTCAAGGAAAGCAACGTGTCGCAGGACGACTGGTCGGATCTGATCCGATTGGTGAACGTGCTCAACAACGCGCCCGACGCCAGTTACGAACAGGAAGTCGGCGAGGTCATCAACATCTCGCAATGGCTGCACTACATTGCGCTGGACGCGTGCCTGCTGAACTACGAGACCGGACTGCGGATGGGCATCGGAGACGACTACTACCTGTACCGCGGCGTCACGGATCCCCGCTTCGTGTTGATTCCCCACGACCTGGACACGATCCTGGGCCAGGGAAACACCAGCGGCGCCATCGATCAGAGCATTTTCACGATTGTCACCGGCATCGGCAGCTACAACGGGGTGGACGGATTGAAGCGGTTGTTCGGCCGTCCGGACATCATCCGCCGGTATTACCAGGCAGTTCTGGACGTCACAGATCAGCTTTTCCGCCCCGAGAGACTCGATCCGCTGTTCGACCAGGTCCTGGGGGCGTTCACGCCGGCAGACCACATCGCGACGCTGAAGCAGTTTGTCCGGGACCGCCGGGCCGCGGTGCTCGATCAGATTCCCCAGCAGCTCACCGTGGACAATCCTCTTCCCGTCGTCGATGGGTATCCCTACACGACGAGCGACAAGTATGTTCTGTCCGGGGCGGCGAACGTCGCCACGACGCTGTCGGTCCTCGTCGATGGAATCCCGGCCTCCTGGTCGGCCATGGAGGGGAGGTGGCAGTCTGCGGGAAGCCTCGGAGTGGCGGACTCACTGGTCGATGCCGGCTCGGAGTGGAAATACCTCGACGACGGCAGCGATCAGGGAACCGCCTGGCGGAGCTCCGGTTTCGATGACAGCACCTGGCGCACCGGCGAGGCCCAGCTTGGCTACGGGGACAATGACGAAGCCACCGTCATCGACGGCGGGCCATCGGGCGACCGATTCATCACCGCCTACTTCCGCAAGTCATTCCCGGTCCGCACGCTCGAGGGCTACTTCTCCCTGCACCTGCGTGTGCTCTGCGACGACGGGGCGGTGATATACCTCAACAACGTGGAGGCATGGCGGGTCGGAATGCCGGAAGGGGCGATCGACTATACCACGCGCGCCAGTGCCGGTGTCAGCGGTGATGCCGAGAGAACCTTCGTTGAGTGCGACCTTCCCGTGAGCCTTCTGCGGGCCGGTGTGAACGTGCTGGCAGTGGAAGTGCATCAGAATGCCCCGAGCAGTGGCGACATGAGTTTCGATCTGGGGTTGGAGGCGATCCGGCCCAGTGTCAACAGGGGATCGTTGCAGCCGGGGATCAATCGGGTCGTCGTGGAATCGTGTGACGGCCGCAATGGCACCGGCACGAAGCTCCAGGAGAAGCAGATCGACATCTGGTATGACGACGGCGACATCTCATCGCTGTCCGGCGCCATCGCGTCCGACAGGACCTTGCAGGCGGCTGCCGGGCCATGGCAGGTGACGGGTGCGGTGACAGTTCCCGCGGGCGTGACACTGACGATCGAGCCCGGCACGACGCTGTTCTTCGAGCCTGGCGCCGGCTTGGTGGTCAACGGCCGCTTGATCGCCGAGGGGACGGCCTACCAGCGCATCAGCCTCACGAAGACACCTGGTTCCACGAGTTGGGCCGGACTACAGTTCAAGAATACGACAGACGAGAGCCGTCTGGCCTATGTGACCATGGAGTACTGCGATTCCGGCTCCGCCGCCATCGAGGCGGATCATGCCAGGGTCGCCATGGACCATGTCGTTTGGGCCAACCACAGCAAGATGTATTTGTCGTTTGACGACTCCTCGATGATCCTGAAGAACTCGATCCTGCCAAGCATTCAGAACGAGGAGCTGGTCCATTTCTGGGGCATGCCGTCGGACGGATACGCGCTGATCGAGGGGAACTGGTTCGGCACGACGACCGGCTACAACGACATCATTGATTTCACAGGCGGCCAACGTCCCGGTCCCATCGGGCGGTTCCTCAACAACACGTTCACCGGGGCCAGCGACGATGGCATCGATCTGGATGCCGCCGATGCGCACGTGGAAGGCAACGTCTTCCTGCACATGCACCAGGATGCTTCTCGCGAGACCCTGACGCACGCGGTCACCACCGGGACGGAGTATGGCGAGTGCTCCAGGGTGACGGCCGTGAGAAACCTGTTCTATGACGTGGATCACGCGTTCCTGTCCAAAGACGATGGGTTCATCACCGCCGTCAACAACACAGTGGTCCACGCCACCTTCGCGGTGGCCAATATGTATGAGGCCCGGTCGGGCCAGTGGCAGGGTATGGGGTTCTATGGTGATGGAAACATCTTCCATGATGTCGCTCACGTGTTCGCGAACCCGGACTGGGTGGGCCATCCGACGGCCATCACGATGAACAACTCCATCTTCCCGATCATCGAGAATGACCCGGTGGTCTGGGACGGCACCGGCAACCTGGAGGGCGTCAATCCCTTGTTGGTGAACGACGGGAATATCACGGACCCGCTTCGCGACATGCGCTTGCTGCCGAGCTCGCCGGCCATCGGCACCGGAGCGAACGGGAGGGATATGGGGGGCCTCGTGCCCGCCGGCGCCTCGATCTCGGGCGAGCCGGCCCCGGTCACGTGGAAGACCAGTGTCACGTTGACTGTGGGCGGACCGGACATCCATGCGTACAAGTATCGTGTGAACAACGGCCCATGGAGCGAGGAAGTAGTCCGACCGGATGCATTGCTCGCTGGTAACCCCAGACCGCTGCCGCCGATCACTCTGGCGAACCTGCAAAACGGCCAATCCTACACGGTCTACGTCGTCGGCAAGGACTCGGCCGGCGTCTGGCAGAGTCAGGATCATCCGACGGTTTCGCGCACCTTCGTGGTGGACACCGCGTATCGGCAGCTCCTCATCCATGAGATTCTGGCGGTGAACGAGACGGAATTCGATCATGAGGGTGCTTTCCCCGACCTGGTCGAGCTCTATTACGACGGCCCCGCGCCTTTGAGCCTGGCGGGGATGACTCTCAGCGACGATCCAGGACGGCCGGACAAATACGTCTTTCCGGCCGGCGTGCTGATGAATCCGGGCGAGTACCGGGTTCTGTTCGCGGATGACGACGCCACGGCGTCCGGGCTGCATCTGGGCTTTGCGTTCGGCGCGGGAGGCGATGCACTCTACCTCCATGACAAGACGGGGGCACTGATCGACTCGGTGGAGTTCGGTCCGCAACTGCCCGATTTGTCCATCGGTCGCGTCGGAAATGCCGGCCAGTGGCATCTGACGGTCCCTACGTTCGGCCAGGCCAACCTTCTCATGCCGCTCGGGGATCCTCGCACGGTGAAGATCAACGAGTGGCTGGCAAGCGGAGAGGTTCTGTTTTCGTCGGATTTCGTCGAGCTGTACAATCCGGATGCGCTGCCCGTCGATCTCGGCGGCTTTCATATCAGCGACACACCGGAGAGGGAGCCGGACCGGTACGGCTTGTCCCCGCTGAGCTTCGTTGCCGGCCGGGGCCACGTCGTCTTTGAGGCAGACGGCAAAGCAGGTCCGGGCCACCTGGGGTTCAGTCTATCGGCAGACGGCGAGGTGATCACGTTGTTCGATACCACGTTCAGCCGGATCGATCAGATCGTCTTCGGCAACCAGACGGCGGACGTTTCGCAGGGACGTTCTCCCGACGGCTCCGGCCGGTTCGAGTACTTCCTTCTGCCGACGCCGGGGCTGCCGAACATGACCACGTCGCAGGAGAGCGTCACCTCGGTGGCGCTCGTGCCGGAGAGTGCTGCCAAGAGTGCGTTCGTGCCGACTTCGGCCGATGAGGTGGGAGAAGCATGGAAATCAGACGTGGGCTTCGATGACTCGGCCTGGCTGCACGGCGCCGGTGCGCCGGGCGGGGTCGGCTTCGACCGGGGTTCGGATTACGATTCCTTGATCACGCTTGACACGGAAGCCCAGATGTACGGAACGGGCAAGAACAGTTCCTGTTACGTCCGCGTTCCGTTCACCGTCGATGCGGACACCCTTGCCGACGTCAACAGCCTGATGCTGAAGGTGCGATACGACGATGCGTTCATCGCTTACCTGAATGGCCAAGAGGTGGCCCGGACGAATTTCACGGGCACCCCCGCGTGGAACTCGCGTGCGGACAGCGCCGGCGAGGCCGAAGGGGAGGACTTCGACGAGTACGTCGATATTACCCGGTTCGAGGGCGACCTGAAGCCTGGGGCCAATCTCCTGGCCGTTCATGCGATGAACAGCAGCGTGACCAGCTCGGACTTCCTTATCAGTGTCGCCGTGGATGCGACGCTCGCGGCGGCGCAGGGCGGGAACCTCCATGAGTATAAGAACGATCTGAACCTGCTGGACGCCCTGCGGATCACCGAGCTCATGTACCATTCCCGTCAGGGCGCGCCCTACGACTACGTCGAGTTGATGAATGCAGGAGATGCCGTGCTCGACGTGACCGGGGTACGGCTCAGCGAAGGCGTACGCTTCACCTTCCCGGCGATGACGCTGGAGCCGGGGGAGTACGTGGTCGTTGTGGCGGATCTGGCGTCGTTCCGGTCTGCCTATGGGGCGGCGCCCAGGGTGGCCGGGCAATACAGCGGCAGCCTCAGCAACGCCGGCGAAGAGATCGTGCTTCAGTTGCCGGTTCCATTGGATGCCGTGATTCTGCGATTCGACTATGACGGCGCATGGTATCCGCTGAGCGACGGCGACGGCATGTCGCTGACGATTCGTGATCCCGCCGCCCCACGCGCCACTTGGAGCGATCCTGCCAGTTGGCAACAGTCGCAGCCCTCGCCGGGCAGGCCGTGACAGGCAGTCCTATTGCCTGGCGTACACAGCCTCGGGGCTCGATTCGACGCCGTCGGGATGAAGGCTCTTGCACGCATTCAGAGCGGCGATGATCTCCGTCCGCTCCGAGGCGGCGACGACATAGATCTCTCCACCGTCCTGCTGGTACTTGCCGGCAAAGGCCTCCCAGTCCTTCTTGTACTTGTCCACGGTCCTCGACTCAGCAGTGCCGGTCGGCTTTCGCTCGTCATCGGCCTTTGCCGACAGCGACTCGATCTGGACCGGGTCCCAGTACTTGATGAGCAGGTTCCGGCCGCCCACACTGAAGTCGGCGCTGACGAGTCTGTCACCGACTCTCAGGATGCGATTGACCGCGACATCCGAGAACCCCTGCTCGCGGAGGTGCTTGCGTATGATCGTCAGTGGGTCTTCGCCTTGAGCGGAAGCCACAGATGCGACGGTCCTGCTCTGGCCGGCTGCGTCACGCCCCGGGGAGTGGCACCTCGAACTGGCGCCTGTGTCGTTTGTCCGGGTGTTGCTCCAGCGTGGGAGACAGCCGTCCTTGGAGCAAACCTGGCCGGACGAGCATGAATGGCTGCAAACGACGTAGGGGATGGGGCAGCAGTAGTAGTCGAGGATCAGGCCCGAGTTTCTGTAATTGAACGCATAGGGCGTGTATCGTACCCCTTCAAACACGAGCCCGGAGTTGTTGGAGCGGAATGCGTACGGCGAGTAGGTGATCCCGCCGGGAACGAGTCCATTGTTATGGTAGCTGAAGGCGTACGGCGAGTAATGGACGCGGCTGTACAAGGGGACGACGCACTCTGCCGGGGCGACGCTCGGTACCAAGAACACGAGCGTCAGGGCGATTGAGATCCTTCTCATGTTGGTCTCCTCTTTGCGGGTATTGAGTAGTGCTTCTATCAGTTGCCGGCCGCCGACCCTGGGCAGACCGACAACGAACAACGAGCAACCAACTCATCACCCTCCTTCGCAGGTGACCAAGTTATCGTGTTTTGTGTAGACCCTCCTTTCGCAATGCCCGTGGCTTGTCTAGGCTATCCAACTTGCGCACAGTTCCGGTATTGGGCCCTGACTGTACGGAATCAGAAACCCAACGAGTTGTGATACGAATCCTGAGAAAGAACGCCAGCCCCGCAACCTGCCTGCTTGACATGCTATGTCTGAGTTAAACGGCTGTCTGCCGCCGTGTCAAGAGCGTTGTCTCATAATTGTGCGATATTTCCGTCGATTGTCAGCGGTTTATCGGCCTTTGTGTCGATGCGAGCCGTGTTGTCGCCGTAGCGGATGGTGCATGCGCCGTCCTGCGACGGATGGATCGTCGCTTCGCTCAGCTTTCCATTCGCCCAGGCAATGTCCACTTCGTAGCCGCCTCTGGCCCGCAGACCCTTGACGTATCCGGAAGGCCATGCGGCCGGAAGGGCGGGCAACAGGTGAATCTCGCCGGCGTGGCTCTGCAGCAGCATCTCCGCAATGCCCGCAGTACCGCCGAAGTTGCCGTCGATTTGAAACGGCGGATGGGTATCGAACAGGTTGGGCAGGGTCGATTTGGCCAGCAGGGCCGCAACGTTCTCGTAGGCCTTCTCCCCATCCTGGAGGCGGGCCCAGAAGTTGATGATCCACGCGCGGCTCCAGCCGGTGTGACCGCCGCCGTGCGAAAGGCGGTACTCCAGCGACTTTCTGGCCGCCGTCGCCAGATCGGGCGTGCCGGTCACGCTGATCTGCTTGCCGGGATAGAGGGCGAACAGGTGGGACACGTGACGATGTCCCGGCTCGGCCTCCTTGAACTGCTGCGACCACTCGAGCAGCCGGCCGTCGGAGCCGATTTGCGGCCCGAGCAGTCGCTCGCGAGCGTCGCGGACGCGCTGGACGAAATCGCCCTCGACGCCGAGCACTCTGGCGCTGTCCAGGACGTTCGTGAACAGGTCCCAGATGATTTGCTGGTCCATCGCCGGTCCCATGCACAGAGAGCCTCGCTGGCCGTCGGCGGTGATGAACGCGTTCTCCGGCGAGTTCACCGGACCGCTGACGAGCCTGCCGGTCCTCGGATCGGTCACGAGAAAGTCGAGATAAAACTCAGCCGATTCGCGCAGGATGGGCCAGACCTGCTCCAGGAATCTCCGGTCGGCTCCAAAGGCGTAGTGTTCCCACAGATGCTGGCACAGCCACGCGCCGGCAGCCGGGAACAGGCCCCAGCCCGGCGACTCGCCCGGCGAGGTGAAGCCGAAGACATTCGTGATCGTGTGGACCGTCCAGCCGTTAGCGCCGTAGTGCACCCTGGCGGTCTTGCGGCCGCTCGGTCGAAGCGAATCGATCAGGTCGAACAGCGGCTGGTGACATTCCGCGAGGTTGCAGACCTCCGCCGGCCAGTAATTCATCTGCACGTTGATATTCGCGTGATAATCGCCATTCCAGGGCGTCTGGACGCCCTCCGCCCAGATCCCTTGCAGGTTCGCCGGCAGGCTGCCCGGCCGCGAGCTGGAGATCAGCAGGTATCGCCCGAATTGGAAATACAGCTCAATCAGACCAGGGTCCGTCGCCCCGCTGCGCATCGCATTGAGCCTCTCGTCAGTCGGCATTCTCGCCGAAGTCTCCGCGGTGCCGCCAAGATCAAGGGCTACGCGTCGAAAGAGCCTCTGGTAATCCGCCACATGGGCGCTGTATAGTTGCCGGAGCGGCTTGGCCGTGGCCTGTGCAAGCTGTGCGTCGGTCGTCTGCTCGGGATTGCTGCCGCGATAGTCAGGTGGCCGGAGCTCGTAGTCAGTGCCGGCGGCCAACAGGAGAGTCACGGCATCTGCGCCGTCGATGCGGAGCCTGCCATCGGCCGTGCTGATTGTGCCGCCGTTGGCAATCGCGCGCAGGCGGGCCGCGTATTTAACCCCGCTGGTCCCATCCTTGCCGTCGTTCATGTGTCCCGTCATGATCAAGCCGTCGTTGCCTTCGACGTTTGTGGTGAAACGCTCGGGCCGGCTCAGGTCCGCGGTGAAGCTGATTCGTCCCGGCCTGTCGCATGTCAGACGAACGATCAGAACCTGATCGGCTGCGCTGGAGAGTACTCCCCTTCGGAAGGTGGCATCGCCCTGACGATAGCTGACCGTTGCCGCTGCGGTGTCCAGGTCGAGCTCTCGTCGGTACTCGCTGATGTCACTTGCAGCGTCGAACGTGAGCGTCAGGTCGCCGAGGGTCTGGTAACTGCCGTACAGCGATCCGGTGGCGGAGGCGTGGCGGGAGCCGGCGCCCTTGCATACGAGCTTGCGGTTGGCAATCGCGTTCGCCTCTGCGTGCTTGCCGTCGAAGATCAGCTCGCGCACCTCGTGCAGCGCCGCCAACGCTTCGGGGTTGTCGGCGTCCTGGGGACTGCCCGACCACAGGCTCACCTCGTTCAGTTGCAGCCGCTCCTTGTCCACGCCGCCAAAGACCATCGCGCCGAGCCGGCCGTTGCCCACCGGCAGCGCCTGCGTCCATTCCGTCGCGGGCTGGCGATACCACAGCTTGAGCCCTCGCCAGTAGTCGGTCTCATCGCCTTCCACCGGCAGGAGAGTGTATTTCTCGCCCGGAGTCGTCTCGAATTCAATGACGTTCGGCGCCGGCCGGGAGACGTGGACGTCCTGTCTGTCTGTCAAGACGGTCACCGCGGTTCTCATGCGGACTCGGCACGTATTGCCGAGCTTCGATCGAATCGCGGCCGCGATCAACTTGCCATCTCGCCAGGCAAGACTCGTTTCGAAGCCGCCGCGTGCGCACAGGCCTTTGACGGAGCCGGTCGGCCACGCGTCGGGCAGGGCGGGGAGCAGGTCGATGATGTAGTGACCCTCGCTGTCCTTGCGATGGCTTTGCATCAGCATTTCCGTGATGCCGCTGGTGGCGCCGAAGTTGCCGTCGATCTGGAAGGGGGGATGGGCGTCGAAGAGGTTGGGATAGACTCCGCCGCCTTTGTAGTCCGTGAGCGGAGAGGAAGTCAGCGTCAGCAGATTCTTGAGCATGAGATGGGCGTGGTTGCCGTCGAGCAGGCGGGCCCAGAAGTTGATTTTCCAGGCCCGGCTCCAGCCGGTGCCGCCGTCGCCACGGAACAGGAGTGATTGCCTGGCGGCCTTGAACAGATCGGGCGTCTCGGGCGTGATCTCCTCGCCGGGGAACAGGCCCCACAGGTGCGAGACGTGGCGATGCTCCTCTTTGGGGTTGTCTTTGTCCTCCAGCCACTCCTGGAGCTGGCCGTGCTTACCGATCTGGTTGGGGGCAATGCGGCTTCGCATCGTGTCGAGTTTCTTGGCGAACTCCTCATCGACGCCGAGCGTGCGAGCCGCCTGGGCGGTGTTGGCAAACAGGTCGCGGATGATCTGGTGGTCCATCGTCGGCCCCATGACTAAGCCGCCAATTTCGGGGCTGTTGCTGGGGCCGCTGATGAGCCAGTGCTTGTCACTGCGCGGGTCCTCGATGAGGTAGGCGACGAAGAACTCCGCGGCGCCCTTCATCAGTGGATAGGCCCGCCTGGCCAGGAATGTCTTGTCGCCTGTGTAGAGGTAATGCCACCACAGATGCTGGCACAGCCAGGCGCCGCCGGTGGGCCAGATGCCGTGATTGGAGGCGTTGATCGGTGCGGCGCCGCGCCACAGGTCGAAGTTGTGGTGCAGGACCCAGCCGGGGGCGTTGTAGTGCTTCTGGGCGACAGAGCTTCCCGTCCGGCTGATGTCCGCCAACGCGCCGAACAACGGCCGGCCGCATGTGCTCAGGTTGGTTGGCTCGGTGAGCCAGTAGTTCATCTCCGTGTTGATGTTCACGGTGTACTTGCTGTCCCACGGCGGGCTGACGCTCTCGTTCCACAGGCCTTGCAGATTGGCCGGCTGGCCGCCTCCGCGCGAGCTGGCGATCATCAGGTACCGGCCGTACTGGAAGAACAACGCCGCCAACTGCGGGTCCTCCTGCTGCGCGTACTTCAACACCCGCTGGTCGGTCGGCAGAGACGCAAAATCTTGCGTCTCTACAGCAGGTCCCAGGTCGATGGACACACGCTGAAACAGGGTTCGATGGTCGGTTACGTGCGCATCCCGTATCTGTTGGGGTGTCTTGCCCGCTACCTTCCTCAACGTCTCATCACAGCGTGCCGCCGGGTCGGCGGAGACGTCGTTATACCTCTTGACGCTCGTGGCCAGGGCCAGCATCAATGTCGCGGCGTCGGCGCCTTCCACAACGATCTTCCGGTCATCGACGGTGGCTTTGCCGCCATTGACGATGACCCGGCAGCGGCCCTCGAACCTCACCGTGCCGGGAATCACTCCGTAGTTGCCGCGAGTATTGTAGTCCCGCGCCCGCCCCCGGATCGCCAGTGTGTCCCCGGCCACCGCTTGCGTCTGCACATCCTGGTTGGGGCTGGTCAACGTTGCGCCGAAGCTCAAGGCACCGGGTCGGCTGCATTCGACTCGCACCACGATCACCTGGTCCGGATAGCTGGCGAACACCTGACGAGTGTAGGTGACGTCATTGACGCGATAGCTGGTGGTGGCAATCGCGGTGTTGAGGTCGAGCTCTCGTCGATAGCCCTCGACCTTGTCGTGCCCCGGGAAGGTCAATCTCAGGTCGCCAAACGGCTGGTACGGCATCTGGCCCAGCGGGACCGACATGAAGTGCTCCATCGCCAGGTCCTCCGCCTCCTTCTGCCTGCCCTCGAGCAGCAACCGGCGGATTTGTGGCAGGTACTCGGCGGCGCCGTCGTGCGCGTAATCAAGGGGCCTGCCGCACCAGAGCGAGTCCTCATTCAATTGGAGGCGGTCCTCACCGGTGCCGCCGAAGACCATCGCGCCGAGCCTGCCGTTGCCGACGGGCAGGGCCTGCGTCCATGCCTTCGCCGGGGTATCGTACCACAGCTTCACGTTCGACCGCGGACCATCGGATGCGATGAGACATCCAGCGATCATCACTTCCAGGATCATGTTTGTCATTTCGAAGTCTCCATCGTAGCATGGGCATCCTGCCCATGATCCTCATTCCACGGGCGAGACGCCCCTGCTACTGTACACACGGGACTCTGCCGCGTCGAAGAACACTCCTGCTGCTGGTGGGAGACGGTTCGGCAAGATGCCCACGAGTCGCAGGGGATTGTAGAACAACATCGTCACGAGTTCGCTGAAGCCCGCCAGGCCGAGCGAGACGAGGTGATTTGCACAGGCCAGGATCGTCGCCGATGATCCCGCCATGTAGCCGGTCGCGGGATTGTAGAGCTTGCCGCTGTCCTCCAGGCGGACGTTGGCGCTCATCGACCAGTACTCTCCCGGCGGCAGTCCCGCCAGCGGCGAGGCGTCGCTGATGATGATGCAGCGCTCGGGCCCTTTGGCCCGCAGGATGGTCCGGAGCATCGAGGGGGGCAGGTGGTGGCCGTCGGCGATCACCGTGGCCGACAGATCGTCGTTGGCCAGGCCCGCCCAGAGGGGATTCTGATGTCGGCTCAACATGGCGGGCACGCCGTTGCCCAGGTGCGTCAGTGCCTTCGCCCCGACGGCGACCAATCGCTCCAGGTCCCGCTCGTTGGCCATGTGGTGACCGAGCGAGACAGTGACTCCGTGACTGACCGCACAGCACGCCAGGTCCTCAGCGCCGTCCTGATCGGCGGCGATGGTGAGGAGCCGGACTCTGTTATCGGCGAGCCGCAACAGCTCTTCGAGCCATGTGACATCGGGCTTTCGCACCCACCGGGCGTCGTGCGCGCCTCGTGCGCCGTCCTGTGCACAGATGAAAGGCCCCTCCAGGTGGATGCCGAGCACGCGCCGCTGAAACTCCTCTGCGTTGACCACACCGGCGATGATGGGCAGGTTCCGCTCGTAGATTTCGGGCGGGCTTGTAATGAGAGTCGGCAGGAAGGCAGTGGTCCCGGCGTTGAGCAGCTCCCGGCACGCCCAAGCGAAGCTCTCCTGGGTCAGGTCGGCGCCGGAGAAGTCCACTCCCTTGTAGCCATTGACCTGCAAGTCCACCAGGCCGGGCAGCGCGACGACGGATTTGTCGTTTACCATTTGCGATTTACCATTTACTATTCTGGCTCGAATACCGGTCGGCTGATTGTAAGTCGGCGCCGGCGAATTGTAAATCAAGGGTCGCAGCAGATGGCATCGCAAGGGATTCCGGTGCGTCCGGTAAGACAGTGGCTCAGGGCGGTTGACGCGCCGGACAGTGGATTCAACCGGGCATTGCGGCGGGTCTGCGCCGGCCGGGCGGACCTGCACGAGCAGGCGGCGCGGATGTGCACGCGTGCGCTGCGGACGTTCGGGGACATTCACGGCCCGGACCGCGATGTCCTCGTGATTCGCACCGCCGGCCGCGTCAATGTCCTCGGCACGCACATCGACCACCGGGGCGGCTCGGTCAATCCGGTGGCCATCAACAACATGTGGCTGATCGCCGCGCCGCGCGGCGACGACGTAGTGGCGGCGCGAAATGTCGAGTCCGACCCGTTCCCGAACGAGCAGTTTCGAATCCGCCAGTGCCTGCCCGCCGGAACGAGGGTCGAGGACTGGGACTCCTGGTGCCTGGCTGAGCTCGAGAAGCGAAAGGGCGATCCCTCGGTCACCTGGTCGAACTACATTCGTGCCGCGGTTCTCTATCTGCAAAACCTGCATACCGACGGTCGTGGGGCATTCGCTCCGGCCGTCCGGGGCATGGACCTGGTCTTCTACGGCAACATTCCTCGGGCGGTCGGCCTGAGTTCCTCCTCAGCCGTCGTGGTCGCGACAGCCGAGGCCGTGGCCCGCCTGAACTCACTGGACATCGGCCGGACGGATATGGTTCGCCATTGCGGTTACGCGGAATGGTACGTCGGCACGCGGGGAGGCAGCAGCGACCACGCTGCGATCATCTTCGCCGAGCCCAATGCCATCCTCCACGCCGCCGCATTCGCCACGAGCGTCGAGAGTGTCCCGGTCCCCGAAGGCTACAGCCTTGTGCTCGCCAACAGTCTGATCGAGGCCAAGAAACAGGCCGGCGCGCGCAGCGCGTTCAACTCCCGCGTGGCCGCCTACATCTTCGGCCTGATGCTGATCAAGAAGCAGTTCCCGCAATACAACGAGAGGCTCGAACATCTGCGCGACGTCGATCCCGACCGGCTCGGCGTGAGCGAGAGCGAGATATACCATATCGTCCGTTCCTTGCCTGTGACCGCTCGCCGCGACCAGTTGCTCGAACGACTTCCCGAAGACGAGCATAAGATGCGCCGCGTCTTCCGAAGTCACGACGAGCCGGCGGAGGGCTACCCGATCCGCCAAGTATGCCTCTACGGCATAGCAGAGTGCCTCCGCGCGGACATGGTCCAGCGCTGCCTCCGCAATGGCGACGTGGCCCTCTTCGGTGAGCTGATGAACATCTCCCACGACGGCGACCGCGTAACTCGCTTCCTGGACGGCGTTCGCGTGCCGGTTGACAACACTTACCCCGACGAGCGCATCAACGCCCTGATTCGCAGCCTTGCATCGGGCGATCCTCAACAAGTCGCGAGAGCCCATCTGTGGCGCCAGGGGGGTGGCTACAACGTCAGCCTTCCGGAGTTGGACACGCTCGTCGATATCGCTCTGGCGACACCGGGCGTGGCGGGCGCGAAACTGGTCGGCGCCGGCATGGGCGGCTGCATCGTGGCAATTGTGAAATCAGAACGCGTCCCGGACCTGATCGAGAACATGGTCCAACGATACTATCGCCCGCGAAATCTCTCCTCGGCAGCCGAGACAATCACCGCGGTCGGTGGCCTGCACACCTTCGACCTGACATAGTTGACCTGGACAGTCACCATCTGGTATACTACGTATCAGCAATTCCATAACGGAGAGTATGAGCGCAAGGGCCTGTCTTCTCGAAGGCGGGTGGCTCTTTCATATCGCGGCAGGAGAAAGTAGGGATCACGCAAAGACGCAAAGATCGCCAAGAAGAAGCAGAATGCAGGTGTTCTTTGAGAGGTTTCCCTTGGCGTGCTTGGCGTCTTGGCGCGAGGAAACTGAATTGGATCGTGGGTGGACTCGGGATTGGAGGTTGGAGACTATGAGAGGCGTACTTGTGACCTTGACCGTCTGTTTGTTTGCCTTGCCTGCGAACGCCAGATACAGCGGCGGGACGGGGGAGCCGAACGACCCTTACCAGATCGCCACGGCCGCCGATCTGATCGCCCTCGGCGAGACGCCCGAAGACTACGACAAGCATTTCATCCTGACCGCCGACATCGACCTGGACCCCAAGCTCCCCGGCGGCAGGGTCTTCGACAAGGCCGTGATCGGCACTTTCACCGGCGTCTTCGATGGCAACGGACACACAATCAGCCATTTCACCTGGACGCCCTCACAAGGAGCGCCTAACGAAAGCGGCTTGTTTGCCTCCCTCCATAAACCCGGTGTGATTGAGAATCTTCATTTGGAACACGTTGACGTGAACGTCCCCAAAGGCAACCAGATTGGTGGCCTCGTGGGATACAACAATTCCGGCGTGATTCGGAATTGCTCTGTTGAAGGGAGTGTAGCCTCATCGACTGGTCGAGATATAGGCGGCCTGGTTGGGAAATGTGATGATGGCGAGGTTTCGAAATCCCATGCCCACGGTTACGTTAAGGGCAGAGAAGACGTTGGCGGTTTGATCGGTCTGGCATCTGGGACCAGTGTTATGGACTGCAATACAACCAGTGATGTAGATGCCGACGGGCGATGCACTGGTGGTCTCATTGGCGTTGCTGAGGACAGGAGCATAGTCTCTCGGTGCCATGCAACCGGCAACGTGCATACTCTTTACAAGGTGGCCGGAGGGTTGGTTGGCTGGTCGGGAACCAAGTGTGGCATTGTAGACTCATATGCCAGAGGAAGTGTATCTGCTGAAGTCGATTTCACTGGGGGCCTGCTTGGATACAGCGGGAGTGGAGCTACGATTGACAACTGCTATTACGACGGCAATTCGGTATCCGCGAATGGCAACTATGTTGGCGGGCTCGTCGGTGAGTGCCATAGTACCACCCGTGATTGTTCTGTGACTGGAAACGCCGCTGGTGCTGACTACGTTGGTGGTCTTATTGGACGCAATCTGGGTAGCATTTCATCCTGCTGGGTTATAGCGGGTCAAGTATCAGGTGGAGAGAATGTTAGTGGGCTCGCAGGTTCGAATGATGGAGGAGGCGGCAAGGGAGTGATCGAATGGTGCTGGGTGTCCTGCAACATCCAAGGGAATCGCATCTTGGGTGGCATCGCGGGCGTGAACACGAGAGGCGGGGAAATACGCCGTTGCTTTGCGACAGGTTGGATCGCGGGAGTAAAGGGACACAAAGGCCGTGTGGGGGGGCTCGTGGGAGACAACGAAGAGGGAAGCATAATCGAAGACTGCTATGCCTATGCAAGTGTCAGTGGACTGACTGTGCTTGGCGGTCTCGCGGGAAGGAATGGCGGCACGATCAATAACGCATATGCAACTGGCAAGGTTAGTGGAGATTCCCTTGTTGGTGGTTTGGTGGGAAGGAATCTCGGCACGATCAATAACGCGTACGCTATTGGTGATGTCAATGGTGTTTCAGATGTTGGCTGTCTGGTAGGCGGTTGCATATCCCAGAAAGTGAACAGCAGTTTCTGGGATGTTAATATCTGTGTGCCAAACAACTCCTGTGAACAGTATAACGTCGGTGGCGAAGGCAGAACCACCGCCGAGATGCAGACACCCAGTACCTTCCTCGAAGCTGGCTGGGACTTCTTGGGTGAAACCGGCAACGGCTCCGAAGACATTTGGAAGATGTGGGATGGGTACGACTACCCTCGTCTGACATGGGAGCCTGGGCCGGACACGCCGCTGGTGTTTGTCGACATCAATGATCCGGGCTTCTGCGGTCAAATGAGCCAATACGAGGTCACCAACGCCCAGTACTGCGATTTCCTGAACGCAGCCCTCGCCTCCGGCGATATCACGGCAAGCGGCACTGACGTCTATGGCGCCGGCGGTTCGAATAGCGGGGTGGATTACGTCGGACAGCGGTACTATCGTTGTGATGGTTCAGGCTATACCGGCTATGGAGCAACCAACGGCGGAGCCGCACGTGTCCATTACAACGACGGTATGTTCAGCGTTGATAACGGCTTTGGCAACCATCCCGTGACCTACGTGAGCTGGTATGGGGCCATGGCCTTCTGCAACTACTACGGCTATTCCCTTCCGACGGAAGATCAGTGGCAGGCGGTTGCCGACTATGACGGCACGTATGTCTATGGCTGCGGTGAGACCATAGATCCGGGCATTGCCAACTATCGCGATTCCGCGCATCCGGATGGCACTGTCTCTGTGGGCAGCTTTGGCCAGTCTGGCTACGGAATGAGTGACATGGCAGGCAATGTATGGGAGTGGACAGGCAGTGGTTCAGACAGCTTTCGCATTTTCCGCGGCGGCAGTCTGGGCAGCATTGACTCCGACTGTGCTGTCTCGGTCAGGGGTGACGGCATCCCGTACGCCAACTACTACGACATAGGTTTTCGGGTATGTCGTTGAGTCTGCCCGGCAGACGGACGATATCTGGTGGATTCTCGAAGGCCAGGATGATCCGTGTCTGTGGTGGGAGCAAGGCGACGAGGCGTCGCCATAGATCAAATATCAAGAGTCAAATAGCAGAATGACAAGTTTGATCTTTGCTTTTTGCTTTTTGATATTCTTAGGATTTGTCTGCCAGCAGGGAGGCGGCGGGGGCGTCGAGGAAGATGGAGCAGTCCGGGTGCTCACGCAAGATCGAGGCGGGACAGTCCGGCGTCAGGGGACCTTCGAGCGCGTTGCGGACGGCTTCCGCTTTCCGCTGGTCGGGGACGGTGACGACGAGCTGCTTGCTCTTCATGATCTGGCGGATGCTCATGGAGATGGCGTGGCAGGGGACCTGCTCGAAGGTTTTGAACCAGCCTTCGCCAAGCTGCTGTCTCCTGCATCGCTCGTCGAGTTGCACCACGAGGTACGGGTTCTCCGTCTCGAAATCGGCGGGCGGGTCGTTGAACGCTAAGTGCCCATTCTCGCCGATGCCGATGCACGCCAGGTCGATCGGGTGAGTCTGGATCAGCATGCCGATCCTGCGACACTCAGCGGCGGGGTCCTCGGCATCCCCTCGTACGAAGTACACCGACTGCAAAGGCGCCACGCGATTCACGAATCGCTCCTGGAGGTACTTGCGGAAACTGGCGGGGTGATCGGGTCCGATGCCGATGTATTCGTCGAGGTGGAACATGACGACGCGGAGCCAGTCCACTCCCGGCCGCACCACGAGGTTGCGCAGCATGTCGAATTGACTCGCGCCCGTCGCCAGGATGATATTGGCCTGGCCCTTCTCTTTGACCGCCTTGCGGATCGCCTGGACGGCGCAGTGCCCCGCCGCCGATGCCATATCTCCCGTCAAATCGTAGACGTACTTTTTCATGTCCGGATCCCATGGACAGTTCACTGTCATCCAGTTACCGGCAAGTGTGGAGCGTTGGATGTCGCTTGTCAAGTCTGAACCGCGCCGCTCGTGACATATCGTGGAGAATTCTCTTGCCTGCCGCTCAGCTCACAACTACAAACGGAGCACTGACAACTGTACGATGGAGGTTCGGTATGAGGTGCCTGTCGGTCTTGAGAAGGGTCTGCGTGGTCATCTTCTGTTCCCTGGCGTCGGCGCAGGCGATGAACGAGACTCCTGTTCTGTCGTCGCTCGACGCGAAGCATCCACGGCTCATGCTCAAGGACGTGGACCTTGGCCGGTTGCGGGCGTCCTATCCGGACGACCCGGCGCTCCAGAAGATCTGGGCGGACGTACAGAAGGACGCCGACCGGTGCCTGGACAGACGTGCGCTCGTGTACGAGAAGGTCGGGCCGCGATTGCTGCACGTCAGCCGCGATTGCCTGGGACGGATTTATCCCTTGGCTCTTGTCTACCGATGGACGGGGGAGGAGAAATACGCGGCGAAGGCCAAAGAGAACCTGCTCCAAGTCTGTGCATTCCCCGACTGGAATCCGTCGCACTTCCTCGATACGGCGGAGATGTCCCACGCAGTCGGCGTAGGATACGACTGGTTGTACAGCTACCTCGATGAGCAGACGCGCGGACGGATTCGCGCCGCCCTGATCGAAAAGGGCCTCAAGCCCGGACTGGAGGTCTATGGGAGGGATAGCTCGTGGGTCCGGAGCGAACATAATTGGAACCAGGTCTGCAACGGCGGCATGATCATCGGGGCCCTGGCCATCGCCGAGACGGATGCGAGCTATGCCGAGCGGATTATCCCGGCGGCGGTGAAATCGCTGCCGCGTGCGCTCAAGAGCTACGCTCCCGACGGCGCCTGGGGCGAAGGGCCGGGCTATTGGAGTTACGCGACGCACTACACCGCGTACGGCCTGACCGCACTCGACACCGCCTTGGGCAACACCTTTGGCCTGCTCGACGTCGATGGCCTGAACAAGGCAGGGTACTTCCCGATCTACACGACCGGACCGACCGGCCTGTACCTCAATCTCGCCGACGTCGGGGAACGAAGTGCCCGCCGACCGATGCCCTGCATGTTCTGGCTGGCGCGGACCTTCCACAACCCGCTCTTTGCCTGGTCCGAGCATGAGGAACTTGTCCGCCGCGACGCCGATGCCACCCACCTGGTCTGGTACTGCGCCCGCCCGCCGGCCAGGGCCGCCCGCAGACAGCTCGACTACCACTTCAAGGGACCGGTCGAGGTGGTCACGATGCGAAGCGCCTGGGACGATCCGAATGCCCTCTTCCTCGGCGTGAAAGCGGGATACAACCAGGTTAATCACGGACATCTCGACCTGGGCAACTTCGAGTTCGATGCCCTCGGTGTCCGCTGGGCGCGCGACCTGGGATCGGATAACTACAACATGCCCGGATACTGGGAGCGCGGACGTGGTGGCCAGCGCTGGTCGTATTACCGTCTGAACTCCGCCAGCCACAACGTCATCACGCTCGGCGGCAAGGACCAGGACCCGCTGGCCAAGTCGAAATTCACGAAAGTGGAGGTCAACGGCGAGTCGCCGACGGCGATCGTCGAACTGACCGAGGCCCACGCGAGCCTCGCCAGCTCCGCCCTTCGCGGCGTTGCCATGATCGAAGGCAGGCGAGCCATACTGGTCCAGGACGAGATCAGTCTCAAGGCGCCATGCGAGGTCGCGTGGGGCATGACGACCGACGCTCAAATCGATATCGAGGAAGGGTCACGTGCCGTCCTCAAGCTCAAAGGTCAGACGCTTGTTGCCCGGCTGCTGGGCCCGAAGGACGCCCGGTTCACTGTGGAATCCGCCGAGCAACAGCCGCCGCAGGCGAAGAACGCGGGCGTCAGGCGCCTCATGGTGAGACTGCCCCAGGCCAGCGGCGACGTTCGAGTATCCGTCCTCTTCTCACCCGTCTGGAAAGACGGCAAGGCGGTTGACACTACCGAGATCAAGCCATTGGCAAACTGGTAGGGTGTGCCATGCACACCTTCTGCGTCGAGTGAGTCGTGACATTGTGACAGAGGTGTATCATGCGAGTGGTCCAAAGGTATCTTGCTGTATCTGTCGTGGTGGTCATTTTGCTACCGCTTCGCGTGCGGGCAGCGGAGAATGCCGATAGTGACAAGCCGCAGCTTTGCGTGGGGAACTACCAGACGGAGGAGCAGGCGAAAGAACAACTCGCGAGATTCGCCGCTACATACTCAATGTTGTCTGAGTGGCAGCAGCGGGCGCAGCGAATCCGCGAGGGGATTCTGCGCGGCGCCGAGTTGTGGCCGCTTCCGAAGAAATGTCCCTTGAACCCGATCAGCCACAGCAAGCGGGTGTATGACGGGTACAGCGTGGAGAACGTGGCGATCCAGAGCCTTCCCGGCGTCTTTGTCACGGGCAATTTGTATGTGCCGACGAAGGGCTCCGGGCCGTTCCCGGCGGTGCTCTGTCCGCACGGCCATTGGAGCGACCCCGCCGATTACGGCCGCTTCCGGCCCGATATGCAGAAACGCTGCGCTACTTTTGCCCGCATAGGCGCGATCGCCTTCGCCTATGACATGGTCGGCTACGGCGACTGGGCCAATGCCGGCTGGCAACACAGACGGCCCAACGTCTTCAAGCTGCAACTGTGGAACAGCATCCGGCTCGTGGATTTCCTGACCTCCAGAGCGGATGTCGATCCCAAGCGCGTCGCCGTCACCGGCGCCTCGGGCGGCGGAACACAGTCGTTCATGCTGACGGCGGTGGATGACCGCGTCGCCGTGAGTGTCCCTGTGGTGATGGTCTCCGCCCATTTCTTCGGCGGTTGCGTCTGCGAGAGCGGCATGCCGGTCCACAAGAGCAAATCCCACGAGACAAGCAACGTGGAAATCGTCGCCTGTGCGGCCCCTCGCCCTTTGATGCTCATCTCCGACGGCAAGGACTGGACGAAGAACACGCCGGACGTCGAGTATCCCTACATTCGCGACGTCTACCGCCTCTACGGCGTGGAGAGCAACGTCGAGTACCTGCACCTGCCGGATGAGGGGCACGATTACGGCCGGTCCAAACGCATCGGCGCCTACAAGTTCCTCGCCAGGCACCTGGGCCTGTCCCTCTCGGAGGTGATCGACCAGACCGGCCAGATCAACGAGGACACGGTCGTCATCGAGCCCAAAGACAAGCTCTATGTCTTCGATGCCGAGCATCCGCGACCGGCCAACGCCGTCCCCGGCGCCGCCGAAGAACTGCCCTGGAACCGGTGAGTCCAGGTATCCTGCCGTCCCTGTACCTTCGCTCAACCTTGGCTGATACGATCGACGTGGAGGGCAGAATTCCCTATACTCATGTTGACAGCATCCACGGCAACGGCTCGGCTTCTTCCTATTCGGGGAATAGGCCCTTCATCCCGTGCAGCAGGCCCTCAAGGGGCACGGCTTCCACCTGCTCAGACAGAGGATAGCGTTTGACGCCGGGATATACCACGGCGATCCGCTCCAGTTTCAGGTCTTCCAAAGCGATCCGAATGGAGGGTGTCAGGGACGGAGCGTCGATTCGCTTGCATTCGACGCCAAGCATGTGTCCGGCCTTGATCAGGACCAGGTCGATCTCCGCCCCCTGGTGCGTGGCCCAGAAGAACGCCTCTTGGGGCTCCACGGCTTTGATCGCCTCCTCGATTACGTACCCTTCCCACGATGCGCCGCATTTGGGATGGGTCAACAGGTCCTTCTCCGTACGAAGGCCCAGGAGGTAGTGCAGCAGACCCGTGTCACGGAAATAGACCTTGGGCGATTTCACCTGCCTCTTCTTGATGTTGGCGTGCCACGGCTGGAGTTGGCGGATCATGTACAGGTCCATCAGGGTGTCCAGGTAACGGCGAACGGACTTGCCGCCTACGCTCATGGAGCTGGCGATCTCGGCGTTGTTCCAGATCTGGCCGTGATAATGGGCAACCATAGTCCAGAAACGCAGGAGCGTAGTGGAAGGTGCGGACAACCCCGCCTGGCCTACGTCTCGCTCCAGGAAGGTCCGGATGAAGTCTCCTCGCCACAACGCACTGCGGGCGTCGTCTTCTGCCAGAAAAGACAAGGGGAAACCCCCTCGGAGCCAATGCGTGACATGGGCGCCCAATCCCACCTCTTCCAGACTGAAGCCGCTCATGTGTACGTACGCGATTCGACCTGCCAGGGACTCCGAGGATTGGCGCAACAGCCCCGGCGATGCACTGCCGAGTATCAGGAACCGGGCGGGCAAGGGCACGCGATCCGCCAGAACCCGCAGCACTGGAAACAAATCCGGGCGGCGCTGTATCTCGTCAATGACCACCAAGTCTTTTAACCCGCTCAGGGCGGTCATGGGCTCATCCAGACGGGCCAGACTGGCTGGGTCCTCCAGGTCAAAGTAATTGGGCGAGTCCGACGAGAGCAGTTGGCCGGCCAGAGTTGTCTTGCCGCACTGCCTCGGTCCCAGCAAGGCGACAACGCGACTCCTCGCCAGTGCCTGACGTACCGATTCGATGAGCCTTGATCGAGCAATCATGACGATAGTCTACCATGAAAATCTGCCCCGGAAAGGCAAATTCTCATGGTAAACTGGGGCCAAACCATCATGGGGTCGTCTGGCCACATCGTACAAGCCTGTGGCTATGCCTCAAAGAGCCCTGCGTCTCCGTAGGCAGTCAACCAATCTAGCGCCGATACCGGTAAGCACGACGGCCCTGACCAGATCACGCCAGAGATCATCATCCCGATGGACATGAGGCCCGCGAGGGGGCGATATTCGAATACCCTCCTGGAGATGCAGAATCTTGTGTCTCTACGATGAGGGAGTCAGCCATAGAAGGCTCAGCCCGGCTTCGGCTGCGATCGGCGAGATTTGTGGATCAGAAGACCTGCGTCTTTACCGGTCCGGGTTTTTGAGCTCTTCGGCTTTGGGGAGGTCCTTGAGGGAGTTGAGTCCGAAGACTTCGAGGAACTTCTTGGTCGTGCCGTAGAGCATGGGCCGGCCCAGGATCTCCGCCCGGCCGACGATCTTGACGAGGCCCTTGTACATGAGACTGCGAATGACCTCGCCGGCGGCGACGCCTCGGACCGCCTCGATGTCGGCCCGGATGATCGGCTGCTTGTAGGCGATGATCGCCAGCGTCTCCAGGGCGGCGGGGCTGAGCTTGGTGTCGCTGCGGGCGTGTACCATCTTCTTGAGCCAGTAGTTGTATGTGTTCAAGGTCAGCATCTGGTAGCCGCCGGCGATTTGCTCGATGCGGAATGCGCTGTTGTTGGCCTCGTATCTCGTGTTCAGACTCTCGATGCTCTGGCGGACCTGCTTGGCCGTCGTCTCAACGATAGCTGCAAGACGACTGTCGGTCAAGGGCTCATCGGTCGCGAAGAGAATCGCCTCGATCACGGACTCCACCGTCGGGGCGGCCGGTGGCGGATTCTGGATCTCGGATTGCGGAGTTGTCGCAGTGCTCGTGTCTGTAGCGGCGTCGGGCGCACACCCTACAGGCTCTTGGGTCGTCTCGCTCTCGATGATCTCTTCCTCCAAGGCTTCGTCCGCCCGTGCTGGGGGCGCAGCGTCCTCCTCGAACGCTACCGTTTCTGCCTGCAGGGTTTCTTCCTCTTCACAGGCGGGCTCCGCCGGCTCTTCCGCAGATTCCTCCGCATCTTCAGGGAGTTTCTGGACTGGTTTCTCGGGCGCTTGGATCTCGGTTTGGGTATCTTCGGTCGGCGGAGACGCAATATCTTGCGTCTCTACAGGCCTGCTTTCATCCGTCATATCGTTTTCCATGTGAATGGATCAGCGTCTTTCTTACTGACTCGAACGGTCAATTCTCGTGCGTGAGCTTTCACTCGCCGGGCCAGGTCCTTCAAGAAGAACCGCTCGGAGACCGTGTGGCTCAGGCACATGCAGGTCAGCCCTGCTTCCTGGGCGGCCAGAGCGTGGTGATGCTTCAACTCGCCGGTCAGGTACAGGTCGGCCCCGGCGGCGATGACCTTGTTGACGATCTCGCCGCAGGTGCCGGCACAGACCGCCGCCTTTCGCACCAGCCGTTTCTCGTCGCCCACCAAGCCAACTGCCTTGGCTCTCGTCCGGCGTTTCACTCTGTCAATGAGCTGTCTCACCGATACAGGCTCCGCCAGCGGGCCGATTCTGCCCAGTCCAAACCGGTTCTTATAGTCGAAAAGCTTATAAATGTCAAAGGCCGGCACCTCGTACGGATGGGCCTTTTTCATGGCCTCCACGACAGCGTCCAGCCGATCCGCCGGCACGATCGTCTCGAACCGCGACTCCTGCACCTGCTCCAGCCTGCCTTTTCGCCCAATGGCGGGCCTGGCCCCCTCCAGCGGCAGGAATGTCCCGGTGCCCTGCGTGCGGAAGCCGCAATCGCGGTAGTTGCCGATCCACCCGGCTCCCGCCTGGAAGATGGCGTTGGCCACACCGGCCGTCGCGTCGACCGGCACATAGACGACGAGCTTGCAATTGTCCTGGGTTGAATACTCCACGTAATCACCGAGGGGTTTGGCGTCCTGGATGCCGAGGATGTCCGCCAGGGCGTCGTTGACCCCGCCTCGGACCGCGTCGAGAGCAGTGTGGACGGAGAAGACCGCGATCCCCGAGCGAATCAACTCGTACACGGTCCGGGTCGGGCCATCGGCCCGGACCCTCTTGAGGCCATCCCAGATCACCGGGTGATAGCACAGGATCAGATCGGTCCCGATCTCCTTGGCCTCCGCCAGTACGGCCTGCGTGATGTCGATGGTCAGAAGAATGTTCCCGATTCGCCGCTCCGGGTCCCCGATGAGCAGCCCGACGTTGTCCCACGACTGAGCCAGACCCAGCGGCGCGATCTTCTCGACAACGCCGGCGATGTCCTTAACCTTCATTCCTGCACTCCTCATCGATTGCTCGAAGAAAGCCCTCTCGCATCTTCGTGGTCACAGGCCCGAGTTTGCCGTCACCGACGGTACGCCTCTCTACCTGGATGACCGGCAGCACCTCCATGATGACGTTGGTCAGGAAGACCTCGTCGGCGTTGAGCAGGTCATCTATCGATAGGTCCTTCTCCACCAGGTCGATGGACTGCTGTTGAGCCAACTGTCGGACGGCTTTCCGGGCGATGCCCGGCAGGACCGGCGTCTCGACCGGCGGGGTATAGAGAACCGAATTCTTCACGAGGAACACATTGCTGACGCATCCCTCGGCCAGGCGGTTGTCCGAGGTGAACCAGAGGGCCTCGACGGCTCCCTTCTGACGAGCCAGGCTCAGCGCCAGCAGACGTGGATAGTAACAGGTTGTCTTATGTCCGCACGTTGGGTCCGTCGCGTTCTGCCGGAACGGACTCAGGATGACCAGAACGCCTGCCTTGTAGTACTCCGCAGGATAGGGCTGGAACTCCGTGGCGGTGATCAGCAGCGTGGGCGTGCGCTGGTCTTGCGATTCCATTAGAGGACCGTTCGTCAGGGTCAGCCTCAGACGCGCCTCGCTCAGCTCGTTCGCTTGCAGCAGCTTGTCGATAGCATCGCCGATGTACGCCTTCTCGTACGAGTGGTGGATCGACAGTACAGCGGCACTGTGAAACAGCCGGTCGAGATGGTCCTGTCGGCGAAAGACAACGCCGTTGCGACTGCGCATGGTCTCGAACAGCCCGGCGCCATACAGGAATCCGCTCTCCGCCACAGACAGATGCGCCTGGTCGGAATCGACTATGCCGTCATTGAGAAAGACCTTCCTGGTCATCATCGTCCTGTGTCTTCGACCGCCCTGATGCCGGCCAAAAGTGCCCTGGCCTTTGTGATCGTCTCGGCCCACTCGGCCTGTGGATCGGAGTCGGCGACAATCCCGCCTCCCGTCTGCACGAAGGCGCTGCCGTTGGTGATGATAGCGGTTCGAATGGCGATATTCAAGCAGACAGTGCCGTCGAGGCCGATGAAGCCGATCGCGCCGGTGTAGATCCCTCTGGCCGTAGGCTCGAGCTCGTCGATGATCTCCATGGCGCGGATTTTGGGTGCACCGGTGATCGAGCCGCCGGGGAACATGGCCTTGAGGACATCGCTGAAGGTGACGTCGTCCCGCAGCTCCCCACCGACCGTGGCCACGGCGTGAAACACGCTCGGATACCTCTCAATCGTCCGGGGCTGGATGACTCGGCGAGTGCCCGGTTTGCAGATCCGCGCCACATCGTTGCGCTCCAGGTCAATGATCATGTTGAGTTCCGCCTGCTCCTTTTCACTGGTCAGGAGTTCCTGGAACCGTTGCGCATTGAGTTTCGATGCCTGTTCGTCACAGGCGTTGATTCGCGGGCGTGTCCCCTTGATCGGCTTCGTACGGATCCGGCCGTCTTGGATCGCGATGAACATCTCGGGCGACGCGCTGACGATCTGGAAGTCGCGGGCGTCGAGATAGGCGGCATAGCCGCTCGGATTATGGCAGTTTTGCCAGTGGAACAGTCGGGCCGCTGTGCCCTGGAAGGGGTGCTCGAAGCGATGGGAGAAGTTCGCCTGGTAGATGTCGCCGTCATGAATGTGGCGTTTGATCCGCCGTACGGCGTCGAGATAGGCATCCTGCGTCATATTCCGCCGGACCTGGTCGACGTCGATGTTCTCGATGTCCACGGCGGGCAGCGCCGCAGGTTCTGTCTGCTGCGATTGCCTGAGCCAACGCTCAACGGCGGCGATCTTCTCCTCAGGGCTCTCACGGTCGCCGGGCAACTCCAGGGCGGTGATCCAGAAGACATCGCGGCGATGGTCGTAAGCAATTACACGGTCGTAGAAGCACAACCGAATGCGAGGGATTTGCAGGTCATCCACAGCAGCGCCGGGCAGACGCTCGATATGCCGGCCCAGCTCGTAGCTGAAATGCCCGATCCAGCCGCCTGTGAACATCCCGTCAGGCGAGGTCGAAGTGTCCGCTTGAATGTCATCCCGGTTGTGACGGACGAACGAGTCGTTCGTCAGGGTGTATCGGTCCAGGGTCTCCTGGAGTCTTGCCAGGGGATCGCTTTGCCCGGTTTCGAATACGAACATGTCCCTCGGCTCGGCGGCCCAGTAACTGAATCCATCTTCATAGACTTTGGCCGGATTGCCCCCGAGAATGGCAGGCGACGCCAACGTCGAGACGACCTCGGTCAGTGCCCCCGGGCTTGTGTTCGCGTGGACGCTTTTGCAGTGGACTCTGCAGGCGCAGTGCTTGTCACCTGCCATCATTCCCTCGTTGCCGCAAGTTCCTGCATGATCTGGACACCGGCAGACGTGCCGATTCGATCGGCGCCCGCTTCCAGCATGGCCAGGACCTGCTGGGCGGTCTTGATCCCGCCGGCGGCTTTCACTTTGCAGCTTGGCGATGTCTCTTTGATCAGCCTGACATCCTCCACTGTCGCTCCGCCGGCCGGGTGCATCCCGGTGCTCGTCTTGATGAAATCGACGCCCGCCTGCTGGGCGATCTGGCAGGCGAAGACCTTCTGCTCGTGAGTCAGAGCCGCCGATTCAATGATGACTTTCAGCAGCACTGGTGGCCTCATGGACCGGCACTCCCTGAGCACGGACCGCAGTTGACGCAACAGATACGATGCATCCGCTTCAATGATGGCGGCCAGGTCGGCGACCATGTCGATCTCATCCGCGCCGGCGTCAATCGCCTCCCTCGCCTGTGCGGCCTTGATCCTGGTGGTGTCGGCGCCAAGCGGCAGACTCACCACGCTCGCGACCTTCACCTTCGTGCCGACCAATCGTTCCGCCGCCATGGACACCCACCGTCCGTTCACGCACACGGTGTGGAAACCCCAGGCCACCGCGTCGTCACACAGCCGCAGAATCTCCTCCCGCGTCGCCTCCGCCTTCAACAGCGTGTAATCGATGCATCCCGCGATGTCCTTTCCTCGCGCCGCCGATTCGAACGTCATTCGTCAAAACCTCAAAGGTCCAGTGCCGTGTATTTCTGAGCATGGTCATCGTACGCCATCGCCGGTGCGATCCGCAAGGGACATCTCTGCCATCAGCCGGGCGGGCGCTCCCGGTCGATTGTATAGAGCCACCACCGAGCTTTGTTCTGACGCTTGGACCGCGCCTGGCGCTCGAAGCAGAGCGTCATCTGCGTGCCCTGCTCGGTGAGGATCTTGAACCAGTGCTTGCGCAGATACATCTCGCCGCTGCCGTGCTTGCACGGCCCGTCCTCCTTCCATGCCTGGAGCACGGCCGCAAGGGTGTACTCCTGGTCCCTCCACACGAATCGCTGCGGCAATCCCGGCTCGCCCCGCGTCATCCCGCCCGCATCGAACGTCCCCGCCACCGGCCGAATCGCCTCACTCACGAATTCCTCTGTCATAGGTGTGAATCCCCTCAATAGCGCCAGATGCAAACGGGAGCCATCGGCTTTCCGGTAGCACAGCGAGCAGAACACGTCGATCTATGCCTGTCCACAGTTCACATGGCCGCAATACGGAATTGTAATCCATCGGCATGATCGTTACAATTGGCGCGGTCCGTCAGATGTGCATGGCATGGTCTTGCTGGAGTGCATTCATGAGACTGAAGGTTGTGTTGGAGAAGAGTGAAGAGGGGGGGTATACGGCGTTTGTGCCGTCCCTGCAAGGCTGTATCAGTGAGGGGGATACTCGCGAGCAGGCATTGGCGAACATCAAGGAAGCGATCGAGCTGTATCTGGAGCCAGTCGACGATGATTCGGACTTCGCGCCTTCCGCCGAGATCGTCGAAGTCGCCATATGAGCAAGGTCCCCAGCCTGAACTACGACAAAGTCATCAATGCTCTCCGTCGTGATGGTTGGGTGGTTGTTCGCCAAAGGGGCAGCCATATCCGGTTGCACAAACATACGGCGGACGAAACGGTGAAACTGATCGTTCCGGCTCACCGACCCATCAAGAGATCGACCCTCTCGCACATCCTCAAGCAAGCCAACCTATCCCTCGATGATTTCCTGAAGCTGGTCAAGTGACCAGCCGAACGCCGGGTGTTGAGGAAGATGCCTCACGGATTCTCGTCCGGGCAAGGGCAGATCTCTTCGGCGGTGTAGCGCGTGTGGAAGAACTCCACTGCTTCGTCGATGCTGGGGAAGAGCGCGGTGGCGGTTTGGGTGACGAAGACGGAGGGGGCCTGGCGGGCGGTCCAGATGACGTAGACTTCCTTGGAGGCCTCGTGGGCGTGCTGGAGCTCGCGTTCGACGCCGCTGGAGATGGCGGCCCGGCCGTCCGGAAGGGTGGGCACGAAACTGACAATCATGTCCGCCTGGTCGATCAGCAGAAAGTCGCGGGCGTAGATCTGGCTGTTGATGTCATGCTCGATCTGCAGAACCTCCTCGACGCTCAGGCGGACCGGTCGATCCAACGCGACTGCCTCGATGGAATCGAGTCCCTGCTCGCGGGCCTCCCTCGCCAGGACGGGCAGGTGGGCCTCCTCCAGGTCGCCGGGATCGAAGCAGATGAAGCACTGCTTCATCCGGCGGCGGAACTCTTCGATCTCCTTCATCACGGCAGGGATCCGCGACACCGCCGTCATGGGAAAGCTGAGATACGCCTTCTTGAGGTGCCTGTGAAAGGCAAGGTGGCAGAACGTCTCCGTGGTCTCCTGCTTGCTGCCGCGAGCGAGGCAGTAGAAGGGGATCTTGTCATCGATGCCTTTGCAGAGCATCTCGGTGCTGATGATCTCCTCCTCGCGCCAGACGATCAGGTCCTTCAGGCTGTGCTCCAGGGCGTGCTTTTCGAGTAAGCGCAGGTGCATGGCGACGACGCCGTCGATCAGGCATACGTACATATCCGCATTGAGCTGCCGCATCTGGTCGAAATCCACGGCGGGGAAGAGACCGTGCCGCCAGCGGAAAGTCGCGTGCGTGTTGACGATAAGGTCGGGGACCTGGCCGGCTCGCACGATGATGTCCTTGAACACGCTGCGGCGCAGGGAGTGAAGCCGTTTCAGGGAGATGTCGAGGATCTTGCCCGGCGTGACGTCCGGCGCCTCCGCGTACATCATGTCGCCGACGCTGCACAGCTCCACCGCTCTGCCGAGCTGTCGCGCGCAGTGGCAGACCTTCTCAAGATATTCCTTCTTGCTGAGGCCCACCATTCCTGTGACGACGATGATCATACGAGGCCAAATCCGAAATCCGAAACACGAAATTTGAAACAAATCCGAAACCCAAATGACCTAAACGCTGGCGCCGGGCGGCATGTCCGTTTTGAATTCTGGGTTTTGAACATTCGAATTCGTTTCGAATTTCGGATTCCCTTTACCACGATCACTTCGATGTTGATGCCCCCGCTCCGGAGGAGAAATGGAGATTCTTCAGGCGTTGCTGCCGGTCGTACTCCCGGAGCCCGGCGATCAGCTCACCCAGGTCGCCGCTGACGATCCGGTCGAGATTGTAGAGCGACAGGCCGATCCGGTGGTCGGTCACGCGATTCTGCGGGAAGTTGTACGTCCGGATCTTCTCCGACCGGTCGCCGGAGCCGATCATCGTCTTTCGCTGCGAGTCCCGCTCGGCTCTGCGCTTGCTCTCGTGGAGCTCGTAGATTCGGCTGCGGAGGATTCGCCATGCCTTGGCACGATTCTTGTGCTGACTGGACTCCTCGCGCATGTTCACGGTGATCCCGGTCGGGATGTGTTCGAGCCGGATGGCGCTGCTGACCTTATTGACGTTCTGTCCGCCCGGCCCGCTGGCCCGGCTGACGTGCTCGACCACGTCGCTCGGATCGATTTCGACATCCACTTCCTCCGGCTCCGGAAGAACGGCGACGGTCGCGGCGGAGGTGTGGATGCGACCCTGCGCCTCGGTCTCGGGGACGCGCTGGACGCGATGCCCGCCGCCCTCATAGCCCAGCTCCGCCCACACGCCGTCGCCCTTGATGTTGAAGATGATCTCGCGAAAGCCTCCCTTGTCGGATGGGCTGAAGTCGAGCTGCTCCACCTTCCACCGTCGGCTCGAGGCATACTTGAAGTACATCTCGTACAGGTCCCGCGCGAACAGAGCGGCCTCCTCGCCGCCGGTGCCGGCCCGGATTTCCACGATGACCGAGCCGATCCGCAGGTCGTCGGCCATGATCAGCGTGTCCTGGATCTCGCTCAGCAGCCGGTCCCGCTTGGCGGTCAACTGCTCGACCTCCTCTTCCGCCAGAGCTTCGAGGTCGGGATCGGCCGCCGGGTCGTCGAGCATCAGCCGGGCCTCCGCGATGCCTCTGAGGACCGACTTATACTCGCGGTACATCTCGACGACCGGGTGGATCTTGCCTCGCTCTTTGGAGATCGCTACAAGCCTGGCGGAATCCCTGGTTACGACCGGGTCGGAGATCTGCCGGTCGATCTCCTCATACCGGGCCTCGATCTCATCCAGGATTGCCGGAAGGTTGTTCTGTTCTTTGTTCATAATAAAAAGCCCCTGCACCCGCCTCGACGGGAACAGGAGCTTGTTCTCAACTGAATCGCGCAGCTACTTCTGGGGCGGCTTCTCTTCTTTGGGTCCTTTGATGTACGACTTGCCGTACTTCTTTGTGAACCGCTCGATCCGCCCGGCGGTATCGACGAACTTCTGCTTGCCCGTGTAGAACGGGTGGCACATCGAGCAGATTTCCGCGTGGATCGCGTCGGCCGTGCTGCGCGTCTCGAAGGTGTTGCCACAACCGCAGTGGACCACGACCTTCTCGTACTTCGGATGTATCTTTTCCTTCATCGTTTGGACTCCGAAATGGACCAGAAACCATGCATTTTACCACGGGGAGCACGCATTACAAGAGCATTTTCACGCCGGATTCGTTCATTCCGCCGCTCAGAAACAGCGTCCAAGCCCACCGCTCCAAATTGGCTTTGTTTCGCGTCGTCCTGCAAAATGACATAAGTCCTTTACGCTAAATGGCTTATGGCGAATTCACTCTCGTGGCGTGGGCGTCTCGCCCATGATCCAAATTGGCTTTGTTTGACGCGCCCGCCAAAAGTTTGGGTTCATGCGGCATGCCTGAGGCCCCGAGGATGAGGAAACGGATCGTAGAAGG
>JAFGJR010000297.1 GCA_016928975.1 Sedimentisphaerales bacterium | reverse complement strand
GCTCGACATGAGCGAGTTCATGGAGAAGCACAACGTCAGCCGGCTCGTCGGCGCCCCTCCGGGCTACGTCGGCTACGAGGAAGGCGGTCAGTTGACCGAGCGCATCCGGCGCCGGCCGTACGCGGTGCTCCTGCTCGACGAAATCGAGAAGGCCCATCCGGACGTCTACAACATGCTGTTGCAGATCATGGATGAGGGCCGCCTGACCGACAGCTTCGGGCGCGGCATCGACTTCAAGAACGTGGTCCTGATCATGACCAGCAACATCGGCGCCGAGCTGATCAAGAACCAGGGCGGCTTCGGCTTCGGCAAGAAGTCGCCCGAGCACAGCTACGAGAAGATGAAGGAAATCCTGAATAAGGAAGTGGAGCGACACTTCCGGCCGGAGTTCCTCAACCGCGTCGACGACACGATCGTCTTCCACCCGCTCACGCGCGACGACCTCCAGACCATCGTCGATTACGAGCTGGCCAAGGTCTTCAGGCGTCTGACCGAGCACGGGCTCAGGCTCGAGCTCACCCAGGCGACCAGGGAATTCCTGATCGAGAAAGGATACAATCCGGAGTTCGGGGCCAGACCTCTGCGGCGGGCCATCGAGCATTACATCGAGGACCCGCTCTCCGAGGCGGTCCTGTCCGGCGAGTTCAAGGACAAGAACCTCATCAAGATCGACGTCCAGGACGAGGAGCACCTGAAATTCGAAGGCCAAGAGATCCAGGAGCCCGAGAAGGAGAAGACGAAGGAAGCCGTCGCGCAGTCTGAGTAACCCGGACCCAAGCGAACTCCTCCAAAGAACCCAGGGCCGTGCAGCAAGTCGATTGCCGCACGGCCCTTTCTTCCGGCCTTCATTCGTCGGATGCGCACTGTATACCACTTCCGTCGCGTCCCCTGGTCCGCGCTCCCTGGCATCCGTGAAATCAGACACCGTTGCTTGTCTTTCCCCCAATGACTCGGTTCAGAGGCGCTCGGACGGTCCCGAATTCACTTGCGGCGGGGCGGGCGAACCGGTAATCTCCATCATCGCGAGACCGTATGGCCTCGGGAACAGGGCGTGGGGAGCTGCGGTGGCAGACAGTCGTTGCGAGTCTGGGGGCCGTCAACTGTTAGACCACCACGACGTGCACGTACAAGTTGAGGAAATCGGAATGCAGGATGGAATGACACGAGCACCCTTGAGCACAATGGCGGTGCTTCTGGGGATCGTCCTTGCAGGTGCTCCGCACAGGGCGGTTTGCCAGGAGCACGGTGACTTTCGAGAGATCATCACGCGGGCCAAGAGCGAGGTCTTCCCGGCCCTGATCTTCGTCAAGCCGATCGTGGAGGACTACGGCAGCGGCGAGAAGAAGCAGCAGGAGGTGTTCGGGTCCGGCGTGATCATCAGCGCCGACGGGTACGCCGTGACGAACTGGCACGTCGTGGACAAGGCCGTCACGATCAACTGCGTGCTCTACGACAAACAGCAGGTCAGGACGCAGCTTATCGGCTCCGACCGCGACACTGACCTGGCGCTGCTCAAGCTGCCTGAACGCGAGGGCGGAAAGCCCTACCCATGCGCGCGCCTGGCCGATTCGATGGCGGTCCAGGAAGGCGATTTCGTCATGGCCCTGGGAAGCCCGTTCGGGTTCCAGCGATCCATCAGCCTGGGCATCGTCTCCAACGCGCAGCGATACATCGGCTTCACGACGGAGTACAAGTACAACACCTGGATCCAGACCGACGCGGCGATCAACCCGGGCAATAGCGGCGGGCCGTTGATCGACACCCAGGGTACTATCGTGGGTATCAACACGCTCGGCGTGGAAGGCAGCGGATTGGGGTTCAGCATCCCGGCGCCCACCGTACAGGACACCGTCAGCCGGCTCAAACGCGACGGCCGAGTCATCCGCGCATACACCGGTCTGCTCCTCCAGGCGCTGAAGGACTTCCACAGCAACACGTTCGTCGCCGGCGAGCACGGCGTCCTGATCGCCGGAGTGGAGGACAACAGCCCGGCGGCGCAGGCAGGCATCCGGGCGGGCCACGTTCTGTTGAGCATCGACGGCCAGCCTGTCGAGGGCTTGTACGCCGAGATGCTCCCGGACATCTGGCGCCGGCTGGCGGACCTGCCGGTCGGCAAGCCCGTGTCGATGGAGCTGCTTCGCGGCGGCGAGGCCACCCGCGCGGAAGTGACGCCGCAGGAGAAGGGAAAGCTCGAAGGAGACGACTTCGACTGCCGGCGATGGAACATGACCGTCAAGGAGATCAACAAGTACCGCACGCCCCGCCTGTACTACTTCAAACCGGGCGGCATCTACATTCAGGGTGTCAAGTACCCCGGCAACGCCGCGGCGGCGGGCTTCAACGAGCAGGACATCATCCTGAGCGTAGACAAGCAGGCCGTCGAGACCATCGAGGACGTGAAGAAGATCTACACCGGACTGCTGGAGGACGGGCAGCGGGAGAAGAAAGTTGTCTTTGAGGTCCTGCGAAACGGCCTGCGAAAGTGGATCGTGCTGGATTATCGCCGTGATTACGAAGAGGAGTAGAATGAAGACGTGGCAAGTTCGAGTGCCGGTGTTCGTGGCGGTTGCGGCAGCGTTGTGGATGAATGTGAGCGGATCGACTCTGCGAGCGGCCGAGCAGAACAAGGATGTGCCGTGGGAGAAGATCTATCAAAACACGATGCACAGCTTCGTGATTGTCAGCTACCACCTCAAGAAGAGCAATCGGCCGAGTCTGGAGGCAGGATACGGGCTCGACCGCGAGTACGGCACAGTCCTTCAGCGTATCCTGGACAGGAATGCCACCGATGTCCTCGGCGTGATCCTCAGCGACAAGGGCGAGATCCTCACCTTTGACAGGGACCCCGTGTATCTCGACACCGTAGCGAGCATCACGGTCAAGGGCGCAGACGGAAAGGCCCTGCCGGCCACGTTCGACCGGCTGCTGGTCAAGACGTCGGGCCGGGTGTTGCGGCTTACCGGTCATCTGCCCTCCGGGTGGAAGCCCTTGCAGTTCACGGACGTGGACGCGATCACACCAGGCGCCTCCCTTTACGCCGTCTCGATGAAGCCGGACAAGCAGAACCACGTGTACATCCGGCCTTGCGAGTACGGCCGAAACTGGAGGAGTGCTGAGCCGGGCCCATGCCTGCAAGCGCCGGGCGTCTACTGTGTAGGCGTGATCTGCAACGCCGACGGCGCGCCCGTCGGCGTGACCTGCCGCGACCAAATCGATCTGGACCCCGCCGGGCCGGTCTGGAAGGGCAAGGATGTCCTGGAGGACGCCGGGCTCTCACAAGAACAGCAGACACAGCTTGAGGACAAACTGAAGCAGGACTTCGCCGCCCACATCTACGAAATCACGATCGCGTTCCGGCCCGAGCCACAGGAGGAGGAAGCGTATGACGTCAGTGGCAGATCCCCGTTTCGCAGGTATCGGTCCGGCGATGCAGGCGGACGCGAGGTGCTCGTGTATGGCCTCGGCTTCGCCGACGACAAGCTGCTCGTACCGGATTCGGTGTCTCGGGAGTCGGCCGCCGGCATCGATACGATCACTGTCAAAGTCGGCGACGAGCAGGTGCCCGGGCGGTTCGGCGGCGTTCTCAAATCCTGCAGCGCGACCGTGATCGAGCTCGAGCCGGGCAAGCTGCCGCACACGGCGAGCTTTGCCGCCGACGGCAGACTGGCTCGCACGGAACCGTTCTGGGCGGTCTACGTGCGAGAGCTGGGCGGCATGGACATCCAGACGGAATTCAATCGCTGGATCGACGAGCAGCAGGGCTATGCGGACTTGTGGTATCCTGTAATGGAGCGGCCGATGCAGGCCGGTTGCTGGCTCCTGGACCGGCGGGGCAACCCGGTCGGCCTCTACAGCCAGGAGCGGCACGAGGAAGACCGGCTGAGGCCGTACCTGCTGGGCCGACAGTCCAGTCGTTACGCGCAGTTTGCGATGGCTCCGTCGCTGCGGGGGCGACGCATTGCGATCCCTGGGTGGAGTCCCAGCTATAGCAGCGATACGCGTGTGTTTGAGTCGGCCGAGCTGTCGGGGCTGCTCAACGACCTGCCTGGCAGCTACGATCCGCGCATCCGGCACCTGAGCAAGGACGAGCAGAAACGGCGGGTCTGGCTCGGCGTCGAGTATACCGCACCGGACAAGGAGATGGTCAAGCAGTTGGGCCTTCGTCAGCCCACTCGCGACGGGCGCATCGGCCTGGTAGTCAATCGCGTCTACCCCGGCTCCCCGGCGGCCACGCTCGGGCTGGTCGAGGGCGACGTGCTGCTGACGGTCGCCGTCCCTGGGGCGCCGTGGCCGATCGAGCTGACCTGCGACGAGCGCGGCGACTTCGAGATGCCTGACTTCGAGGAGGTGGACATGCCCAAGGAGTTCGAAGCGATGGGCTACGGGATGCCACGCAGGCGTCCGTGGCCGAGCCGGGACAACTACCTGACGCGCATGCTCGCCGAGATCGGCGCCGGCACGACGGTGACACTCTGCTACCTGCACGACGGCAAGAAGCAAGAGCAGGCGTTCAACATTGAGCAGGCGCCGCCGGACATGCTCAGCGCCGCCCGGTACAAGAATGAGAAGCTGGGTCTGACGGTCAAGGAGCTGACGTACGAGGTGCGTGCGGCACTGCGGCTGCAAGAGAGCGATGCAGCCATAGTGGTCACGCAGGTCGAGCAGGGCACACCCGCCGCCCTGGCTCGGATCAATCCGTACGAGCTGATCCGCGCCATCGACGGGGAACCCGTCGGCAGCGTCGAGACTATCGAGAAGCTGATCGCCGCCGCCCAACAGGAGAACAGGGACTCCGTCCGGGTGACGGTCGAATGGATGGGCAAGACGCGTCTGGCGGACCTGAAGCTGGAAGCCGGCGCGCCCGGCCTGCCACGATCCCTATTCCGCGGCCAGGAGTGAACGGATGCTTGTGGGCGTGATGAAGGTTCAGATGCACATGCACGGGATCGCGTCGCTCAAGGACAAGCGGCATATCGTCAAGAGCGTGATCGGCCGTCTCCAAAGCCGCTTCAACATCTCAGTATCTGAGGTGGAGCATCAGGACAGCAAAACCCTGGCGGTCCTCGGCATCGCCGTAGTCTCCAACGACGCCGTCTTCATCGATCAGCAGCTCGACTCGATCCTCGATTTCGTGCGCAATGACGGCAGGTTCTTTCTCGGCCCCGTCGAACGCGAGGTCTTCTCATGAGATTTGACTACTGGCCGCATCTCATCGAATGGACGCAGAAAGAGGCTTGCCAGCCCCCCGCCGGCGAAGGCTCTTGCTCGGTCTGAGGAGATCGAGCAATGCCCTGGGACACCCCTCTTTCAAATGGCCGAAGCTCGTCTGTGCCTTTTCCTGTGCCATGGCCCTTGCGACAGCCGAGACCCATCAGGGAATCCCTCATGTGCGCGATGCCGATTACCCAAGAAACTGGCAAATTGTCCTTGACGGGGTACTTGGAATGGTTTTAACTGAGCCGGTTGCCGTCGCGGAAGCAGCGGTCAGCCTGATGGCCAAGGGCTTGTGGATCCGCTCGCTCTTCGGTTGGGGACTGCAACTACAGGATTCGGCACTATTGGAAAGGACTGCCAATGCGGAGTGTCAAGCTTGCGACCGTGTTGATCGTGCTCGTTCTGTCTGGCGGGTTGGCTCTTGTCGGCGGTTGCGACATGAACAGCGACCTGAAGCTTCGGAATCGCACCCAACAGCAACGGATCTCCGAGCTGGAGAGCCAGTTGCAGGCTTCCCAGTTGCAGCTCGACCAGCTCAAGAGGAAGCTGGCCTCGATGGAACAGACCGGAGGTGTCGAGGTCGATGCACTCCGCCAGAGGATCGTCGCCATGGAGGAAGAGCTGACGAAGAAGGAAGAGCTGATCAAGTCCATGCAGTCGCGACTGATGGGTATGAACCCTCTGCCGGCTGAGCTCAACTCCGCACTGGAAGACCTCGCCAGGCAGCATGGCAACATGATCGAGTACGACCCGAACCACGGGCTGGTGAAGTTCAAGAGCGACCTGCTCTTTGAGAAAGGCAGCGACCAAGTAACGAGTTCCGCCGCCGAGGCCATCAAGGCCTTGTGCGGAATCCTCAACTCCGACCAGGCCAAGGATTTCCACATCATCGTGGCCGGGCATACGGACGATATCCCCATCCGTCGGGCGCAGACCCAGATGCAACACCCCTCAAACTGGTATCTGTCCTCACACAGAGCGATTTCCGTCCTGAATTCGCTGCAGAATTGTGGTATCACCCCTACGCGGCTGAGTACCCGGGGATTCGGGGAGTACCGGCCGGTTGCCCCGAACGCCCCGAACAAGGGCGGCAATCCCAAGAATCGCCGGGTCGAGGTCTACATCGTACCGGCGGGCACGTAATCCCACAGAAGCATCAAGGAACCGCACGGGCTCCGCTGACGTTCGGAGCCCGTTCTCTTTTGCTCCCATAGCTGCAATCCGGCTCCTTTGTGTCTCGCTGAGACCCGCGTAAGCTCTCCAAAAGGGCTCTCAGGGGGTGGACCACCCGGAAGAGGCCAGCAGTCCTACAAAAGAATTGTGAGTTTTCTCTGAAAAACCATCCACATCCGCCCGCCCGTACACGCCATTGATGCAGTTAAGATAGGAAAAGTGCATGACCCAGGTGGGCGCCCTAACCATCGCTGTGGCTTGCATCCACTGCGAAGCAAAGGAGGTACATCATGAATGCAAAGAGCCTGCTTTCAGCCATCCTACCGGTGTTTTTGACAGTCGCGGCATCCGGACAGCGGACCCTGACGAGCGACGAGATTCGCCAGGTCTTCCAGAAGGTGACGAGCGAGCCACGCAGGACCTGGTTGCCTGCGGGCACCATTGAAGCGACTCACCAAGAGTATGTAGCTGCCAAAACGGCCGATTCGGCACAAATCAGCCAGGAGATCGACAGGCAGCTTCAAGAGTATCAGAGCAGTTCCGACAAGAGGGAGCTGACCGAGGACGGCCAGAAAATGAAACTGGACGCCATTCCCTTCAACGTGCGCTACAGGCTGGGCAATGAGTATACCATGACCTCGCACGTGACTGTGAAGTACGATGGCGACAGGTTCCTCTGGGCGATCAATGTGGATTCGCGTCAGGACTCGGTCGTGCCGGATGCGACCCTGGCGGGCAACTGGATGACCGACCAGTTCGACCTGGGCTTCAATCGCAGCCGGGCGTTCGCCTGGGACGGCGACAAATACACCACCTACACCGCCTCGGGCAACCTGGCAATGGTAGATGCCGCCGGGCGGCTGCCTCATGCCGTGCACGGCCCGCTCACCGCGGGGGTGATCCCCTGGGGTTATGGACGGTTCACCTATTCGGACCTCATGGCCGCAACCACCGTGGCAACCGAGACCTCCGCAAGCGGACAAACCCAAATCCAGATGACGCTGACCCGGGCCAATGGATCCGTGACGAAGCTCGCGCTCGACCCGGCCAAGAAGTACGCGGTCATTGCCGCCACCGTCCCGCTTCCCAATGATGCGGTCGTGAACTGCCTCTATACCGGCTACCGGCAGGTCGGGGCCTACTGGATCCCGTCTTCGATCTCGATCGAGCGGCACGAGGCGGGGACGAACGAGCTTCTGCGCTCCGAGCAGTGGACCTTCACCTCGGTCAGCGCCGCAGTCCCCACCTCGGACAGCTTCACTATCAACTACCCGAGCGGCACGCTCGTCGAGTACACCTCCCCGGTCTCGGACAGTCCCCTGATGTACCAGTCGTATTCCGCCGACACAGACCGGCTGCTGGCGGAGAGGCTCACTTACGCTGCCTCCCCGGACAAAGCTGAACGCAACTGCGCCACGATTGCCCTACAGCATGCCGCCTCCAGACTTGGTAGGCGCGTTTCCGACAGCAGCCTCGCCGGCCTGGTGGGGCCGAACAAACAGACGAGTCTGTACGCGATGAAGCAGTTCGCCCAGGGCCTGGGCCTGTACTGCCGCGCCGTGAAGACCGACCTCGCGACCCTGGCAGAGCTTGAAGGAGTGCAGGTCATTCTACACATTCCCGCCAGGAATCACTTCGTCGTGCTCGATGGGGTGGACGACCGGTCTGTCCGGCTAATCGATCTGTCGAGCAACAAGTTCTACTACCCGCAGAGCGTGCACTTCTTCCCCGACGACTGGTCCCAGGGCACGGCCCTGCTGCTGTCCGACAAGCCCATCTCAGGACACTTCACCGATCTGGCCGATAGCGCGCTGACGACCTTCCTCGGCGGCTACTGGACCTGCACCAAGCTCTACCAACAGGAGGACTGGGTCTACTGTGACTACTACTGTGGTGGAAGCTGGTTCGAGCTCTACTGGGAAAGATACACCTGTGAATCGGCGCCGGCCGGCAGTTGTCAGGGCGTCGTATTCGTCCGATGGCAGGAGAGCCCCTGCGACTGGGACGAGTTCCTCGTATGCGCGGTCACAGGGGACTGGATATTCCACTATATGCGCGGGTGCTACCCGTAGTGCAGTGACGCCCTACGGCTGCCGGGGTCATCCGTCTGACCGGTTCACGGTTGTTTCTTGACTTCCGGTAGCCCGAAATAGTAGTATGGGGGCATGAGGCGCGCCGGGTTCACGCTCGTTGAGGTGATCGTTGTCATCTCCATCCTGGCCTTCCTGATGGCCATCCTGTCCCCATTGTTGTCCCGTTCGCGGGAACAGGCCAGGATGAGTGTCTGCGCGTCGAAGATCCGTGACATCCTGGTGTGTCTGCAAACGTATGATCCGGAGAACGGATCGCTCCCCTGGGGCTTGCGCCTATCCGGGCAGCCACCGCCGGGTGGCTACGTGGGGGATGGCGCCATCGATCCCGTGGGGTGGTGGTGGTTCAACGATGCGCGAGTGCTCGAACGCAAGTCCATTAGAGGAGTGCGGGGGTTGCAGTGCCCGTCCAGGCGAGTGGACGAGCCGAGACTCAAGGGGAACATCCTGCACGCCAATTACGGCATGAATCTCTCGCTGTGCAGAATGGACGCTCGCCTTCCCCCGTATGACGTCGATGAGTTTCAAGGCCCCCCGGTGTCTCTATCCACTCTCACCCGCCCGGGAGAGACCTTTCTCGTGGGTGATAGCGGCTACGCGCTGATCTGCTGGTGGAACGCGACGAAGGAGCCGCCTGTCTCCCTCGGCAATTCCGGTTTGGGCGCCGCCTATATCCCCGGCCTTGAGATCAATGCGGAAAAGACCGTTCTGCCTGGCGAGGTGCGCGACGCGGTGGGCGGACGCCACCCCGGCAGGACGATCAACCTCGGCTTTGTCGATGGACACGTTTGCCGACACGATGCAGGTCTGCTGCTCGTTGAGAAGATCGGCGAGAACGAGTGGACGACCAGCCCCGTGTGGCGACCGAAGTGAGAGACTACCAGTTGCCGAACATGGCCGTCACGGTTGAATCCAGCTTCTCCCGGCTCGGATAGTCAAACACCTTTGTGGTTCCAGTGCGCCACCGCTCTTCATCCGCCGTTTTCTGGAGGTATTCCGCCCTGTTGGGGCGCCCCTGAGAATCGAGGAAGACCCGCACCTTGAAGAGATGCGAACCACCGCGCAAGGACTTCCCCTCCCAGGTCAATTCATAGCCTTCGCCATCGCCTTGAGTATCCAAGATAGGCTCGCGCGTCAGGAGCTGCGATTCACGATCGGCGGGGATTTCTGTGCCCGCGGATCTGAGAATCGCGTCCGCGACCTGGTCCGGGCTGATACATTCGTTCTTCTCCAGCTTCGTCGTCTCCGTCGTCCCATCGTCGAGGTAGACCGCTCTCTGCACGCGTCGCTTGTTGTCGAACAGGGTCTGCTTGCGCGTGTTCACCATGACGACCCAGCCGGAAGCGCGTGACACCCAGATTTCTTGTGTCGGCTGGGTGGCATCCTCTCCGTAGTTGACGACATGGAGATTCTCAATGCGTCTGAGGGCATTGGAGAGCTCACGCATGCTGACGCCGGAGGCGGACCGGGTGTGGGTGAACAGAACGATCGCCAGCGGGATGACTGCCGCCGCCAGCAGCACGGCTCTCATGACCGGCCGCAATCGCGGATACATCGCGCCGATACGTATGAGGGAGGACACCCGTGCCACAGCCGCCACAGAATCGGGATGCACCGTCGCTACGTGGATCGGGTAGTTGCCGTACAGGCTCTCCGTCTGCCCCTCGCTCCTCACCTGCCGGGCCCCGGTCGCGGTCGTATAGACCGTCGAGACGCCCGAATCCACTCGCTCGGCAATACCGTAGATCGTGCGATGTAGCGCCTGCATCCTTTCGATGCACTCAGGGCAGGCTTGCACGTGAGAAGGCATCGGGTCTTCCCCGGCCGACGACGACTCAAGGTCGCCGGAGCGTCTGTACGGCACCACCCACTCGAACAAGTCCGTCGTCGATATCCCGCCGCAAAGGCCGGCCTCCAAAATCGTGTCCCCAGGTGGCCGGCCGGCCAGAATCCTCTCTCGCCGTCGGTACACCCGCCGACGACACCGCGGGCACACGCACATGTGGTCAAGAGTCTGCGGATCGATCCCTTCGAAGCAAGCACAGGCAAACGCCCACGTCTTCGCCCTTGCCTGGCGACACAGGTGCGAATCGCCGTCCGGCAAGGCCGCATACAGGCGGCTCAGCCGAGCCAACTGTCCCGGCCGCAGCTCCAGTTCGCGAAGCGACTCCATATCCTCACGGCACCGGCGGCAACCATCCACATGGACCGTGATCGGTGTGGGAATCCGGACTTCCAGCGAGGGCAGCAACAGGGCAGGAAGGAAAGGCTTGACTTTCGCACATGTGACCTCTTCGCCAAGATGGGCAAAGTGAAGGCTCAGCGCGTCGATCACGTCTGTGCCCCTGTTGGGCCCGTGGGCACCAGCCTCGGATTCAGCGATTGCCGCTTCCAGTTGCCGAATCTGCGCCGCGCAGTGGGCACAACACCGAATGTGATGGACTATCGCCTCTGGAATGCTCGCACCGAGGCCGCTGAGATAATCATAGTAGTAGGGCTCGGCATCCGTGCAAGGCAAACGTGGGCCAAAGCTGACCATTGCAGTCCCTCATTCGATCACCAACTTCCCTCGGAGTCCTCTCAGTGCCGATGTCAAATAACGGCTTACCGTACGCTTGTCAACACCGACCGCCGCCGCAATTTCCGCGATACTGAAGTCGTCCTGGTATCGCAGGGTCACTACTTGGGCTTCCCTTCGTGGCAACTGTCTCGTCAGGTTCGCGAAAACGGACTTCCTTTCATCCGTTTCCCTTGGTATGGCGCTTTGGGAGGGCCTTTTGTGGATGAAAATCTCATTTCTTTCTACATATTTTCTTAGCTGGCGCTTTTCCTCTTCCCGCTCTCGGGCCAGATCGACCGCGTCGTTCAGGATGGCCCGGTACAGATAGCCCCGGACATTCTGCACGTCAAAGGGGATAGGCTGATCGACGAGCTTGAGGAACAGTTCCTGGAACAGGTCCTCGCGGCGGGACGCATCACGGACCCGCAGGCGGATCACAGAACGGACAAAATTGCCGTGTTCGGCAAAAACCTTGACGGCTGCTGCGACCGCCCCTCCCTGGCGTCTGCTGTCTGCGTCATACTCTACCACGGGTGCCCACTCCATACCTCCCCGACGACCGATAATCGCCAACACCGATCTTCGAGAAGGCAACTACACCAGGTGCCTGCCCAAGTAATTATACTCGCCGGCTGGCTATTGTCAACGATCTCACGATCGAGGCTGTCACAATTTCCACGCAATTCAGTCTGCGAGGGTGCCGCAAAGCGTTTTCGGCTTCCATGCCCTTGCGGGATCACATTTTCCGAAAGGAACTCCCCGGCCGGATCGCCCCCGGAGACCTGTTTCAGGAATTCCCAGGTTTGACTGTCACCGTTCCGCAATCCGAAGCACTATACCGTGTAGACGACTGGCAGGGATCCGCCTCCAGCCACGCTTTCTGAACGCGCTGGGGCAGATGGGAGCTAGGCAAGGCCACGTGAATAGGACGGGAGTTCCGCAAGGAAGACAGATAGCCAGGAAGACACCTACGGGCTGTCCGGAGGGAGAAGGATAGGTGATAACATGCAAAGACGCGGACCGTCAAAGTCTCATGCAATGCCGACAAACAGGACTATGAGAAGGGTTGCCGCCGCCTTCATTGTCCTGGGACTGTTGCAGGCAATTCCATCGTACTCGCAAGTGCCCGGCGAAGGGCTGGCTGTGGATACCGACGCCAATGAGACAACTGCGGTAGATCCGTCCCACGAGAACGCGAAGGATCACGAAGACCCGGAGGACTACATATGGAACAGCTCTGAGGTCGTTGAAATCACGCTGAATGAAGCTGCTATAGGCATACGGGGAGCCGGCGCAACCGTAAACGGCAGCAGAGTAACCATCACGCACGGAGGCACCTACCGGGTGAGCGGGGTCCTCGCGGATGGGCAGATCGTCGTGAATTCCGAGAGCAAAAAGACGGTGAGACTTATCCTGGATGGAGCGGACATCTATTGTTCCTGGAGCGCTCCGATCCTTGTTGAAAATGCAAAGAAGACGGTGATCGTTCTCGCCGAGGATTCCAACAACTATCTGGCAGACGGAAGGTCAAGTGTTGTCGGCGACACGGAGACGGAGGAGCCGAATGCCGTGATCTTCAGCAGGGATGACCTGACCATCTGGGGTACTGGCTCCCTGGCCGTCTATGGCAATGTCAATGATGGCATTTCCAGCAAGGACGGGCTCATCATTGCCGGGGGCACCATCGACATTGAGGCCGTCGATGATGGAATCCGGGGTAGAGACTACCTGATCGTCAGAGGTGGTACGATCACTGTGAAGGCCGGCGGCGATGGCTTGAAGTCCGACAATGAGGAAGATGCCACGATGGGCTATATCTCCATCGAAAGTGGCACGATCCACGTCACCTCCCGGGCGGATGCGATCCAGGCCGAAACAGACGTCCTGATCGCTGGCGGGGAGATCACGTCAACCGCCGGGGGCGGCAGCGCCAACACCAGGGTCATTACGGATCCATCTGCCAAAGGAATTACGGCGGGCGTCTGTGTAGCCATCGACGCCGGGAGCCTCACGATCGACTCTGCCGATGACGCTATCCACTCCAATGGAAGCCTGGCAATCCACGGAGGCACGTTCGTCGTCTATTCCATAGATGATGCCATTCACTCGGACTCCACCGTGGACATCAACAATGCAGACATCCGTGTCTCTCGATGCTACGAGGGTATCGAAAGCAACATGATCACAGTCGATGGCGGAGATATCCGGATTGTCTCAACCGACGACGGCATCGTTGCGGGGCAGTCGCTCGCTATTGCGAACGGTGTACTGAAGATCACTTCCGGGGCAGATGCGATTGCGGCCCAGGCAGAGGTCTGGATCGGCGGCGGGCAAATCACTCTGACCTCCGGCGGCGGCAGCAACGTGACGATCGCGGCAACCCTCTCTGCCAAAGGAATCAAAGGGGTCGGCAGTGTGGTGATCGACGGCGGGGACTTCACAGTCAATTCCGCGGATGACGCCATCCACTCCAACGGAGACGTTACGATCAATGGAGGCACGTTCGTTCTTTCCTCCGGAGATGACGGCATTCACGCCGACGCCGACCTGGTCATCAATGGCGGGGACCTTCGCATCGCCAAATCCTACGAGGGCCTGGAAAGCACCCATGCCAGCATCACCCTCAACGGCGGCACTGTCCACATCACATCAAGCGACGACGGCATCAACGTCTCCGCTGGCGGCGATATGATGGGCATGGCAGGCCCGGGTGGAATGCCCGGTGGGAGGCCGGGCCAGGCCGCAGTCACACCGGGCGCGACCGCCGGCGACTACTGGCTCTACATCAACGGTGGCTACCTTTACATCGACGCGATGGGCGACGGTATCGATTCCAACGGCTCCATTGCCATGACCGCCGGCACGGTCATCGTCAACGGCCCGACGGCCAGTAACAACGGCGCCCTGGACCACTCGTCGTTCCCAATGACCGGCGGGTTTATCGTGGCGGCAGGCAGCTCCGGCATGGCACAAACCACCAGCACCACATCGACTCAATACTCCATCCTGCTGACCTTCAACTCGACACTGCCCGCCGGCACCCTGGTCCACATTCAAAGCAGCGCTGGAGAGAACATCCTCAGCTTCGTGCCCACAAAGCAGTACAGCTCCGTGGCGTTCTCGTCGGAGAAACTTGTCAAAGGTTCTACGTACGACGTCTACTACGGGGGCAGTTCAACAGGTACGCTTTGCGACGGTCTGTATCAGGATGGGACCTACACACCCGGCACCAAATACACGAGTTTCACGATTTCGAGCACGGTAACCAATGTAGGCACCGGTGCGGCTGGTCCCGGTGGCGGCGGTGGCGCCGTCACGCCACCGGCCCCAAGACGATAGCGAATGCCGCTGACCCGTGTCTGACAGTGAGCTCCGAAACCCATGCCTGCCGTGATTGGCTCCAGCAGCAGCACCGAATGTCCGCCCCGGACACCCCCGCCCCGCCCACCGTCAGAGCCCGCCTCGAGTGCGTCCGCCGCAGCCTGGACACCTTGTCCCAATAGAAGCAGCCGGCGACTGTCGCCCGTAGACGGACGGCATTTGGCTTGACCGACCAGCGATTGCGCGTATAGTTGCACCGATATGGGGACGAGAGTTCGTATTTATTTGAAAGGAGTATGCTATGAGATCGCAAAGGCGTGACATTCTGTTAGGCGTGCTGGTCCTGTCCCTGTCGATGACCCTCGGGTGCGGCAAGAAGAGCGGCCAGGGGACGACGCCCGCCCCGAAGACGCCGAGTGCTCAGAGCCCCGGCGCGGTGCCCGCCCCGAAAGCGCCGAGCACCCAGGAGAAGCCGGCCGCGCCGGCGCCAGCCCCGCAAACCCCGGCCCCACAAGCGGCGGCACCTCAACCAACGTCTCCACCCTCGCTGGCCCAGGCGGCCGCCGTGGATACGACCAAGCCCCTCAGCGAAGTGCAGGCACAGGCCGATACGATGAGCGTCGACAGCCTCAAGGCCACGGCCCTCAAGTACAAAGACGCGATCCTCGGCAAGCAAGCCGATCTGGAGAAACTGGGCACAAAGATCAAGGACATCCCGATCACCCAGGCCCTCGGCCAGGAAGCGACAGCGCTCAAGACCGACTACCAGAACCTTTCGACCTCCTTGAAGGACCTGAAGGATCGTTTCCAGATCTATTACGACACCCTGAAGAAAAAAGGCGGCGACCTGTCCAACCTGACCTTCTGAGAGTCGTCAAGAGCGGCCGGCGACTGTCACGGATGATCCCCTGGCCTGTGGGATTCAGCGAGCGGATTTGATCAGGCCCGTCATGATCTCTCTGATCTGCTTTGCGACCTGTGCGTAGTAGATCATCTCTGATAGGTCGGGAATGTAGAAATCGTCCGGGTACCGTATGGAGACGCCGAAGTCCGTGAGGCTCTTCAGATCGATATGGTCAAACTGCCCCGAGGTGACCTTGTGGCACTCGGCAAGCAGGAAGTCGACATCATGGATTCTGGGAAGATCCACTCCCCTTCCAGGCCGGCAACGCTTTGAGATACTTCTCAACCGCCTGCTGAGCGTGAAAGCAAATGGCAGATGCGCAGGCTTGCGGGTCGGACTGCAAGAGCTGGTCGATCACGGCTATGTCCTTGTCCGCCCGGAACAGCTACTTGTCGATGTAGTCCTGCAGGTCGTCAATCACAGCGGCACCGCCTCCCGCAAAGCGACGCGGATGATGTGGCCAGGACATGACTCTATCCGCCGCTGCCATCGCTGTTCCACTTGGGTGTCTCGGCGTTCCATCTGCGAAATGCTTCGTTTGCCGTATTAGTGTGCCAACAACGGTATGTATCTGTGCTGGGCGAATAGAAAAGCAACCCTTCCTTTTGACCGAAGTCCCCATGTATCTGGAACGCCGCGAGCAACTCCTCTTCCTTTCCATTTCCAGGCAGGCACAGTTCGAATGCGCCAATTGGACAACCGGCGTCGGCATACAGCGGGACTTGTGGATCATTGAAGAGAAAGACACCATAGTTCTTCGTCTGCAGGTCTTGACGCCAGCGTCCGTCGAGTGAGCGGACCTTCATGCCTCGTCTGAACGTGATCATTGCGGCCACGCCAGTCGCACGAGTATCACCCTTATTGTTCAGAGCGACATCCATCTGGACCGGCTCGAAGACGCCATCAGGCGAGAGCCTTGCCTGAACCTTCCCGAGAACCGCACTACGTGGTGAGAAAGTCAGTTCAATTGAGGGTCCACCAGAATTCTGTGGCTGCGATGATGACGGCATCATCGTGATTACAGCAGTCAGAATTAACCCTGCGATCGAGGCCATCGATCCCCATACGGCGAGCTTGTTCCACAAGTTCAGCCTTCGATAACGCTCGCGGAGCTTCATATTGTGGCCTAACAGTGATCAGACTTCTCCACACAGGACGCAGAGCCAAGCTGTCCCGCCCCGGTGACGCGCCAGTGTGCTTCGATAGTGTCGGCCGATAAGTCAGCGCCGCAATCCCATTCTATGAAGTACCTGCCATTGGAGACCTTGATGAACTCAGCGGGGTCGTGAAGTGGTTCAAATGCTTCATACTCGAGATAGGGACTGACATCGAAGGTGCCGACACGACCATCCTCTGCAACGATAGACAAGACCCAATTCGGCTGCGCGCGAACGTCCTGGATTCTCATTGGTCAAGTCGTCTTTCTCTTTCTGTCCCGTGATGTGGTTCGGTTTGTCATCAGATTTCACGTTCTTCCCAGAGAGAGGAGGATAGCACAATATGTCAGTTCATGCAACCGAATCTGCTTGACAAGGGGCGGGGGGTCTGGCATACTATGAGGGTTCCCGCGAGAAGCGCGGGGACGCGACCTGGTTCATCCCATGGTGGGATCATTACGAGGTTGCGGCCGGCAATGTATCTCCGGCCGGGCCGGTCGTCCTTGTGAGCAAGGGCGATTGGACGGTCGGAACAGCCACAGAAGCCGCAACCCGTCGGAATAACCTGGGTTCCCAAGTAGCATGGGCGTCCCGCCCATGCGGCCAGACCACGGGCAAGACGCCCGTGCTACGGCAGGAATCCGCCGTGTTGATCAGGAAAGGAAGGATATGCACATCCAGTCTGCGTCAGTGGCCCGTGCGGCCGAACGCGCAATCCCCAAAACCGGCCCGCAAATCATTGTCGATGCTCTACTTGCGCACGGCGCGGACACTGTCTTTGGCTACATCGGCGAGTCCGTGCTGCCTTTGTTCGACAGGCTTCACGAGGCGCCCATCCAGTTCATCGTGCCCTGTCACGAGCAAGGTGGCTGCCACACGGCCGACGCATATGCCCGTGCCAGTGGCAGAACCGGCGTTGTTATCGCCACCAGTGGACCTGGGGCGTGCAATCTCGTCACCGGGTTAGCTACAGCCATGATGGACTCGATCCCGCTGGTCGCGATCACGGGCCAGGTTCGAACCGACCTGATCGGCGACGACGCGTTTCAGGAGGCGCCCACTGCCGGGATCACCCGGGCGGTCGGGGCAGTCGGCATCAAGGTCGAGTCAAAGGAGCAGGTCGGCCCTGCGATTGAGCAGGCGCTCCGCGAGGACAGGCCCTGCGTGGTCGATTTCCACGTGGACGCCGAGGAGAAAGCTCTGCCGATGGTGCCTCCAGGCAAAGGTCTGCACGAGATGGAAGGGTTGCGAGTACTGCAAAATGCGATGTGACGCTGACAGGTCCTATTCGTCTCATGAGTCCCGTCTTCCTCGACTTCAGGCGACGCACGGAATGGCCGAAGGAGATTGACAGGGTGAAATCCGCCGCGATATGATTTTGACCCTTGTGCGGGCCACTCGCCCGCATGAGACCTGATACGCTCCAGACGGTTGGGGCGGTTACGGCATTGCAGCAGGGCAATGACCTCCAGGCAACATAGGCGGTTCCCAGGAATGGAACCGACCGGGAGCGTGGAGCGGCCCGTGACGTTGCAACGATCCGGAATGACAAGAGGGTTTCCTACCGTCGGAACCCGTGTGTTGCTCAGGAAAGGAAAGAGAATGCCAGCCAAAGTCCAACCTGCGGCCCCCGCCGCCGAGACCTCCGGCATCAGAACCGGCGCCCAGATCGTGGTCGACACGCTTCTCGATCTCGGCGTCGACACCATGTTTGGATACCTCGGCGGCGTCGTGCTGCCCCTGTTCGACCGGCTGTACGACGCCCCGATTCGATTCATCATCCCCCGGCATGAGCAAGGCGGCTGCCATATGGCCGATGCCTACGCACGAGCCAGCGGCAAGGTCGGCGTGGTTGTCGCGACGAGCGGCCCCGGCGCCTGCAACCTGGTCACCGGCCTGGGGACCGCCATGATGGATTCGATCCCGCTTGTGGCCGTTACCGGTCAGGTTCGGACGGACCTGATCGGCAACGACGCCTTCCAGGAGGCCGACACGACAGGCATCACGCGACCGGTGACGAAGTACAATTCGATCGTCAAGGACATCAAGGACCTGGAGCGAACCATCCGCGAGGCCTTTTACATCGCCTCCACCGGCCGGCCGGGGCCCGTCCTGATCGATCTGCCCGTGGATATCTCAGTGGGCAAGTGCAAATGCAATGGCAAGGCCCAGATCGACCTGCCGGGCTACCGGATTCGCACGAAAGGCCATGCCCGGCAAATCTCGATGGCCGCCGAGGCGATCAACAAATCCGAGCGGCCGGTGCTCTACGTCGGCGGAGGTGTGATCAGCGCCAATGCCGCCGAGGAGCTGCGGGCGTTCGCCGACAAGGCGCATCTGCCGGTGACGATGACACTCCTGGGCCTCGGGTGCTACGACCAGCGGAGACCCGAGTCGCTGGACATGCTCGGCATGCACGGCTCGGCCTACGCGAACTACGCGGTGCAGGAGTGCGACCTGCTCATCGCCGTCGGCGCCCGCTTCGATGACCGCGTCACCGGCAAAGTGGCCACCTTCGCTCCGAACGCCAGGATCATCCACATCGACGTCGACCCTTCGAGCATCTCGAAGAACGTGCACGTCGATATCCCCGTCGTCGGCGATGCCAAACACATCCTGCCCGATCTGATCCAGGAGGTCGAGCATCGCGAGCGCGGGCCGTGGTTCGCCAAGATCGCGGAGTGGAAGAAGAAGTATCCGTTCCGTTATGACGGCAAGGGGACGGCGATCAAGCCGCAGTACGTGATCGACGAGATCTGTCGCCAGACGAAGAACGACGCCGTCATCACCACCGGGGTCGGGCAAAACCAAATGTGGACGGCCCAATTCTACAAATTCACCCGGCCGCGGCAGTTCATCAGCTCCGGCGGCCTGGGCACGATGGGCTTCGGCCTGCCCGCCGCCGTCGGCGCGCAGATCGCCCGGCCCGACGCTACCGTCATCGACATTGACGGCGACCACAGCTTCAACATGACGATGACCGAGCTGGCCACCGCCGTGCAGTACGAGCTGCCGATCAAGGTCTGCATCCTCAACAACGGCTACATGGGAATGGTCCGGCAATGGCAGGAGCTGTTCTACGGGAAACGCTACTCGTGCAGCTATCTGAAGAACCCCAACTACGCCGACGTCGCCCGTGCCCTCGGTGCCGTGGGGATCACCGTCGACAAAAGAGAGGAGGTCCCGAAGACCATCGGACAGATGCTCGCGGAGAAGAAACCCTGCGTGGTCGATTTCCACGTCGAGCGGGAAGAGAACGTGTGGCCGATGGTCCCTGCCGGCAAGAGCCTCAGCGAAATGGACGGCCTGATGATCCTGGAAAGCATGGCGTGACCCACTGGTTTTCAGTTTCCGGTTGTCCGTTGTCGGCAAGATCCGAAACGGCAAGCGGCGACAGGAGCGGATAGATATGAAACACATCATCAGTGCACTCGTGGAGAATAAGCCGGGCGTTCTGGCCCACGTGGCAGGCATGTTCGCCGCACGCGGCTTCAACATAGATTCCCTGGTCGTCGGTCGCACGGAGGACCCCAACCTCAGCCGAATGACCATCGTCGTCATCGGCGACGACCGCATCGTCGAGCAGGTCCGCAAGCAGCTTGCGCGCATCATCCCGGTCGTCAAGGTCCAGGACTTCGTCGGCAAACCCGTCGTCGCGAGGGACCTCATGCTGGTCACGATCGCCGCCCCGCCCGAGAAGCGGCCGGAGATCGTCTCGATGGTGGAGATGTTCCGCGCCCGTGTCGTCGATATCGGCTCCAAGAGCCTCATGATCGAGGTGAGCGGCCCGGAAACGAAGATCGAGGCCTTCCTCGACGTCTGTCGGCCGTACGGCATCAAGAACGTCGCCCGCACCGGCACCATCGCCATGCCCCGCCAAGGCACCGGCAGCGAGGACTGAGGTCGTCACCGTCCTATGGCGAGGTCAACACTCAATCTGATCGGGGAAATGCGGTGCAAGTCGTGCGGAAGACGCGTGTGGCCCTCTGGTGTTCTCGGTCTGCCATTCCGCCCTGTCTATGTTCGCCAATAGCTGATCCGCAGTTGGACCGCGTGCCCAGTTCGTTGGAGCCCTATTGCGGCCGCTTCGATGGCCGTCATGCCTTGATTCCGATCACACGTGGCAAGCACAAGATTGTACTGCGCCGCGACACTGGCAATGAGAAGGTCACGTTCATCAATACCCAAGAGCTTCCCACTTTCGCGATGAATCAGCTCCTCTGGCAGCTTCTCCTTGTGCTTGCCCCCAAGCTTGGTGGCACAGTCCTTCCACAACTGCGAGCGAATCAGAGCATAAGGTTCGACGGTGTTGTCATCCACGCCCAGATGAATTGGATACTCCTCGAAGAACCGACGCACCGCATCGCGTTGTCGTTCGTCGGGACTCTCGGCCTTTGCCATGCCATACTCGATTTCCGCAATGGCGATCACCGGTAGATAGACTGGTGACGCTCCCAGTCCATCAAACCGCGCCTTGACCCGAGGATAACGAGGGTCTTTCGGACGCATCAGGATCGAGATGACATTATTGTCCAGGAGATAGCCTTCCACCTACTCAACCTCCGCAAGGGCGTCTACGAGCGCAGGGTCCGTGACCTGTGGTATCCGGCTGATCAGATAGTCAGCACGACACCTCCGGAAATCGTCCGAAATATATATCCACAAGGGAATCGTTGGCGTGAAATCCGCGGGGAAATAGTCATGGAATCGACAGCCTACCCCCTTGCGTTCTGCACCCCTGAAGAAGTCAAGCAACTGGCGTTCGAGGCGTGGTGGAAGATCATATGCTCCGAGTACGGCAGCATCCATTTCCAGAAGAGCCTGCCTGATTCGTTCTGGGGTGGCAGTGGCGTCAAACAACTGGCCTGGAGATGTTGCGAGTCTGCAGTACCACATTGCGGCCTGCTCAATGTGGGCCGTGTGAACAGATGACCAACGCGGTACAGGCATCTTGCGCATTGTACCGACAAGCACATCTCGCTTGCCCAGATGACAGGCCGCATAAGCATTGGCTACGGGAGAATTCAGCACCGCCCATAGATACAGTGCGGTGACTTCTGGTTTGGTCGGACGCACGGCAACAAACCGACTCGTAATAGCATGACCCTTCTCATCGAGAATCGCTTTTAGACGCCATGCCTCACGGCTAACACAAGCATAGTTCAAGAGGACCTGTGGCGTTCCAGGCGGCATGCCTGCACGAACATGCAATAGAACTGGTCGGCTCAAGTTCATCCCGACCTCCGGCGGGGTGTCAAAGATATTGAGGTCTGGCGAGATGTTGGCGAAGCCCAATTGGTCGTCTTTGTGCGGAGGGTCGTGAATGGTCCACGCTCGCCTTGCCAAATTCCTCCCGTGAAACGCCAATCCTTGCCCAAGTGTGGCGACCTCTGTGAGCCTTGGGTACTTCGATAGATGAGCCCAAACGGTGTCGAGTTCTGGAACCCGCAGGTCTGCTGACTCACTAGTCACGAGCCGCGAGACATCCACCCGCTCCTCGGATGAGAACACAAATCGCTCCCGAAATGCCTGAATACCTGAGTTCCGGACGCGCCGAAACCACAAGTTGCCATATGGCTCCTCCCCTTCTTTCCGTCGCCCTATCAGCACTGCTGTCTCATGATCGCTCTTCTCGAAGAGCTTATCGCCACAGATGTCGATCTCGCTCAACTCAAATTGTGATAGAATTGTGCGCCGAAGCTCCACTGCTTCTTTGCTATGAAGAAGGCCTTGCGGTACAACCACGCCAAAGCAGGCGCCGGATGCCATGTACGGGATCGTGCGATACAACATCTCACATGCTTTAGTGTTCGCACTCAGGATTGTCCCGGCTCCTGCATAGGCAGCCCGTTCTTTCTGTGTGAATTTCTCGTAGGGCGGATTGGCCACAATAACTCGGCATCGTGACATCTCCTCCGCCAACATGTTTGACGCGTACATATCGCCCCGCTTGAGATCCCAGCCGTTGGGCTTGGGAATGTCCGCCAGGGTCAGCGACAAACGAGCAATCTCAAGGGCGAAGTCATCCATGTCCATACCGTGGACGTGTGTCTTCAAGTATGTGTGAATCTTGTGATCTGCCTCACCTTCCATCTCCAGGCGAAGCATACGCATTGCACTTAGGAGAAACGGGGCATGGCCGCATGCCGGCTCAAAGACGTGTCGGTCTTCTCTCGGGATGTCACAAATCCAGTCATAGAGCTGCCAGACGATGTAGTCCACTAGGTACGGAGGTGTCGCGTGAATCCCCAGTTTCTTTCGCAACTCCTTGTTGACTAGAGTGTGCTCATAGACATGGGCGAGCGATTCAGGTGAGACAACACGAACGCTGCCATACTCGGAGATCAACTGGCAGGCTCGGCTAAGTGCCGCCTTCCACCGGCGCGACAACCTTCCATCGGTCTTCTCTGCATTGTAGTGTCTCGCTACCGCATTCAGGACTGTGGCGGGGTCTTGAAGGTCAATCCGGCCGAAGTCGTCTACCTCCTTGTCCTTCAGGATCTTCCCTGCAAGCAGGCGGAACACGCGGGTGAAAACATCACGGAGCATTGCTTTGCTCGGATTGTCTCGGCCAAGGCCCTTAAGAGTGGCCTGTGTCATTTCCTCAACGAGGTTGCCCAACTTTTCGCCAGCTTCAAGGCGAAGCAGAGGCATGAGTCCCACGTCCACGAAGTCCAACTGCTTTTGCCTTGCGCCTGGTAGACGGCCCAACACTTTGGCTCTGTAGATGCTTTCGGGCGCAAGGTCCGCCCGGTAGGATTGAACCAGCGACGCAAACTCGCCGAGCGGTTTGGAGTCAAATCGCCTGGGGGTTGTGCCGTGTTGTACCCACCAGTCAACGATCCCATTGTGCTGCACCCAGACGATTGGCGCGCCCAACTGACGGCATTCTCTGACAGCACCTTCGGGCTCCCCGAATGTCTCCTTGACAGCAATGCAGGCTGAATCGAAATCCCACGGCTTGCTGGCGAAGCCAACGAGCGGATATCTCGTATCGCCCACCCTGAAGTCCGTCGCCAATCGCGCACCTGAATAGCCACACTTCTGAAGGAGGGGCCTCAAAGCGGCAGCAGAATGTGCGAATGCGGTCACGTCTCGGGTCTCCTCCCTGACATAAGGGAACTCACAATGTACAACATACTCCTTCGCGGTCCATGTTCTCTATCAGATGAGCCACAGTGGGCTCTGGATCGTCCCACAACCGTTGTCGGCTATCCGACTCCGAGCTGATTGTAGATTATGGGCAATCCGGTGCGAAGAAGAAAACCGGCTCTCACTGCTCAATTCCCCATAGCCCCAAACCCCACGTCCTTGTCTGTGATGCCGGCCCGACAGTCGTGGCACGACGTTGCTCTACGGTTTCGCACCGGCGCCGCTCAGCCAAGTACGGGTGAAACGGGCAAGCATGATCCGCTCGTAGGGGTGCTGTCGTCCGGCCTCGAAGAGGCATGCGATATCGTCGTTGTGTAGGATGGCCAGACATGAGTAGGCTGCCGGGCCGGGCCATACGACGCGGCTGACGGACCACGTTTTGCCTCCGTCTTCGCTCATCCGGACGGTCATGTCACGCCGTTGTCCCTGCTCCGCGTGGGCGGGATTGGAGAAGAGGAGTTGGTCGCGGCCGTCCTGGACTGGCGCCGCGTATCGCAGGAGGCTCCCCTGGCAGATGGGCTCGACGAGAGCCGGATCGTGCCGGACGGCGGACCAGGTGAGGCCGCCATCGGTGCTGGTGGCGACGGCGCGCGTGGTCTTGGTACGGTCGTAGTTTCGCATATTGATCAGGAGCGTGCCGTCCATCAGCTCGACCGCCTGGCACTCGTTGACCGCCGGGCGGATGACCCCGCCCAGCCGCCAGGAGCGGCCGTGATCGTCGCTGTAGATCACGTGGGACTCGTAGCCGTCCGGGTCGTCGGGCAGTACGACGCTGTGATCGCACGGGATCAGCAGGCGCCCTTTCCAGGGGCCATGCGCCAGTTGAATGCCTACGCCGGGGCCGGTGGCATACCATCGCCAGCCGGGCCGCTTCACATCGGCGGTGATCTCTTGCGGCGTGGCCCAGGTCCGCCCATCATCATCGCTTCGGGTGACAAACACCCGCCGAGTGTCCTTGCCGGTGTTTCGCTTGATCTCGCTCTCCCTGTCCTCGCCATGATTCCACGTCATCGGCAGCCAGATCGTGCCGGTCGTCCGATCGAGCACCGGACAGGGATTGCCGCAGGTGTTGGCCCCGTCGTCCCAGACGGCCTGTTGCCCGCTCCAGGTCTTGCCGCCATCGACGGAGCGCTTCACGAGCAGATCGATGTCGCCACTGTCGGCCCGGCCGCTCTTGCGCCCCTCGCAGAAAGCCAGGAGGGTGCCCTTGGAGGTCACGAGCAGAGCAGGTATCCGATATGTATGGTATCCGTCCGTCCCACTGGCAAAGACATCGGCAAGTCTCGCCGCGGTAGTGGATTCCATCACTCCGGCTGCACAACACAGCGGGACAACAACCCACGCAAGAATGACACCTGGTATACCTATCACGATCTGGTCTCCACATCGGTGCCGTGCGAGTCCATGCCCGAACAGAGCGACCAACAAGCCCTGAGTAGATACAATTGCCTCGGCGCCGTCAAGATTCAATCAGGTCGAGGACGGGTCTCACAAGGGCGACAAGAGAGAACGGCAACCACCATTCTGTTGGAGGCTCCAGAGGAAACTGTCTCTTTTGCAGAACCGGCGGACCACAGGGCAGTAGATACAGACAGCCATCGCCGATCGACGGTGAGCCGGCCGCAATGACCTTCTGCGAACATCCGTCTGTAATGGAAAGGACGATACATGGACATCTTCCAGTTTGCTGCGGAGAAAGAGAAGTACAGCGAGCACTTCTACCGCGATCTGGCCAAGAGAACCGACTATGTGGGACTCAGGAACATCCTGACCATGCTGGCCGACGAGGAGGTCAAACACGTTCACGTCGTCGAGCAGATGAAGGCCGAGACGCCTGTCGAGGTGCCTCAGACGCCCATCCTCACGCATACCAGGAAGATCTTCGAGAAGATGCGAGGCTCGAGCCGGAAATTCAACTTCGATATCTCCGAGGCGGACCTGTACCGCAAGGCTTGCGATATCGAGGAAGACAGCAAGCGGTTCTACCTGGAAAAGGCGGAGGAGGTCGAGGACCCGGCCCAGAAGGAGATCTTCAGGAAGCTGGCGGACGAGGAGCAGAAACACTGGACCATCGTGGACAACCTCCGCAACTTCGTAGCCCGGCCGGAGACCTTCCTGGAGAACGCCGAGTTCTTCCACTACGACGACTACGTAGGCGGCGTATTCTGAGCCCACCTGCCCGGCCTGCCACCCCAACCGCCCGCCGGTTCCAGGCCGGGCCCGGCACAGAAATTGGCTTTGTTTTCACAGAGTCACACGCCGAACGGCTTCTCGTAACCTCCTTCTTCCACAGCAGTTAGCCTTCATCCAGACTCGTGCGAATTGGCTGGAAATCGGCATGTAAAAGGGCCCCACGTCGGCGCCGAATTGGGACCCACCTATGGCATACTATACACCCTTACGTCACGCCG
>JAFGJR010000059.1 GCA_016928975.1 Sedimentisphaerales bacterium | reverse complement strand
TCTCCGTTCGGCCACGTCCGCCCGGTGCATCGCCCGGATCCGGGCCGCTGCCTCGTCCAGAACAGACCTTCTGCCGCTCCACAGGCGATTGTTTGTCGCATTCATTGTCAAACCTCCGGGGTGCCGTTAAGCGACGGCTCTCCCCGAAACGGAGAGCCGTCGCCATCCCGCTGATACGCAGCATCGTGTGCGGACACGCTGGACTTGATCAGAACAGGGTCGGCAGCAGCGGCACGAGTCGCCGCAGCCGGGTTCGCCAGTGCATCCAACAATCGGACCAGCCTGCCGTGGTCGTGAGTCTTCTTCAGTTCAGGCAGACGGTCTGCAATGTGCCTCAGGAACCTGGCATCCCAGTCTTGCGGTCCGACGTCGTCTCCGTCGATGTACTCTGCTTCCAGCGTGGCCCACTCCCAGAACAGCTTGAGCAGGGCGTCGTCGAACGCTTTCTTCAATGTCGCGTAGTCGGCTTGATGATTCATCTTCGTGCCTCCGGGCTGACCACTCTCAAGGCGGTTCGCCCAGTCTCAGGCGAACCGCCGGGGATTCAAGGTCTCCGCCGGGCCGGTCCATCCTCAGTCCGCCGTCGATTGCAGCCGCCTCGTGGTGGCGCGTTGGACGAACTGGCTGAGCGAGCAGAGGTCCGTCGGGGTCCAACGTCTCGGCAGATCGGGAAGCGATTTTGTGCGCTTTCCTGCTTGCCTTTCCTGCGGCGTTGTGCTGAAATCTTAGCCGTGCCAGCGCTCGTTCCGGCCGATCTTCGCGGGTGCGTGCCCGTGCCGCCCGGACAGCGGTCCCCAATCCGTTCCGACCACAGGCAAAGCAAGGGAGGGTATTGCGATGTGTGAGCACTGTACGCGAAGAGAGTTCCTGGGAACCGGTATCGCCGCCGGCGGCGTGATGCTCGCCGGCGCCGCTTGGACGCACGCCTGGACTTCCGACACGTCGCCCAAGCCGCCGAAGAAATCGCGGATCTGCGTCCTCTTCAGCGGCAACCCCGGCCCGGATGACCGCGGCTGGAATACCGATCCGCAACACTTCGAGGCGATGAAAGCCCGCTTGGCGGAGGCGGAGAAGACGCTGGCGAACATCGAGCTGGTGTACGGCCAATCGAACAACGCCGAGCAGACGGCGGCCGTGTTGAAGGAAGCCGGGCCGGGCACGCCGGTGCTCGCCGTCAACCTGCACTGCTTCGCCTTGACGCGCCTGGTGCAGCCGGTTCTGGACGCGAATCATCCAATGATCGTCTTCTCGCTGCCGGCCAGCGGTCATGATTGGATGTATCCTCACCGCTGGCAGCGTCAGGGCCATCCGGTCACGCTCTTCCCCACCAGCGACTTGAACGAACTGGAACGGGCCCTTCGTCTGTTGCGGGTGGTCCCGATGATGCAGCAGACCCGGATCCTGCTGTTCCCGCCCGCGCGCGGCACGGCGCCCGCCCAGTCGCCGGACGAAGTCAAGAAGCGTCTGGGGGCCGAGGTCGTGGCCGTCGACGAAAAAACCTTCAGCGACCTGATCGCCGCCGCCGACGGGCAGGCGGTCGCCGCCGAGGCCGAACGCTGGACCAAAGGGGCCAAAGCGATCATCGAACCCAATGCGGAGGACATCGCCAAGGCGGCTCGCGTCAGTATCGCGCTGCAGGACCTGATGAAGCAGCAGCACGCCCAGGGGTTGGCCATCGGCACCTGCATGGGCTGGTTGCCGAAAGGGTTCCCCTGCCTGGGCTTCGCCCGCTTGCGCGATGCCGGCTTCCCGGCCGCTTGCGAGGGCGATATGGACTCGCTGTTGACCATGCTGCTGTTCCAGTACGCGGCCGACCGGCCCGGCTTCCAAGGCAACGCGACCTTCGACACCTCCCGCAACGCGCTGTGGACCGCCCATTGCACCGCGCCGCTGCGGATGGACGGCGCAGACGGCCCGCCGGCACCCTACCTGCTGCGCGGCCATTCCGAAGTGGGTGGCAGCGGCTGTGTGCCCGAAGTCCAGTACCGCGTGGGCGAGACGATCACGCGCGGCAAGTTGGTCAACCTGGATACGATCCTCTGCTCCACGGGCAAGATCATCGAGGTGCCGGAGAAGTCCGTGCATGCCTGCCGCACTCAGATCGTCACCGAGGTGCGCGACGCGGCGAAGATGGCCGCCAACTGGAGCAGCGTGCTCCAAACCGAGGACGCCATGACGCTGCTGCACCGCGTGGTCGTCTACGGCGACCACATGGACAGCATCCGCCACCTGGCCCGGCTGATGAACATGAACGTCGTCGAGGAAGGCTGAGTCGGCGTGCAACCCCCCCACGCCCGGGGCCAAACCTGCCCCACCTGTACTCGAATCGTCCGGCATTGGCCGGTACGGACATCCCGGAATTAGCCTCCGAAGCAGTCCGAATCGAATCGCTGAAGGGGGGTCTTGGCGGACCCGGCCTTGCAGGCGGGCTCTGACGATGGGACGCGTGTGGGCATCGAGCGGTGTTTCAACAGTCCAAGGATTCGCTGATTGACCCTGCACTCATCCGGTCAGCGGCACAGGCGCTGTATGACATCGGCGATGCTGCCGTCCAGGACGAGCGGCAGTTCGCCTCCGGTAAGCCGTTTCAGTGACTCCGCCTCGATCCTGCCGAAATCGTGAACAGGGTCTATACGAATCTCGTGATTGTCCAGATGACGGACCAGCGGCACGAGCCATTCGGCGATGCCCTGCATCTTCGTGAGGTTCAGCCGGTCAAAGGTGTCGGTGGGGCAGTGGTAATGCTTCCACCAGCCGCAGGAGAAGAAGAGGAACGGCCTGCCCGCCAGCCGGAAACCGTAGTGATCGGACAGATCGCCAATCCGCTTGTTTGAAAACATGCAGGTCGAAATGACCGAGGACTCCGTTGACTGTACCGCCCGGACCAGGTCGTGTGAGTACTCCGCCCCGAGTACGAAGAGAACGTCCTCGCAGCCTGCAATGGCCACATCGTGCCCGCAGAGATCGAGGATGATGGCACAATCCAGCGTATCCAGGCTGATCGGACAATGCGAGGTGAAGTAGACGCTGCCCATGGTGTCAGTCTGGAAATACGGCGGCTCCTCCAGATCGAAAAAGCACAGGATCAGATCGTGGTTACCAGCCCAGGGATGAAGCAGCCGACCGGTTTCAATGAGTATGGACAGAGCGGCGGCGTTGTCATCGGCCCCAGGGACCCCCTTGAAGTGGTCGTAGTGAGCGGCCAGCAACAGAGACCGCCCGCCGCGCCCCGGCCAGATGCCCGCAACGTTCTCGCCCGCCTGCTCTGCCCCGTTCATCACCGCCTGGAACCACGAGTCCCCGAACAGGGGGCGGAACGCCAGACGTTCGAGCATGTCCCGCAGGTACAGCCTGGCGGTCTCGTGGCCTTCTCCACCTGGATAGCGACCATCGAGCTTCGGGTGGCTCAGGAAGCGGCAGGTTTCGGTCATCGAGGGGACAACAGACATGGTGGAGATTCTACACGCTCCTGTGATGCCGTGCTTCAACGCGGGCGAAGGTAGCAGTAGAATCGACGGTGCCCGGTCCGCAAGGGAAGGAGAGTCTACAAGCGGCCCCGACGATTGCAGCCGTGGCAGGAGCATGCACATGAGAGCACATTTCGACGCCATTTTCTTCTCGCTGGCAGTCGTCCGTGAGAACGACAGGTACGTGCTCGTCGAGGAACGCGAGCCAGACGGTGAAACGGCCTGGTACCTGCCCGCTGGCGGTGTGAAGCCCGGCGAGGATTTTCTGGGCGCCGCCGTTCGTGAAACCCGGGAGGAGGCGGGCATCATTATCGAGCCGCTGGGCCTACTGGGGGCCGACCAGATCCTCGCCGAAGACGGTCAGACGACGAAGATCAGAATGGTGCTCCTCGGGAAGATGGTCGGGGGTTCGCTGAAGACCAGTCCCGACAGGGAGTCCGTTCGGGCGGCGTGGTTCCACCCTGATGAGCTACGGGATCTGCGGCTGCGGGATGATGAGGTCATCGAGTGGATTGAAGCAGCCGAGAAGCTTCGGGGAAGCCCGCTGCCCTTGTTGACCTGCTACAACAGATCGCGGCCCTTGGCATGACCTGAAGGGAAGGGCACCGAGGACGGTTGCCATCGCCATGGAGAGAGCCGACGCCATCGAACGGTACACCACGAAATCGGGGCTTCAACCATAGCCAAGAGGAACCCCCTGATGTCGGTGATTCTGGACATTGATCTCGACTACTTTCGATGCTCTGACGAGCCACTCAAGCGGCTCAACGAGTTGCTCGCGTGGGCCAACCGTCCGGTGGATTCTGTTTTCACAAACCATCATGAGGCTTTGGCTTTCTGGGCAAAGGCCGTCAAGGACGGGGTAATCGACACTCCCCGTTTCATCCTGCACGTTGACGAACACCACGATATGCTCAGCGACAGACCACCGATCAACGCAGGCAACTTTCTCTACTTTGCCATGCGTCGCTGGCCGAAGTGCCGGGTTCACTGGCTGGTGGACCGGAGAATCGACTCGCCGAAACAGTGGCTGCCCGAAGAAGACTGGAAAGCCATTACCCGAAGGTTCACCAGCGGCAAACGCCTACGGCCAAGTTGGCCAACGCCAGACATCGTGACGATGTGTACAAGCCCCGGTTTCATCAGCAAGGCTCTCCGCAAGAGACTGCTTGGGGTTGTGGCCAAGGCTGCACCGGAGACGCGGAAGAGGATAGGATTGACGTCAGAGGTGCTGAGGTATGGATGATGAACCATGGAACCCGTGCAAGATCTGGATTGAGCAGTGCGAGGCCACCCGGACCATCGAGGACGAGTTCGGGACCGACAAGGCCCTTGATTACCTCGTTGGGGAGAAGTTTCTCAACTTCCTCCACGTCGCCGAGGAGGATGCCGAGTTCCGGGCGGAGATCCCTGCGTTCGTGGCCGAAATCAAGACGATCTTCGAGCGGTGGCAGCTTGCCGAGTACCTGGAAAAGGCCCGACTGAGGAAACCCTTCGATCCCAGCCTTTACGACGAAGATGATGATCCCGAGGAGATTGAGATGGAACGGCAACGAGACATTCGCGAGGCGGCCAACGATCTCCTTCTGGTCGAGCGGGCGAAGGGGTACTTGCTTGAGGATGCCGAGGGGTAGTCGGGCTCACGGCGGTTGGTTCTGCCGAGGCCTGGGTTCGCGAGCTGGGGCTGACGAGGCGATCTTGAAGAAGCATAAGACAGTGAAGAAGGGAGTCACTTCAGTGGACGTATGGTTCGTTTACATCCTCCGGTGCACCGACGGCTCCCTGTACACAGGCATCGCCAAGGACGTGATCCGCCGCTGTGACCAGCACAACGCCGGGACCGCTTCCCGCTACACCCGCAGCCGCCTTCCGGTTAGGTTGGAGTATCAGGAGACCCAATCCACCCGGAGCCTGGCGTTGAAACGCGAAGCGGCGATCAAAGCCATGTCACGACAGGAGAAGGAGTCGCTGATACGATTGGCGAGGCAAGCAGACGCCAGCCAGCCCAACAAGTGGCAGCCTGAAGCAGCGGCAGTATCGAACCAGACGGTGTCGCTGTGACTACTCAAAACATCAGGAAGCACCATGACACCATCACGAGTCCAAATCATCCCCTTCCTGCACGGCAAGATCACCCGCGACGGCAAGCTCAGCGAACCCGACATCTACGATATCCTGGAAAAGTGGCTGGATCGCCATCCCGAGATCAAGACGCGGCAGCGGGACATCCAGATTGTGAGGGGCCGTTGGACCTTGCCGCAGGGCGTCCGGACTGAGGTCATCTCTGTTTCAATTGCGCCAGGCGAGGATATCGCAGGCTACGACCCAACCAAAGATGTCGATCTGTACGAGTACTTTCTTTCCGAGGATCAAGGGGGTCTGCCATGAAGCCCGGACCTTGTGACCACCGGCACAAGATACGGATTACCGGCGACGAACTGCGGGAACTCAAGCGGCACACCGGCTCGATGGCAGAAGCGTTCGGGCTGGACAGGAAGATTGCCGAGTACGCCGGGACTCGTCCGATTACCCTTTATCGTTGGGACTTGGACTGCCTGAGGGATGTGATCGCCATCGCCTTGATGGACAAGAACGAATACCCCGACGAATCTGCCCTGGAGTATCGGGTCTTGGCCGGGCTGGACGAACGACTGAGGCGAGAGTACGAGGCTGTTTACGGGCAGTGATATCGAAGAAGGCCCGTGACGGCAGCGCCCAAACAAAACCCCCGGCACCATGTGCCAGGGGTCCATGACTCGTCACGATCAGATCGCGGAACCGATTACTTGGCCATGTCCTTGAGCGCCTTCGTCGGGCGGATCTTGACGACCCTGCGGGCAGGTTTGGCTTTGAACATCTGCTCCTGCTTGGTGAAGGGGTTGATCCCCTTGCGAGCCTTGACGGCGGGCTTCTGGACCACAACGATCTTCATCAGCCCCGGCACGACGAACATGCCCGGCCCCTTTTTGCCCACATTCTTCTTGATCAGGTCGGAAAGGGCCTCAAAGACAGAGGCGACCTGCTTGCGGGACAATTCGGTGGTCTCGGCGATGCTGGCGAGGACTTCACTCTTGGTTGGGAGCTTTGCGGCCATGTGTGATTCCTTTCAAGGTTTAGAATCCGTTCGAAACAGATGACAACAAGAGTCCGGCTCAGGCACTACTCGGAGACCCTTTGTCACTACGGGCAGGATTATCCATCGCTGGATGTCCTGCGTCCAGCCCAGAACGCCCGAATTAGCCCGCGATGACGGGGGGCGAGCAAGCACAGTGACTGTGGCATGGCAGCAAAGCCGACCGCTCGTGACCCATATCCTCCACGCATGGTCTGCGGTGTTCCACGGGGCAGGCAACAGCCCCGCCGCCCTCAGGCAACGGAGCATGCGCATTCAGTCAACCCCATACCGGCCGCCAGGCCCTGACACCAGTCAGCCCCCTCAAAACGCATGCCTCCCCACCGCCCTCCCGTAAAAGATCAACTGCGCGATCGTGCCGCAGGAGATCAGGAACATCTCAAGCTCGCCGACGAAATCAACCTGCGGGAAGAACGGGAACCACGCCTCAATCCCCGGCCAGCCTGCCAGAAAGGCAACGATGCTGGTGACGCCGAGAACCGCCGAGGGCACGACGAAGGCCGCCGGACAGAGGTCGCGATTGACCGTGTCGCGGCCGATCTCGATGATCATCACGATTGTGCCGGCAAGGGCCAGCCAAGCGTATCCGCTCGCGACGTGGTTTGGTCGCACCCAGTGCCAGGACTGGGAATACAGGTGGAACAGCGCGTTGCCCACCAGGATGATGGCCGCACCCATCCACGGGCGCAGAACTGAACTGGACCCGGAGAACACCTCGCGGACCCGAGAAGACCAGGTCGGCGTGCAGATGGGCCAGCTTGGGGCGGGCGACTGCCGATCAGCACCCGGCAGATGGCGGGCCGAATCGGGAAGACGTCTGTCGTTACTCATGTGCATGTGTTTCTCCTTATGAAACCCCGCAGCCGGCCGGGCGGCGCGGTTGCCCAGCCAGCCGCAGGGAACAAAGGGGGTGTTCATCGCCGTTGGCCGACACGGCGCCGATCGTTACTCGCGCTAGATGGCGTCCCTACGCCTCAGGCGGAAACGAATCGTCGAAGCGAGGCATCTCTTCCAGTGCCCAGCCCAGCCCCCTCTGGATGTGTGGCAGATCGCGCTCATCAAAATAGCCGGAGTCCTGCCACTGATCGTTCTTGTCCAGATAGCTGCGCGAGAAGGAGACAGACAGTCGGCTCCCGCCGTTTGGCCGAGGAAACCGCCAAATCGCCACCTGGACGCGGTCGAATCTCCTACTCGCGATGGGTTTTGTCTTCTCTTCTGACATGATTCAAACCTCCTGAAAGGAATCCTCCGGCGAGTCCGTCACTCGCCTCTACAGGTAAAGGCAGGAATGCTTTTTCTGGAAAACCGGGCGCATCTATGACGGGGAATGCGTAGTTGAACGGGCTCTTCCCGACCGTGCGTCCAGACAATCCAGACACAAGACGGCCTTGCCGGCCGAACGAAGGTAGTCCAGTTTCGTTCTTGGAACGCGAACCGGCTTCGAGCATCTGGAGCAGAGCGTTCGAGGAAACTCCGCGGCATGTTGTGCGGCTTCGGCCTGCCAGACAGCGAGTTGGACCTTTAGGCATTGTGAGCAGAGAATCGGCTTACCCCTGGCGCGAAGGTTATCCAGCTTGTCCCGAGGCATGCGAGCAGGCCTCATGCATCGCTCACAGACGATTTCGGGGTATTGCTCATCGCGACGAAGCCGCGACGCCGTCTGCTCCTGAAGGTATTCCTGGAGACATGGCCGACAGAGCAGAGGCTTGTGCCGGGCCTTGAGTTCCTCGAACCGATCTGGCGGGATACGGATGCAAGCGTCACAGCGATGGCAGACGGCGTCGACCCAAGGCGCCGGACGCCCAGATTCGGGTTGAGGCGAGTTGTGGCGGGATAGCGGTCTCCTGAGACCGGCAACCCATTCGCCGGGTTTCGGGCAGGCATCGAAGTCGCTGGCCTCCATCGTTCGTCGAAGCAGGTCAGCACATCCACGGTCAATCCCCGCCAGATGAGCAATCTGTCGCTGCACGTGCTCATGCCCTTTGCTGTTGAGGTGAGACTGGGCGAACAATGTGCCGTCCTCATGTCTTGAGCTCGTCTGAGGATCAATCAGCAGGAACTCCGAGGCCAGGATACTCAGGCTGAAGCGGTCGGCACCGGTTCGCCAGGAACGCACCCCGTCCCATTCACCATTTGCAGCCCTGAGGAACGGCGCCATGTAGCCGGGTGTCCCGACGGTTGTATTCAGTTGCCAGGGAAGACTCGGATGATAAACACAGTCAAAGTCGATCAGGTAGACACGGCCGTCATCCCCGACAAAGACGTTCGTTGCGGACAGATCGCGGTGAGCGATACTGCGGGTCTCCAGCCAGTCGATGATCCGGGCAAGGTTCATGGCCGTTCGCAGGCGCTGATCCGCCGCCCATGCTACGTCCCCATTACGCAGATCATCGGCCCGGCAAACCCAAGGCATTCCCGGACACTTGGGCATCAGAACCGTCCCTTCAAGCCACCCGAATAGATCCGGATTCTTGTATTGGGAATGAACGCCATCGACCTGTGACTTATCGATGAATCGCCGCTGCGTGCAGGTGAACACTCCAACGCCGCCCGGAAGACATCGGTTGACTGAAGTCAGATACTCGTCGGAAGGACGCCGCCCGGGATGAAACTTCTTCAGCAGCCAGATGTTCCCGTGGGGATGCTGCCGCAGAAAGAAGACCGTCGCCTGACCTTTGACGACGCACTGCGGACTGCAGGGCAGGAGAGGATGAGCGACAGGATGCCAGTCGAACCCGGCCAAGCGAACAGTGGTGCCTGATTGCAGCCAACCTTCTACAGGTGTCGTGGAAATGCCTGACATATCACGGCCTC
>JAFGJR010000008.1 GCA_016928975.1 Sedimentisphaerales bacterium | reverse complement strand
TTCCAGACCTGGATCGACGGCTGGGGCTACACCGAGCCCGCTCCCGGCGATCCGGGCAACGGCACCGGCTCGACCGTCGGCTATGCCAGCGAGCCGTTCTCTGAGCATTCCATCATTCATGGCGGCGGGTCGTCCATGCCCTTCGCCTACAACAACGCCGACAGTCCGTTCTACTCAGAGGCCGGGCGGACGTTTGACTCGCCTCAGAATTGGACGGTCAACGGCGTTGACACGCTGTGCCTGTACGTCCGCGGCTATCCGGCCGTCAACGACGTATCGGTCACTGAAACCGGCGGCAAGATGACCCTCACCGGCGATGGCGCCGACATCTGGAACAACAGCGATGAGTTCACCTTCGCCTACAAGAGCCTCAACGGCGATGCAACGATCGTCGCCAAGGTTACCAGCAACGGCACCGGCTCGAACGCCTGGGCCAAAGGCGGCGTGATGATTCGCGACAGCCTCGACGGCGGCTCCATGCACGCGATGATGGTGATGACCGCTCACTCGGCTGCTTCCGCCGCCGGCAACGGCGCCAGCTTCCAGTACCGTAACGCCACCGACGGCGCTTCCGGCAACAGCGATTCCGTAGCTGTGGTCGCGCCGCCGTATTGGGTGAAGCTGGAGCGTATCGGCGACACGTTCGCCGGCTACCATTCTCCAGATGGAAGCGCCTGGACGATGGTCGGCACGCAGGAGGTCGTGATGACGGCTCCCGTGTACATCGGTATCTGCGTGACCTCCCATGTGGCCGGAGAAGAGCGGACGTTCCAGTTCGAGGGCATCAAGACGACCGGTAGTGTGACCGGCCAGTGGCAAGGGGCCGTGATTGACAGTCCGAAGTACAACAGCACCCAGGATCTCTACGTCGCTATTCAGGACAGCTCGAACAAGCTGGCTATGGTGACGGATGCCACGGTGGTGAACGCCAATACCTGGACCCAGGTGTTGATGCCGCTGAGCAGCTTCACCGGCGTCAATATGACCAGGGTCACGAAGATGTACCTCGGCGTCGGCAACCGGAACGCTCCGGTGGCGGATGGCAGCGGTATGCTGTTCATCGACGACGTCCGTGTCATCAAGCCATGAGAATCTGTGATTGGCGACTGATGATTTGTGAGTGGTGCCCGAGGCCCACACCCCAGGGTGTGGGCCTCGGTGTTATCAGGCCCAATACGGTCCCGTGAATTCCTTTGCATTTTCGCCGGCGCACACCTACAATGAGGGTGGCGCTTGAGATTCAATACGGTCATCAAGGCACTCCGGCCCCTGCAGTGTTTGTGGAGCGGCCTGGGCGCATGGTCTGGTTGTCTACGGAGGATGCATATGTTCACGCGACATGTCACAGCAGCATGCATCATGGCGTTTCTGGTGGTTGGGATCGGGGTGGCGCAGGCGGACCTTGAGACGGGATTGGTTGCCCATTTCACGTTGGACGAAGAGAGCGGGACAATCGCCGCCGATGCTTCCGGCAACGGATACGATGGCACCGTCTATGGGCAGGGCGTCGAATGGATCCCGGCACGTTTTGGTGGCGGCTTGTCTCTCTCACCGCCAGACGGCGAAGGTGGTGTCGAGTTCGCCACGACGGGCATGTCCGTGACGGCAGGGACGGTCTCTGTATGGGGATACCTGACGGAGCCCCAGGCCGCGCGGACCCGCTACTTCTTCGGGCACACCACCCGTCCGCCTTACTCCAATCGCATCCAACTCTACATGAACAGCGGCGTGAATACCCTGTCGCTGGGTCTTGGTGATACGCACGCGCGCCAGGCGGACATCATAGCCCTGAAGACCAAGACCTGGCACCACATCGTTCTGACGTGGAACAACGGCAACTATGTCGTCTATGCGAACGGGGATAAAGTGGCGGAGGGGACCTACACCGGTTTGACCACCCTCGACCCGGTCGCCTCGGTCAGCGACGATAGCAACCCGGACGAACACGAGGCTTTCGATGGCGTCCTCGACGAGGCCCGCATTTACAGTCGGGCCATCTCGGCCGATGAGGTGAAGCAGCTTTTCCAGGTCCCGGCTTCTCCGCGGATCAAGGCCTGGGGTCCTACTCCGGCTGACGGCGCCCGAGACGTCGTGTTACCGATGCTGTCGTGGAAGTCTCTCGATACGATCCGCCTGCACAACATCTACGTGGGGACCGACCCGAACCTGACGGCTCAAGATCTGATCGGCCCCCGCAAAGTCGGCAACATATTCTACTACCCCATGATGGAACCGGGCGTGACCTACTATTGGCGCGTGGACGAGATCGGATCCGATTTGAAGACGGTCTATCCGGGCGACGTGTGGAGCTTCCTCGCGCAACCTCTGATCGCCTACGATCCGTCCCCGGCGGATGGGTCCAACACGGCGTCGCCCGCCGCGTCCCTGACGTGGCTGGCGGGGACCGGGGCCGCGACGCACCACGTGTATTTCGGCGACAGCCTGGAGGCGGTCACCCAGGGCGCCCCGGAGGTGGACAAGGGAATCCTGGAAGACCCGAACTTCCTGCCGGGTGAGCTTCAGTCCGCAAGCGTGTACTTCTGGCGGGTCGATGAGATCGGAGCGGACGACACCGTGCAGCCGGGCGCCGTCTGGAGCTTCGCCACTATGATACCGATCGATGATTTCGAGGATTACACGGACGACGTTGGCAGCCGCATATTCCAGAGCTGGATCGACGGTCTTGGCTACACAGAACCGCCACCGGGCAATCCTGGCAATGGCAGTGGTGCGACGGTCGGGAACGCCACGGAACCGTTCACCGAGCAGACGATTGTACACGGCGGCAAGCAGTCGATGCCGCTGGACTACAACAATGTGAACTCGCCCTGGTACAGCGAGACGGAGCGCACCTTCGCCCCGGCTCAGGACTGGACGGTCGACGGGGTCGATACGCTGGTTCTCTACGTCCAGGCCAGGGCGGGCAACGGGCCGGGACCTCTGTACGTTTCCCTCAAGGATACGTCGAATCGCACCGCCGCGGTCGTCTGTCCCGATGCGTCGATCGTGACCGCCACGAAGTGGTCCGAGTGGAAGGTCCCACTCGTGGACTTCACCGGAGTGAGCCTCGATCGCATCAAGGCGATGTCCATCGGCGTGGGGGATCTGGCGGACCCGTCGCCGGGCGACAGCGGTCTGCTTTATATCGATGACGTCGGTCTCACAAGACCCTTGCCAGCCAGAGAATAGACAAGACAGTGACGCGGCAAACCGCCGCTGTACGCGACGGCGGCTTGCGAACTGCACCACAGAGGGCTCACGCCGTCACGGCGCGAGCCCTTTCTGTTGAGCCTCTGCACTTGCAGTTCGTGCGGTGGAAGCTTACTATGACGCGCGTGTCTCGAATCATGGTAATAGCTCGTGGGCTCGATTCGTATGTGTTCCATTCGCATGAGGAGATGGAGACGGCGACGGATGTGACGAAACAGGAATCGTCGTGAGTTGTGAGAGGCGTCTGGTGAAGCTATGAGCAAGGAAGGCAAGAAGAGTAGGAGAGTCCTGACTGGCGGGGAGAGGCTGATCGCGTGCTGCGGCCTGTACTGCGGCGACTGCTCCGGCTACAAGGGGACCATCGCCAATCTGGCCCGGGACCTGCACAAGGAGCTGGAACGGGAGCGTTTCGCCGACCTGGCCAAGGTCCTCGCCAAGATCCCGTTCTTCAAGGCGTTCGAGGGCTATCCGCAATGCCGCAAAGTGCTGGAAACGCTGCCGAAGCTGCGCTGCAACAAGACCTGCCGGGGCGACGGCGGCCCGCCGTACTGTGAGATCCGCATGTGCAATCGCGACAAGGGATACGACGGCTGCTGGCAGTGCGACCTGTTCAGGACCTGCACGAAGCTCAACTTCCTCAGGGACGGTCACGGCGATGCCCACCTTCGCAACCTGCGCAAGATCAAGCACAAGGGCACTACCGCCTTCCTCGAGGGCAAGCGCCACTGGCGGACCAACGCCGTCAAGCGTCGCGGGTAAGACGGACCCGCGTGGCGTGGACGGGACGTCAGTCGGGCTTCCTCCGCAGGTCCACGCGCAAGATCCTGCTATTCTCAACCCTTATTATCTCATGAGTGGACCGGACGCGACGGTCGATCAGCTCCAGGATAGCGACGTCCGTCCGGATATCCAGTCGGACCCGGAAATCCGCTTTGCCGTCCTGATCGAAGTCGATCTGCTCGTCGATGGTTTCGGGCAGGTTCGCCTCCGTGGGCTGCCACCGGATCTGAACGAACCCGGTGGTTCTTTGGCCGATCAGTCCGTCGAACACGGGGCGATGGACCAGGGTCCGGTATCGTTCATGATCGATGGTCTGGGCGACTTCGCCGCCGGTGTAGCGAGGGTGGACGTGCAGGCCGGTGACGGCAACGAGCTGGCTCGCAAAGAAAGGCATGCCGAAGACGGCAGCGAGCACAATGGGTCCGGCCAGGAACGCCCAGGCATACGCGAGATAGGCTTTGATTCGGGACATCGGCTCACTCCTCACCGGATCATGCTGCCCGTGGTAGCCAGCAGGAGGACGCGGTAGATGGCGGTGCTGATCATGGCGCCGCTCATGACGGCCAGGAACAGAAAGGCCGGGTACAGGAACGCCATACGGGCGATGTGGGATTTGATCCCGACGGGCGTGCCTTTGATGTGGTACGAGATGGCCTTTTGGGGACACACATCGACGCACCGGCCGCACTTCGTGCAGGTGATGCGGGTCGTGCCTTTCTCGATCGTTTCACGGTCGATCGAAAACGTCGGACAGGAGCTCTCGCATCGGCCGCACTGCACGCATTTGTCGGGATCGATCCGGATATCGAAGATGTTGAGCTTGTTCGTGAGGGATTGAAAAGCGCCCATCGGGCAGAACAGGCCGCATTGTACCCTTCGCTTGGTCAGGATGGGCAGGACGACGACCAGGGCTGCGAACAGGGTCACGAAGATAATGGTCTGCACCAGAAAGGTGGCCGACGTCACCGCCGCGAACTCTGTGACAGTCTTGAAGGGACACAGCCACACGCAGTACATGGGGGTCAGTTTCACCGCCGAGAGCAGCACAATCGCCACGAGAATCGCGAACGGCAGGTAGGTCCATTTCCTGTCGATGCGCTTGAGAATGGTCTTTCGGCCGATCCTGGAGAAACCTTCGTCGAGCCCGCCGTAGAAGCAGGCCCAACTGCACCAGCCCCGGCCGAGCGTGATCGACGCCGTCAGCCAGATCACGAGCATGAAGCCGATGGCGCCGAATCCTTCGAGCATGGAGCCGGGAAAGATGATCGTGCGAGACAGGGCCGCCGGAATCAGCGTCGTGGGAATGACCATGTGGCAGAAGGGCGTGTGTCCTTGGATCATGTCCGCGCGGGTGATCGCCATGCTGCCGCGAGTCCCGATGAGCTCTGGAATGAAGCTGATGACGAAAGACACGGCGTAGACGACGTACAGCGCGACGCGGTACTTGTAGGTGCGGCCGGTCAAGACGATCAGGAAGAAGACCCCCACCGTGAACAGGTAGGCGACGATCATTCCCGTGAGCCGGAGGCCGTCGGGGGGCGACTCCTGCAATTGTGGGCCGCCCGTGATCGTCAGTCCCATCAACAGCGCCAGCGGCAGGGTCAAGACGGTCGTCTTGACCAGGCGTCGTGTTTTGCTGTCGCCCTCGGCCATGTTCTCACCCCTCAATTGAAGGCAGATACTGTGCTCACAGTCCCTGAGTATAAGTAGAACAAGCCGACGACGCCAGCGGCCAGCCGCCCGACGATCCGGATTCTCTCGTGTCGGCCGGCGAGGCCCACCAACGGCAGCGGAACGACATAGAGAGAAGTCCCGACGAAAAAGGCGCCAAAGAAGAGCAGGCTCTCCCAAAGCTGGGAGAGTTGGGCCGCACTGGTGAAGGCCAGCAAGAACGGTGGACAGACGTTGACCCCGGTCAGGAATCCCAGGGATATGGGCATGAGCATTGTAGAGACGCAAGATCTTGCGTCTCTACGGGCGACCAGCCTTTCCGCGGCGCCCGGCGAAGCCACCGGGCAGTTGCGGCTGCGGCCGATGAATCCATAGGCGATCAGAAGAGTCGCCAGGCCGACGGTGACGAGGCCAAAGATGACCTTTCGGTGAGGCAGGTTCTCGATGAGCACGGCATGCGTGAACCAGGCGAGGACGGCGAAGGTCATATATCCTGCCAGCCGCCCACTGAGAAAGCCGCCAACCAGCACGAGGTTCGCGCGGAGGGTTCTCCCCTCACCGAGTAGATAGGGCACCAGGACCGGCGCACAATAGGCCAGGCACACCCCGCCGCTGGCGATCCCCAGCAGGAATCCGCTGACAGACATCATTCACAACGCCCCATGAGCAAGGCACATTCGTTACACGGAATGATACCTGCTGCAGTGGGTGACGGGCAAGGATCGTCGGCGTTAGAACCTTGACGGCACGAGTGGCTGAACCTTACGATGTCCGCGCGTCTGTAGCTGCGTGGCCGGACAACTGTGGTGGGCGTATGAATGGCAAACGAGGAAACGCAATGACACGATTGTGGATGCTGGGTGCTTCGATGGCGATCGGAATCTGGTTGTTTGCGACGGATGGCAAGGGGCAGATGCGTCAACGCTCGGACGTGCCTGCGGCAGAGAAGTGGCGGTTGGAGGACCTGTTTGCGTCCGACCGGGCGTGGGCGCAGGCCAAAGGGGATCTGGCGGGCCGGCTGGACGGCATCCTGCAATACAAAGGCAAGCTCACACAGTCAAGCGCGCAACTGCTTGCCTGTTTGAAGCTCAACAGCGAGATTTCCAAAGAGCTGGGTCGGCTGCGCAGCTATGCGTCGATGAAGTCCGACGAGGACACGCGCAACGCGATGTACCTGGCCATGAAGCAGGAGGTCCAGCAGCTCGTCACGGAGTACGGCACCAGGGCGTCATTCATTGAGCCGGAGCTCGTTGCGCTGGACAAGCAGGAGATCGAGACCTTCATTGCCGCCGAGCCGGACCTGCGAGTCTACCGTCTCTACTTGCTCGATATCCTTCGTGGCAAAGCGCACACCCTCTCGCAGGAGGAGGAGAAGATCCTCGCCCGGACCGGGCAGATCGTGGACGGTCCCGGCTCGATCTACACAGTCTTCAGCAACGCGGAGATGCCATACCCGCAGATCACGCTGAGCGACGGCACGACGGCGCTGCTCAACAAGGCCGGCTATGCGCTGCACCGCGCCTCGGCCAACCGTGCGGATCGCGAGGCCGTGTTTGAGGCCTTCTGGTCCGCCATCGCCAGATTCAAGCAGACATTCGGCGTCGATCTCTACTCCCACATGCAGACGCACGTCTTCTACACCAGGACAAGGAACTATGACTCTTGTCTGCAACGCGCCCTGGACAAGAACAACATCCCGACCGAGGTTTATCACAAGCTGATTGCGAACGTCCACGAGAACATGAGCACATTTCACCGGTATCTTCAGCTCCGCAAACGCATGCTGGGCGTGGACACGTTGAAGTACTCGGATATCTACGCCCCGGTTGTGAAGGGGCTCGACCTCAAGTACACGTTCGACGAGGCGAAGAAGCTGTATCTGGATGCCCTGGAGCCGCTCGGCCCCGAGTATCGCGCGGCGGCCGCACGGGCCTTCGAGCAGCGATGGATCGACGCGTATCCGACGCCGGGCAAACGCTCCGGCGCCTATTCGAACGGCAGTGCCTACGACGTGCACCCATACGTTCTGCTGAACTACAACGGCCAGTACGACGACGTCAGCACGCTGGCCCATGAGATGGGCCATGCTATGCACAGCTACTACTCGAACAAGAGCCAGCCGTACCCGCTGGCGGACTACTCGATCTTCGTGGCCGAGGTTGCCTCCACCTTCAACGAGGCGCTGCTCATCCACGAAGTGCTCGGCGAGATCAAGGATGACGACGTGAGATTGTCGCTGTTGATGAATTACCTCGACGGGATTCGCGGCACGGTGTTTCGACAGACGCAGTTTGCCGAGTTTGAGCTGCGAATCCACGAGAAGGCGGAAAAGGGCGAGCCGCTGACGGGCGACACGTTCACCCAGCTCTACGGCGAGATTCTCAAGCGGTACTACGGCCACGACAAGGGCATCTGCCAGATCGACGACCTGTACGCCGTCGAGTGGGCCTATATCCCGCACTTCTACTACAACTTCTACGTGTACCAGTACTCCACGTCCTTCACTGCCGCCACGGCGATGGCGGAAAGGGTCCTCACGGGCGAGACGGGGGCCGCTCAGAACTACCTCGATTTCATTTCGGCCGGCGGGTCGGACTACCCGATCGAGATCCTGAAGGAAGCGGGAGTGGACATGAAGACGCCGGAGCCGTTCGCAAAGACGATGGCCGCGATGAACCGCACGATGGATGAGATCGCATCGATCCTCGCCCGCCGGGGGAGTCGGTGACGTGCTGTGAGGGACTATGACGGACACGCGCGAGACCGCACCGCCGTCGGCCGGGGGTGACTCCTGGAAGATGCGGACGAGAAGAATCGCGAGGAAGACCGTCGGGGTCATCCTCATCGTCCTGGGGGTTCTGGCGCTCCTGACGCCGTTGACGCCGGGATCATGGCTGATTCCGATTGGCCTGGAGCTGGTCGGCCTTCGTCTTCTGCTGCAGGACAAGCTCCTGACGTGGGCCGAGCGCCGGCCCGACAGCAGGGTATCGAAGGTTATCCGCCGGCTGATGCACGTTCGCAAAGGCGGCCCCGGCGCCTGGAGGAAATGGCGAAGGAGTCGTACGCACTGACAGGACCATTTTCAGATTGACTCCGGTACCGCTGATGGAGTAATTATTGAGTATTGAATAGCCAATCAAACCACGGAACTGACCCTGTCATTCCCGCGAAGGCGGGAATCCAGTAGCTTCCGGGGCATTCCTGGACCCCCGCCTGCGCGGGGGTGACATCGTCGGTTACATTTGGCCGTTCAATCGTCAATAGAACAACCGGCGTCCGGCCGGGACCGTCCGGAAGAGGTTTTCTGCTGATTCTTTGGTGAGGACAAAGCCATGTCGCGAGCAGCGAGTGGGATGAGATGCGTGATGGTGACCATGATATTGCTGGTCCTGGCAGGCTGTCAGAGCGCCTCCAAGAGCCCGTCGCCCAGGAAGAAGGTAGTCCTGTGGGATGGCAATGACTTCAGCGGCTGGTATCGCTACATCGCCGATCCGATCGTCGATGTCAACGACGTGTGGCGCATGTACGGCCGCATCCTTCACTGCACCGGACAACCGGACGGCTACATCCGCACCGGGAACAAGTACAGGAACTACCTCCTGCATCTCGAGTGGCGCTGGCCCGGACAGGTCGCCAACAGCGGCATCCTGCTGCACATGACCGAGCCCGACCAGATCTGGCCCACCTGCGTCGAATGTCAACTGAAGGCCGGCAACGCCGGCGACTTCGTCCTCATGAACGGCGCCGGCCTGACGGTGAACGGCATCGACCGGCAAGACATCACCAAGCGGTTCGTCGTCGCTGAGAAGATGGCGCCGGTCAGCGAGAAACCCGTCGGACAATGGAACACCTGCGAGATCGTCTGCAAGCGAGGCATGATCCGCTGTTTCGTCAACGGCGTCCTGCAAAACGAAGGTGTGCGCGCCAGGCCCGGCTCCGGCTATATCGGCCTGCAAAGCGAAGGCGGCCCCATCGAGTTTCGCAACATCTACCTCCTCCCGGCCAGATGAAACCAAGCCGCCGGCTCCGTTGGCCGCCAGCCCCTGTGGGAACAAAACGGGGTCCGGTACATTGGAATCGGCGGTCAGCATACTCAATTCAGATGCCGAAATAGACAAGGCGTGCCCGGAAGTCCCCAACAGATGTAGCACAGCCGCCCCCGGCTGTGGACTCAGGACTCACCCCAGAGGCACAGAGAGCCTGCCCCCGCGAAGGCGGGGGACCCGGAGAACCCATCACGGCCTCCGGCCGCAACCGCCAAGTCTTTGAACAACGAATTCACACCAATGACACGAATCTGATCTGTCGGGCCTTCCGCCCCAAGATCTCAAATTGCCGCCCTGGCCCTCTTTCCCCGGAATTGCCAGTATGACGATTGTGAAATGTGTAGGTTTGCCCCCGGCCCCTCCCTTCAGGGGGAACACCACGTGCGGTTCTTCGCGGGAGTACCGCGTTTACGCGTCCCTTTTGCCGCCTGTAGGGGCAACATCCCCGGCTCGTGCGTCACGGTGCGGACTGTGTCTTGCGATCCGGACGGGTTTTTCGTACAATGGGATAGACAACGGCCTCAGGAAAGGGTGCATCCATGAAGAGCAAGGCGATTCTGGTGTTTCTGGTGGTGGTGCTCTGGGCGGTCGAACCGTCGGCCTGGCGCCGCGAAGCAGTCGCGTCGGACGCCCTCCAGCCGGGTGGCAGCGGCAAGCGCAGCTTGCCGATGGTTGTGGCGACCGCGGACCCCGTCGACGTGTCATTGCTGCCTCTGCCGGCGGGCCAAGGACGCACCCTGCCCTGGGCGTCGATCCTGCTGGCGGCGTTGCTGGCCGGCGGTTGGTCCTTCTGTCTGCTCCGTGCCATGCAGGCCGGACGCCTCTGGCGGGCGAATGGTCCCAATGGGCCGTGGCTTTCCTTCACCGCGCCCCGCCTCCTGCGCAGAATCGTGGTCATCCTCATCCTGACGGCGGCGCCCGTGGAGAGCCTCTACTCCAGTGACAGAATGTTTACCTATTCAGTAAGCACCGGCGGTAATTTATATACAGTCGGAGATACAGTTCACTGGACCACCTCTGC
>JAFGJR010000296.1 GCA_016928975.1 Sedimentisphaerales bacterium | reverse complement strand
TGACGGCGTGACGTAAGGGTGTATAGTATGCCATAGGTGGGTCCCAATTCGGCGCCGACGTGGGTCCCTTTTACATGCCGATTTCCAGGTAGCGAGGGACACACCCCAGCGTCCAACTCCGCCTTGCTGTAGGGTCCTTCTGGCCTTTCGTCACTCTGACAACCATCCCACGTATGTCACCCTCACCACATCCGTCTGGCCTATATGGGCCGTCAACCAACTTGTCGCAGCTTCATCAGAGGTGTCAAACTACCGGTATTATGGCGAAGGCAGGAGGGGAAGGCAAGGGAATTGCGAAGTGTGAAGTTTGATGTTTGAAGTGTGAAGTGGGAGGCTCAGCCCACCCAGCATTCCAGGATTCCAGGATTCCATTATTCCATCCCAGGCCGGATTTGTGATTGAAGAGGAGGCCGGGCGGGACGCCCAGACTGCGGATTTGGGATTTCAGATTGCGGATTGGGCAGTTCTTACCTTCCTGCGTTCTTACCTTCTTGCATCCTGCTCCGTGTCCTCTGTGCCTCCGTGACCTCTGTGGCGGCAGAGGAAAGGGGTCGGGGATCAGGTGTGTCAGGGGTCGGTTTGAAATCCATGTGGAATGAACCTCCGTGGTAAACAATCAGTTGTCGCTTGTCAGTTGTCGGTTCCCAGAACCTGGATTCCCGCCTCCGCGGGAATGACAGAGCCGGAATCGGCGGTTTGATATCCCCTTTGCGATCCTCTGCGGTAAAAGAGTCCGCGGGGATCGCGTGGTTCCTGTGGACGCCGGGAGCGTTATTGGAAGCCTCCGGATTCAAAGGCGGACGTAGAATTGAATTGCGGACTGTTGTAGGTGGATGTTCCCGCCGCGGTGTCGAAGGTCGCTTTGATCTGGATCTTCCTGCCCACGGTTATCTGGGGTTATCTGGGGACGCCATACTCAATTCGAATTGGGACGAGGACTCTCGGTGAATCCGTCAAAGAGCCGGGATGGGTACGGGGCGCTTGTGCCGCGGGTTCTACTGGCACAGGCAAAGTTTTCAGGGCCAAAGCTACGCACTTCCCCTTCTGCGAATCTCCGCGTCATCTTTGGGGTCACCCCATGCGTCCGGCCCACGGGGGACCGGCAACCGGCGTCTCGCGGCTTCCTCACAGGCGCACCGCGGCCAGTTGTCGGTTGTCAGTTCACAGTTCTCGGAAGATGGATTCCTGCCCTCGATCAGGTCGAGGGGGGACCTTGCGCAGGAATGACAGAGTCGGGATCGGCGTTCCTCTGCGGTTGATGAGCGGGGGTCGGCGTTCAGGGGTCGGTTGTTGGCTGATGGTTGCTCGCTGTTGGTTTGAAAGAGAGACTTCCTCTGCGACCCTCAGCGTCCCCCGCCTCCGCGCGGGCAGGCTCTCTGCGGTTGAGAGAGAACCTGGATTCCCGCTCCCCGATCAGGTCGAGGACAAGCTTCGCGGGAATGACATGAAAGGGAGATTGCCGCGCTTCGCTCGCAATGACGGAGTCGGAATCGGCGTGAATCGGCGTTCATCGGCGGTTGAGAAAGCGAGTTGTCAGTTGCCGGTTGGCGGCGGCGTCACTGGAAGCCTCCAGATTCAAAGGCTGAGTTCGAGTTGAACTGTGGGCTGTTGTAGGTGGCGGTTCCGGCCGCGGTATCGAAGGTCGCTTTGATCTGGATCTTCCTGCCTGCCAGGCGCGCATCGTCGATCCTCTTGCTGATGCTCCAGTACTTGTCGAAGTCGCTATGTCCCGGGGCCGTTGCCGTGGCGTTGATTATGGCTGTGCTGGTTCCGCTAAGGGAGACCGACACATTGATATCCTGAGGCGGATAATAGGCGTATTCGACGTTGCCTCGCGGACCTGTGTGGCCTATGCTCAGGTGTACGAACCTCGAGGAACCGGAAATGGTCAGCCAATAGGATCCATACGTGGAGGAGGGTGCGAACTGAACCACCATTTCTGAGGAAGCGGGCCTGAGCAGATCGACGCGGAAGTTCTGAATGCCTTTGACGCACGCATCATAGTCCAACCAGAATGTTCCATCGCGATTGGGCCCGCCGGGCCCCCAACTGTTCAGACACAGCCAGGCATGCTTGCTGTCATCCCAGCCAATGACAGTGACGGCATGGGACTTTCTGCTGGGACTGTTTGGCAACCATTGCTGCTCGCTCGAGTTGTATCGGAATACGCTGCCTGGTGACGAGCCGGAATGCCAGAAATCCCGGAATGCGTTCGAGCTGGCATCTCCCGTGATGAAAGCAAGATACCCGGGACCATCCAGCTCCAGACTGAGTTTGATTCCCTCACGGTTGTCTGGGGGATACCCCCCACACGACCTGGGCCTTGGTCTGTAGGGGAGATGATAGTACGCGGGCTTGCCAGGTGAGGATGCCTGCACGGGGCACCTGGTGCTCCCCTCTCGATACGGCCAGACATCCCCGAGAATCGGCCCCTCACTATCCAGTAGAGCGCGGGCGGCGTCAAAGGTCCCGCCGCAGCAACCGCTTGCGTTTGCCCGGACTACCAGATCCTGTTCGGAGAGGTCCACGTCCCCTCCATTGTTAAGCTCTATCTTCGCTTGAAAAGCCTTGGCAGATGCGAACGCCCAGCAACTGCCGCACGCCCCTTGATCCTCCAACGGCAATGCGAGGGCGACTCGCCAGTCGTAGCTGTCACGTATGGCAATAAGAGCGGTCGATCCCCCGGCACCTGGGTCTTCCGGCAGACTGGTGACTGTGATGGGCGGCGTGAGGTCGCCGTCGTCGCTGGGGAGCTCAGGTGGCCCAAGTGACAGAGTGACCGTGGCTACGTTTGTCGTCTCTCCGCATGCCAGCACACCCGCATTCACATTCGTGCCCCTGACGGAAAGCTCGACGGTCGCGTGTGCCGGGCCCACGGTGGATGGCGTCAGCGAGGCGGTCCACGTACCTCCCGCGGCGGAAGTCGCGCTGGCCGTGGCAGATATGCCAACCCGAGCGTTCGTCTGGAGCGTCAGCGTTGTCCTGCCTGCGTATGCGTTCGCGGAATCCGCTGTGAGAGCCACCACCTTTCCACTACATTTGGCCATCAGCGCCCGCGGGCACGAACCAATCGGCTGTCCGGGTCTGGTGATTTGCGTGCAAGCCATCCACCAACCCGAATTCGGCGTATAGGAGATCACGGGCGGATCGCAGAACGAGGAATTGCTCTTTCCGTTCGTCCAGTTGTCCCAACTTACAAACAAGGGCAAGCCCGGATCGCTATGATCGCAGCAGACCACTGTCCCCATCGTGCCAGGATAGAGCCCCGCCGCATGGTGGCCATCGTTGTCCAGCGGTACCACCAGCAGGACGACCCGATCGCCTGGGCGGAAGTCGCAGCAGATGTCGCCGGGAACGATTCCGGCCACCGGCTCATCTGGCGGTGTCGTCCCACCGCCGACGAAGCAGGCCTGCAAGGTCAGACCGCTGTAACCTTGGTAGGCCCGGACCATGATGTACCAGGTCCCGGCGGATGGGTCGGCGATTGTGACCACCTCTTCGTTGCCAATCAGGTAGGGACGGTAATCGAAGCTGATAGCCGTCGGCTGACTGCCTCTCTTGACGTAGAGGTCGGCGTCGCCGATGCCGCCGGTGATGGTGATGGTCAACTCGGTACAGCCGCTGGGAACGTCGATCCTGTATTGCTGCTCGCCGCCGGCGGCTCCCGACAGCCCGGACACCGGAGTGCAATTGGGCAGCGGTGCCGCGGTATCGCCAAATGCCTGGGCGGGCGAAACTCCGCTGAGAATCATCAGGCCGACAACCAGACGAACGGATACGTCGAGTCTCATCGCTTCACTCCTTCCTCCGGGTGTTCGCCAGCACGATGTTCCTGCTTCGCGCCCGAACACACGGCACAAGTGGACAGTCACCTAACTATTCAACCTCGCGCATCCAATCCTGTGACCCACCTGACCCACCCACACTCGCTTACACATGCGTCTCTACACTCCTCAAATGAGCCGATTGACCGCGCTGCTCCATTTTCGATGTCGCCCGTCTTCAGGCACACAAGCCATCCGGTTATTATGGCGGCTGCACCCTGCAAGGGCAAGGAGAAAAGCGGGGGAGAGGGCAGAGGGCAGAGTTGGAGCGGGAATGCGTTGGAGGGGACCGAAGCGGGGTCCGGCACATTGTTGCGGGCTGTTCCTCGATAGCCATCGCGTCCCGGCGTCTCTGCCGGAGAGAACCTGCACTCCTGTTCTCGCGGGACTGACATGGGAGGAATCGGTGTGCGATGCACACCCTACGCGACACCCATGATTTGTTTGAGGGTTCGGGCGTTGTTGAGGGCGTGGCCGCTGATGTCGTTGTTGAAGTAGGCGTAGATGGCGCGGACGTTGGGAATCTGGGCTTTGAGCCAGTCGGCCCAGTCCTGGAGCATAGCATCGGGGTAGCTGCCGGCGTAACGGCCGCTGGTGCCGTGGAAGCGGACGTAGGCGACGCCGCCGGTGACGATTCGAGGCGGGGCTTTGTCGCCCATATCGTGGACGCACAGCGCGACGCCTCGCTGGTTCATCAAGCTGAATGTCTCCTCGTCGTACCAGCTATCGTGACGGAACTCGAAGACCGCGTTGTCCCGCCCCGGCAGCGATTGAATGAACTCGTCCAGCCGTTCGAGATTCCTGTGCAGGCTCGGCGGCAGTTGATAGAGCACGGGACCCAGGCGGTCTTGGAGCAGGCTCGCCAGGGCGAAGAACCGGACCACCTCTGCGGCGGTGTCGTGCAGTTTCTTGATGTGCGTGATATAGCGGCTGGCTTTGACCGCAAAGAGGAAGCCGGCAGGCACCTTGTCGCGCCAATGGACCATCGTCTGCTCTCACGGCATGTGGTAGAATGTATTGTTGATCTCCACCGTGTCGAAGTGCTGGGCATAGAACTCCAGCCAATTCTCCTTGCGCATCTTCTGGGGGTAGAACCGGCCGATCCAATGATCGTAATGCCACCCCGAGGTCCCAATCCGAATCGCGATGGATTTATGATTTACCATTTGTGATTCATGATTCATCATGGATGCTCTGTATCGTGCCGCAATGAGGTACGTATCAGATTGTAAATCGTAAATCGTGGATTCCAATGGATTTTGGGCCGCAACAATTCGGGAAGTGGCGGGGGTGACGCTGCTGCCGTTTATGGAGAAGGCCCCGGACCGCCAGGCCCTGGAGCGGGTCCGCCTTCATTTGGGTTGGAAACAGGCTCTGGGTCTGGCGGTGGATTACGCCGGGTTTCATCCCACGAGTTTGGTGTGCTTTCGCCAGCGGCTGTTGGAGCACCAGCAGACGCGGTGCGTGTTCGATGCCATTCTGCCGGGGTAGGAGGGCAAGGGCCTGGTCCCGCGCCGAGGCAAACAGCGGCTGGATTCGACCCACATTCCGGGCATGGTGGCGCACATGAGCCGCCTGGAGAACGCCGAAACGGGACAGGTCGCGTATCGCTTCGTGCGGAATTCGCTTGACAGAGAACATGCCTGCTTGTATCATAGCCGCACAACTGAATAGCGAGCCTTCAGCCAGTCAACCCGGAGTGGTCCATTGTGGCGATCATGCGCGATGATCCCAGCCGAGGGCGGCTGGGCCACGTGGGGAGCGGCCCGGCGTGCGAAACAAAGCCAATTGGGAGAGCCCAGGCCTTCGAAACAAAGCCAATCCGGCCGCCCCCTGCTGCACCTCCGGGGTCAAGGACCTGGATTCCCGCCCTCGACCAGAGCCTGACCCGATCAGGGGTCGAGGGCAAGCTCTGGCGGGAAGGACGTGGAACCTTGCCTTGGGGCGTTGCGGGTGGTATGATGGGCGAACGGATCATTGGTGACGGTGAACTATGAGTGGAATCGGACTGAGGGTCATCTGGAATGTGGCGTGCGTCCTCCTCGTTGGGTCGGCGGTGGCGGGTGCGGGAGCGGACGGCAACGCGCTGGCTTCGGATCTATTGCAGCGACGGCTGCCTGGGTGCGTGCCGGGATGGGCGGGGCGTGTGATCATCACGTGCGACAGCGTCGCCGGCTGGGGCATCGAGTGCGACAGCGGATCGAAGGGGACGGTGACGACTACGGCGGGCATCATCAACAACGCCGTGCAGTTGAACTGGGATATTGGGACCGGCGATTGGGTTCAGGCGAGGTACACCTTTCGCGGCCCGATGGATCTTTCCCGCGAGGACCTCTTTGGCGTCAGTTTGCGCGGCTGCCCTGGCAACCCAAACGTGGTCGCTATCATGTTCGTGGACACCGATGGCGTGTTTTGGGGATTTGATTGCGACAGTCTGAGTATCGTGGACCGGTGGATGATCAATCTGTCCTTGCCGAAGAAGTTGTTCTACCACTTCTTCACGTTTGGGCCGGACCCGAGCGACAGCGTCATCGACTGGTCTCGGATCGACCGGTTCTATGTCGTGGTGAAACGGCCGGGGGCGCTTCTCGGCGGCGGGTCGGGGATATTGGCGATAGATAATGTTCAGGCAGACCGGGCCGGCGACTGGCCGCGGCAGGCGGAGTTTGAATCGATTGAACCCAACCAGCCATCCATCGAGAAGGCGCTGGCTTTCATCCTCGCGAGGCGCAGTGACACCGGCCTGTTCATCTCGTGGTCGTCGGAGTTCAACGCCTATGCATACGACCAGGGATTGGTCCTGATGGTCTTGACGCGGGAAGGGGTATGGGAGAACGGCGTGCCGCGAAATGGGGCTGCCAGAGCGGCGGACAAGCTGGCCGATTTCCTGGTCGCGCACCAGTTGCCCGGCGGCAACTGGCCGGCGGCGTGGGATGCACGCACGGGCAAGGTGACCGGCGCTCCCAGCGGTGTCGGGGCAGATGCTTACGTCACTATGGCCCTGGTCAGGTATGCGAGCAAGGTGGGCGACGGCGTCGTTCGGGCGGCGGCCGAGGCGTGCGGGGGCTGGCTGGCCGGGCAGATCGACGAACTGGGTCGATTGGTGCCCAGCACCGAAAACAACGTCGACGCGTGGTGGGCGATGGTCGCTCTGCGGCGATGGCAGGACGCGGACCGGATTCAGGAGTACCTGCTCGACACGGTCTGGGACCCGGACCTCAAGTACTGGTGGCGGGGATATGGCGAATGGCCGGACCCGTATATCGCGCTGGATTGTGCGACGTGGGTGGGCGAGTTTGCCAGGAGCTCGCGCGTCGGCCGGCCGGATATGGCAAAGGCGGCGTTGAGTTTCGTCCGCCGGACCTTGATGACGACGGATGACAGCTACACGTATTGCGGCCTGGACGGCATGGGGCCCATCGGGCTCTGGTGCGAGGGCATGGGGCAGTACATCGCCGCCGGAGGTGAGGGTGCTCAGCACCTGCTGAACACGCTGCTCGCGCTTCAACAAGGCGACGGCGGCCTGCCGAGCTCTACGGAAGACCGGTTGACCTGTTTCGGCTGGCTTTCGACGATGACGGGCCTGGCGCCGACCTGCTGGTTCTACTTCGCCCAGACCGGGTCGCCGTTTGAAGATTTGATTCCTGCGGAGAACATGCGGGGCAGGTAGCGGCAAGTCGTCACAGGACCTCCTCGTGGTCCGCCCAACCAACATTCGACTATTCCATCCTCTGCCGTGTTGCGTCATGGCTGGGGGGCGGGTATAATCCCTGCGGTAAGACCTACGGGGTGTAGCTCAGTTTGGCTAGAGCGCGTGCCTTGGGCGCACGAGGTCGCTGGTTCAAGTCCAGTCACCCCGATTCATTAGGAATAGAGTCCTGCAAAATGGAAGTTGGGCTTACTTGGGAAGGAAAGATCGTCAGTTTGATCTTTCCTTCCCAAAAGCAGCAAATGCCTGGTGCAAATCGGTTGCGTGAATGATTCAAGGAAATCCAAAGCCTGATTTCCTTGAATAGTAGAAGCCCAATTTCCATTTTGCAGGACTCCGCTTGGACATGAAGACGAACGCGACACGACAACTCGACACACTGGGCCTCCGTTACGAGCTGCGGGAGTACGAGGTGGACCCGGACGATCTCAGTGCGATCAAGGTCGCCGCTCAGGTCGGTCTTCCGACGGGGCAGGTGTTCAAGACGCTGGTGGCCAAGGGCGACGTGCACCGCCTCCTCATGGCGGTCGTGCCGGGCGATCTGGAGGTGGACCTCAAAGCCCTGGCGCGCCTGTCCGGTGACCGGGCAGTCGAGATGGTGCCCGTCAGTCAGTTGCAGTCGTTGACCGGCTACGTTCGCGGCGGCGTCACCGCCCTGGCGGCCAGGAAGAGCTGCCCGGTATATGTCGATGAGACTGCCGAGCTCTATGATATCATCTCCGTGTCCGCCGGCGTTCGCGGCACGCAGATCCTGCTCGCCCCCGAGGACTATCTCCGCGCCACCGGCGCCACTGTCGGCGCCATCGCCCGACCAGCCACCTGACCAGGCCAATCAGGAGAGGATACCTCCACTGAAGCTGCCGTGCCGGACTCCTGGAGGATTTGGCTTTACGGGACACGGCGACGCGAGTAGGCTGGAGCAAAAGTATGTCTTTGGGGTGTTCAAAGTGGAGAATAGGTCGAAAGCACTCCTGATCGTCACGACGGCGCTTGTTCTGTCGGCGGGCTGCCAGACGATCAACAAGGGGATCACCGAGTCGGTGCTCGATCGCAGGGAGCCGAAGCGGTGGCAGGTGCACTACGGCAGCCGCGTCCATTACCTGCTCGACAACCACACGATGAAGGAGGTGGAGCTGGAGGGCGAGCTGACCGTCGGCGGCACGACCGTCCACTATCAGCGGGGCCTCGCCGAGCAGGCGAATTGTGTTGCCGATAAGACAGCCGACTTGGCCGCCAGGGTGCAGCAGCGCACCGGCGTCACGATCTCCACGCACAGCATGATCTACCTGCTTCGCTTCGACGACGGGCCGCAGGATTTCGATGTCATGCTGGACGTCGATCCGAACCAGCTTCCCCTGCCGCTCTTCGTTCAGGCAGGCAACGAGTCCTGCGAATCCATCTTCATCCAGAATCGCGGCTATCCCTACATGCTTTTTCACGAGCTGGTCGAAACCTCGCTGGCCGCCGGCCGAAAGAAAGGACTCGTCCTGCCGGACCCCTCGTGGGGCGTGCTGGGCCTGGCAATACACGTCAACAACTACACCCGCTGGTTCCGGGAAGGCGTGGCCAACTACGCCGGCTATGTCGCCTATCAAGCGCTGTCTGAGGACATTCCAAGCTCCCATCGACTGCAATACCGGCAGACGCTCCTGCACACGAATCCGTTCTCCTCGCTTGTACAGATCGGCGACAAGCTGTTCTCCTGGAAGCAGTCCTCGCGGACGCGACACGAGCGGACCTACTACAACGCGGCCCTCGGCCTGTTCCTGCTGATTGAAGACGCGCACGGCCCGGACGCAATCCGCAGAATCATGGAAGAGATCGCGACTCACGAGACTGTGGACGGGCGAGATCTCCTGAAGATCACACAAGGAATGCTCGGCGTCGACATCAGGCAATTGGCCAGGGACTTCACATTTCCCCTGATCGGCGCTGAGCTGGAGCGGCTGACGCCGGCCATGGCCCTGAACGGCGGGATCGAGATCCGCCAGGGCCTGCTCGTTCAGACGGTGGAGAAGGACAGCCTGGCCGCCCAGGCGGGACTCCAGGAGAAGGATGTCATCACAGCCGTCGGAACAGCACCGATGGCCAACGGCCTTGATTTCGAACTGGCCCTGTTCAAGGCGCGGAACCAGCCATCGGTCACGCTCGCAGTCGAGCGAAAAGAGGCCGGGACGGTCACCCTTCAACTGGCCATGCGGAAACCTGCATCATCCGATCAAACGGGCCCACAAATCGAGAAACCCGCCAAACCCTCGAAGAAAGGGAGAATCGAGTCGACCAGCTCACCTCTGCTTTTCGCCTTCTGATCGCTCTGGCGATCGGAGCATACGACGATAGAATCGCGGCTTCATCGCACTGGAGGTCGTCCAATGTACGTGACGGATGTGAACAGGGACACGATGTGTCTCACCAAGTCCGGCAACAGGATTCACTGGCTGCTCACCAGCGAGATCGGAGCACGCAATTTCGAGTTGCGTTATATCGAGATCCCGCCGGGCGGGCAAAGCAGTCTCGGCAGCCACCCCCACGAGCATGAGGTGTTCGTCGTGAAAGGCGAAGGCGTCGTGAAGGGGCCCGACGGCCAGACCCGCCTGACGCCGCGCATGGCCGTGTTCGTGCCGGGCAATGAGGTTCATCAGTGGATCAATACCAGCAAGAAGGAGCCGTTCGAGTTCGTGTGCGTGGTGCCGAAAGGGGCAGAGGCCGAGTCCAAGCCGCCCTGCTGAGTGGGACCGATGAGAGACAACAAGACCAAATGTGCGGTGCAGTTCGGGGCGGGCAATATCGGCCGCGGGCTCATGGGTCAACTCTTCTGGGAAGCCGGCTTCGACACCGTCTTCGTGGATGCCAACGCGTCCCTCGTGGAGCACCTTGACAGGCATGGCGCCTATCCGCTGCGCCTGCTGGACGCCTATTCGAGGAGCATTCGCGAGCTGACGATCCGAGGCTTTCGGTCGCTCGATACCGGCCGGCAGGCCGCAATTGCTGAAGTCATCGCTGAATCCCGGATCGTCGCGACCGCCGTGGGGGTGGCGAATCTGGATGCGATTTCTCCGCTGATCGCGGCGGGCATCCGTCGGAGGCTCGAATGCCGCGGTGAACCTCTCGACATCTACCTTTGCGAGAACTCACTCGGCGCCGCCGCGATGCTGTCGCAGAGAGTCATCGGTCTGCTCGAGGAGCCAGCGAGAGAGTGGGCCAGGAACAACGTTGGTTTTGTGGGCACGAGTGTTGCGAGAATCGTGGGCGGTTCCGGCGTACGGTCGCCGCAGGACGATCCGCTCCTGGTCGTCGCGGACGCCCATCGTGATATCCCCTACGACGGCAAGGCGACCCGCGCGGGCGAGCCCGGCATCGAAGGACTCCATCCGGTGAGCAACTTCACGGCCGAGGTGGAACGCAAGATCTTCACGCATAACCTCGGCCACGCCGCTCTGGCGTACCTCGGATACATGAGAGGCCACACCTACATTCACGAGACGTTTGATGATGATTTCGTGCGGTCGGTTTTCGATGGGGCCCTCGATGAGACGACAGAGGCTCTCCTGCAACGATACCGTGCCGATCTCAACCGGCGTGAGCACATGGAAATTCGCAAGGACGTTCGCATCCGATTCAGCAATCCGCTCCTGGAGGATGCGATCACACGAGTGGCCCGCGACCCGGTGCGAAAGCTCGGCCCCGACGACCGGATCATCGGGGCCGCGGACCTGTGCCGGTCCCAGGGTGTCATGCCCAACCACGTCGCCACGGTCTGTGCCGCCGCCCTCTGCTACGACTGCCCCGAAGACACCACCGCCATGCGTATGCAGACTCTGATCCGCCAACAAGGCATGGCGGAAGCACTCAGACAGATATCGAACGTAGACCCGACCAGTGATTTCGGCCGACAAGTGATGTCGCAGTACCACTCGCTCCGCAGGCAGACGTAGATCCCATGTGTCCCATTGGTCCTGCGCGTCGTATGCCGTTCTTGTCACGGCATCCGGATCACCTGCCAGCCTTCGGTGCCAAAGCGGATGTCCCTCTCGACGAATTCCCAGATGACGACCTTCTTGCCCGCCAGCAGCGCGGGCCGGCCCGCCAACTGCTGGCGCACGAGGGTCGAGGCGCCGCCGTCGTTGACCGCAGAAGTCACGGCGAAGTCGAGATTGTGTGCCAGGTGCGCAAGGAAGCCGCCGCTGCCAGGCTCGTCCCGCTCGAAAATCCGCAGGAAGCTGTCGCCCAACACGAGCACCGGCGAGTTGGGATCGTCCTTGTATGGTTGACCGGTCGCTGCATCGACCACCTGCGTGCAATCCATCCGCTGGGGCTCATAAAGCTTCTCGACCTGCGGCACGCGGATCATCCGCAAGACATCACCGTATCGTTCGACCGTCACGGGCCTGGTCTCGTATCTGGCCGTGCCCTTCTCCACCCACCCGGAGGCCAGCAGCCTGCGCGCGACGACATCCGCCGCCAGCCGCATCCCCTCCGGCGACCAGTGGCTGTCCTGCGCCAGGTAGTAGTCCGGCCCGCCGCCGGCCTTGCGTGCCTTGTCATAGACCTCGAACAAATCGACAGTCTCCACGCCGGCATCCCTCAGCCGCGCCAGAACATCCTTCGTCTTCGTATTCACCGGCGGCGAGGCTCCTCCGACGAGCATCTCCGGATAAATGCTGGCCTTGTTCGGCGCGGGCATGACAAGCAGCTTCATGCCGCGTCTGGCCAGATCGTCCCGGAACGAGACAATCGCGGCGAACAGGTCCTCTGGCGGCGAATACGGCTCGATCAGGTATTGCACTGCCGGCCTGTAGAAGAACCAGCCGTCACGTCCGACGAGGGCTTTATCCCCTGCGTCCTCCAGGAGAGCAAATCGCGCGTACTGTACCCACGGGCGAACCGCCTGCACCAGCCGGCAGTTGCCCCCCAGCCCGCTTTCAAAATGCTGGAGACTCGCCCGCGTCGGCACCTGGCGAAAGAGGTCGGCGATCTGCGGCGGCTCGCCGTCGCGCAGCTCGCAGATGATCCGGCTCGGCGCCACGATGCCGATGAGAATCAGAAAGGCAGCGATCAGAGCAACAGGCAATTTGCGGCTGGCCGTCACCGGCACGTCTCCTAAAACTGAAAGTACAAGAACGATCGGAACGACTGAGCGAACAGGGTCATCAACGCCAAAGCAAATACGGCAACCAGCAGCAGGACCTTCGACCAACTGAGCTTGCGCGTCCAGTCGAAGCCCTGCACGCTCTGAAATGCCAGCACGGCACACAGAGCCATGAGGGTCAGATGGCCACGAGTGTAGATCACGCCATTCAAAAGCATCGAGCCGCCTTGTGGCGGGGTCAGGGAGAACATCGTCGCGAGCATTCGCCACGCGTGGTCGAGATTCTCCGCGCGGAAGACGACCCAGCCGACGGTGACGAGGAGGAACGTCAAGAGCACCTGGATCGGCCGGGGAAAAGCGACATAGAGTGGCCTCCGGCCGACGCCCCGCTCGATGACCAGCCACAGGCCCTGCCACGCGCCCCAGACGATGAACGTCCAGCCGGCTCCGTGCCACAAGCCGCACAACAGAAACACGACCATGAGATTGGCGTAGTTGCGGCTCACCCCTGCCCTGCTTCCGCCCAGCGGAATGTAGAGGTAGTCACGCAGCCAGCTCGACAGGGAAACGTGCCACCGGCGCCAGAAATCGCTGAAGCCCGCTGCACGGTACGGCGCATCGAAATTGCGCGGACATTCGAAACCCAGCATCAGCCCGACCCCGATGGCCATCTCGGAATAGGCGGAGAAATCGAAGTACAACTGGAACGAGTAGGCGATCGCGCCGAACCAGGCGTCGAGCGTGCCCGGCGATTCGGCGGCGAACACCGCGTCCGCCACCGGCGCCACGGCGTCGGCCAGCAGGATCTTCTTCGCAAAGCCCAGCATGAACAGGGCCACGCCCCAGGAGAACTTGTCCAGCGTGTGTTCGCGTGTGACAAGCTGGCGCGCGAAGGTCGGAACAGGCTCGGATTTGCGGTCGACCGTGCCGTACCGCTGGATCGGGCCCGACAAAAGCTGCGGGAAGAACGCGACGTAGCAGGCGAAATCCAGCACAGAACGCGCCGGCGGTGACTGGTCCCGATACACGTCCACGATGTAGCTGATGAGCTTGAACGTGTAGAACGAGATGCCGACCGGCACGACGACCCTCAGCACGGACAGCGAGCCGGTGCCCGCGAGCGACAGCACGTGGTTGAGATTGCCCAGGAAGAATCCGACGTACTTGAAGAAGCCGAGCACGGCGACGTCAATCGCCGTCGCAAAGACCATCACCAGCAGCCTTGTCCGTCCCGTGCGATTCGCCGCGATCCAGCGCGACAGCAGGTAGTTGACCCCCGTCACGGCGAGAAGAAGCCCGGCAAAGCGCGGGTCCAGCCATGCGTAGAACACGTAGCTTGCCGCCAGCAGAAGGACGTTGCGGCCGAGCACGAATCGGCGCGGCAGCGCATAGTGAAGCGCCAGCAGGACCGGGAGGAAGCAGAAGAGGAATATGTGCGACGTGAACGCCATGCACTACTTCACGACCTGGTTGGTCCAGATCGCCCAGTAGACGGGCTCATTGACCTGGCCGAAGTACTTGTTGATGATGCCGCCCATGTAGTAGTCGTCGATGGGAACCTCCAGGGCCATGCGATGGATGTCGCCGACGCGGAACTGCTTGACGTTGCCGCCGATCTGCTGAACGCGGGCGTCGGCGGCTTTGTCGCGCGGCTTGGCCGGATTGTAATGGCCGATATACATCGTCTCTTTGTTGACCTCGCCACGATGGATCTGGAGCAGCTTGTACTTCATCACATGGGCGTAATCGTAGAGAGGGTCATTGCGCACCTCACCGGGAATCTCCACCAGTTGCGCCGTCACCTCGATGCTGCCGAGTGTCGTGACCTTTGGGTCCGCCCCGGCGTCTACCTTCTTGGCGCAGGAGGCGACGAACAACACAGGCAACAGGACCACCAGAGACACTGCTCTCATTTCTGCACTCCTATCTCGGCGTACGTCCAGCAGGGCTCCCAGCCGTTGACCAGTTGCAGCACCGGCGCATCTTTGGCCTCCGGATGCACCTTGCGCAGCTCCACGCTCGGCCCGGCGATCGCCGGAGCGTCGGTCATCCGCATCACGCAGATCGGGGCGCCCGATTCCTCGGAGCCACCGCCGTCCTGGGGACAGCGAGTGAAGAGCACGTACCTGCTATCCGGCGACAGCGCCCCGCCGTAGATGTGATAGTCGTCCTCGCCGTAGATCATCCTGGCATCCTTGCCGTCGCCGTCGCTGTACCAGAGCTGGGTGAAGCCGGCGCCGCGGTTGCCCCGCTGGCCCGCGGGTCGGGACGGATAGATGATGCGCCTGGAGTCCGGGAACCAGTCGGGCGTGCAGCTCTGGAACTCGTGAACGACGTTCATCTCGCCGCTCTCGGCGTTCATACGAACGATGGTCCACATCATGCGCGTATTGGCCACGCCGCAGAACCACTGGCCGTCCGGCGACCAGTAGAGCTGCTGGTAGATGCCTTGGCGCGGCAGCTCGCGAACGACCTTCTTCGTCTCCAGGTCGACAATTTGTATGCCGGCGATGGTCAGGCACGCGACCTGCTTGCCGTCGGGCGACCACGACGCCCAGGGGTACTCCCGGTCGCCGCCGACCTGCATGGGTTTGGAGCCGTCGTTGTCGGCGATCATCAGCTCGCCCTGGAAGCCCCACAGGTCGTGATTGATCGTGGTGCCCTTGACGAAGCGGCGATACAGCAGCTTCGTGCCGTCCGGTGAGAATCGCGGGCCGCCCTCCTCGTAGTCCGGCGTGTTCGTGAGATTGCGCCGCTGGGAGCCGTCCGGGCGCATGAGGAACAGGTCCCACGTGCCGTTGTCGCCTCTCGCCGCGTAGACAATCCAACCTTTGACACCCACTTCCTTGGCAAGCTGGGCCACTTTCGCATCCTGCGCCCCCCAAGCCGCGCAGGCGGAAAGCAGGCCAAGTACAAAAACCGAATGCTTCATCATGTCTGAACTCCTCTGCAACATCAGACCTGTGGCCGGTCGAACTGGGGGATCATCATCGGCTCACAGCCGCGAAGCGACGACTCGTGCGCGACGGTCCCCGGCACAGTGTACGCCAGAGCCTCGTAGATATCGACTGTCGGCCGGCGGCCTTGTGTCAGAGCACTGATGAACTCGTGGGTCAGGAACGAGTGCGAGCCGTAGTGCCCGGTATCATGACGTAGAGGTTCGGGCAGCATGTCGGTCTTCCACCACGCCGGCTGCTGATAGCGCTCCAGCTCCGGCAGGTCGCGCACGAAACCCGCGTCGTCCTTCTCCTTGCGCCCCTCCGCCGAGCGGACAATCACGGATCCCAGCCCATTCGGATGGTCGGCGTAGAAGCTCATCTTGCTGCCGATCCACTGGGCCCGCTCGGTGCCACGGTGGGCGCCCTTCCACCAGACGTTGACGCGAAAGGCGTGGCCGCGATCGGTCTTGAACATCGCCGATTCGTTCCAGAACGGATTCCTGTACACGTTGTCCTTGCAGATGGGGTCGTCGTCGCCCCAGCCGCAACAAGCCACGCCGGTCAGCCGCTCGCCGGTGACGCCGATGAGGAAGGCGGTGCAGTGCGTCGGATAGTGCATGGGCGCCAGGCCGTGACGCCACGTCCGCTTGCCACCCTCGAAGTAGAGCGACTCGAGACCCGGATGCTGGTACTCCGCCTCGCAGTAGTAAATCTCGCCGAACTTGCCCTGTTCGTGGAACTTGCGCACCGAGATCGTCGGCTGCTGGTAATAGCTGGTCTCGGCCATCATATAGGTCAGGCCGTATTTCTTGACCGTGTCGAGCAGCAATTCCGCCTCCTCGACGCCCCCGCCCAAGCAAGCCGGTACGGCGGAGATCGTGTGCTTGCCGTGCTTCATCGCCTCCGCGACGTGCTTGACGTGGTTCGGACCTTCCGTGAAGACCGCGACAGCGTCGATGCTCTTGTCGAGCACCAGCTCCTCCAGCGAGTTGTAGGACTTGCTGCATTTATAGGTGCGCATCAGTCCCTCGCGTCGCTCCGGCCGCAAGTCACTGACGGCCTCCACGATGCAATCCGGATGCTCGTGCCACTGGAAGGCCGTGCCGAACCCGCCCCCCACGACGCCGATCCGCACCTTCTTCGGCGCCGTATTCACAGCCAAGGTCGAGTACAGCGGCAGCGTGGCCCCAGCCATCGCGACACCACTCTTGAGGAATTCCCGCCGCGACAAACCGCTCAAACGGCCCTGTCCGGCCACGCTTGTATCTGAAGCCATCATAACTCATCTCCCATGACTGAAGTCTCCTTCAACTTTCTACGAGCGAATCTCATGGCGAGGCCGGGGTTACCCTCGCGAGGCGGCAACCCACCTCGTGCCACCACCCCATGCGGTCAGGCATGAACGCCGCGCGCTCCGCCGACCGACAACAAACGCCACGGGTCCTCCAACTGTTGCCCCGACAGATGCGGTACACGCCCGAAGGAGGACCAAGCGGGTCAGTGACTGCATCTGTCGGATACTCGCCGTACCAATCTTGACACCACTCATCGACGTTGCCAATCATGTCGTGAAGGCCGAAAGCATTCGCGCGCTTGCCGCCCACCGGATGGGGTCCAGCCCGTCGGTGATCGTACTGTTTCTGCCGCCAATTGGTGGAATCTTCACCCCCTTCGTACTCAACTCCGCTGTTGCCCCCATACCACGCGATCATGTCCAGGGCCGGACCGTTGTTCAATCCCTTGACCACCAAATCCCCATTGTACAGCGCGGTCTGCGTCCCCGCACGGCACGCATACTCCCACTCGGCCTCGGTCAACAACCGATACGTCTCCTGCGGCACCCCTTCGAGGCGGCAAAGCTCGTCTACAAACACCTGGCAATCATTCCAGCTCACCGGCTCTACAGGGGCATCCTTGCCAGCGTTTTTGAATACTCCAAATTGTGGGGCACGCTCCATCACTCGCTCCCACTGGCCCAGAGTCACCTCGAACTTGCCGCAATAGAATGGCTTGGTCAACGTGACTTCGTGTCTCGTCTCACCCTGAACATGCTTTCGTGAAGCATGCGCCTTCACCATTGCATCTTGTTCCTTCTTTGGGCTGCCCATTGTGAAGCTCCCCGCTGGCACCAAGCGAAATACTATTCCCGTCTTGCAGGTTCTGACCTCCAAGGGCAGGCGAAGCTCTCGCACGGCCCGACGTTGCCGCTCCTGTGCCTCCCGGCTCCCTGGGGCGAGACCCTCCAGCGGCGCATACTCTGCCTCGCCCACTTCCTCCAGGTCTGCCGGCCAACTTGATGCCGTAACCGCGCCCACCGGAGGAACGGATGGCTCCACCACTTTGTCCCCCTCACTCGTGGGCTTCCCCTCCTCGCGGGACGGCACCGTCCTCGCGAGGCGCAGGCCTATTTGCTTGGTACGGAATCCCACGGGCCCCCCGTAGCGCTCCCCCGACCGGCAGAGTTCCGCGCACCAGTAGTAACACCCGCCCCGGCGGACCCGCTGGTTGCCCACCGGGGGGCCGCAAGGATCCGTCAGTGGGCGGCTCCGGAACGCGCCATGCCAATCTTGACACCATTCTTCAACGTTGCCGTTCATGTCGTAAAGACCGAACCCATTCGGCCGCTTGCCCCCTACTGGATGGGTCACATCCCCACCATTGCTCGCGTACCAACCAATCTCGTCCATCAGTGGGCTGTCCGCTGCGTCGGCAACCATTTCCCCCGTGTAGAACGTGGTTCGCGTCCCCGCACGGCACGCATGCTCCCACTCGGCCTCGGTCAACAACCGATACGTCCCCTCCCGCACACCTTCGATCCGGCAGAGCTCCTTCACAAATGTCTGGCAGTCCTCCCAACTCACCTGCTCCACCGGGCCCTCTCTGCCGACATTCTTGAAGAACGATGGGTTGCTCCCCATCACTTGCTCCCACTGGCCCTGAGTCACCTCGAACTTGGCGCAATAGAACGGCCTAGTCAACGTAACTTGGTGCTCCGTCTGATTCTCAGGCCCCAGCCCCTTATACCCGCCCCGATACCAAGCCCCCTCTGGAGTACCCATCGTGAGGTTCGCCGGTGCAACGAGACGAAAGACGATTCCCGTCCTACGAGTCTTGACCTCCAAAGGCAGTCCGAGTTGTTGTACCGCCTCTCGCTGGCGCTCCTGCGCCTCCTGGCTTCCCGGCGCTAGACCCTCCAGAGACGCATACTCCGCTTCGGAGACGCCGATCAAGTCGTCCGGCAACGGCTGCGCCTTTGGTGGACCGGCCTGCGACTCGCCGGCCTGAGCGGGTTGCGGTGAAAAGAGTCCACGCCACCCGACGCCTATAGTGATCCATAGAGCGGTTGCCGCGAACAGGACTATCCAAGGCCAATGCTTCTGCCCTGAGCTTCTCCCCGTCATAATGACGCTCTTTCCTCTATCTGCTCACCTTCTTCGCCGGCAACACGCGTCCCGGTCAAGCCCCAATCTACTGTGAAGTGGGAGTCTTTCAACCCTACCAGACCCATCCCGAGAACACAAGAATCAAAGCGGCGACGATCGCCGCGAACAGGCCCCACCAGAGGGAGACGCTCGTGTACCACGTCGCGCCAAGATGGTGAAAGATATTCAGCTTTTTCCAGTTGATCGTCAGCTCGTCGGTGACCTGGCCGGGATCGGGTCGCGCGGTGAGCAGGCTGACGCCCACGCAGACGGCCACGCAGAAGGCCCAATTGATCGCGGCCTGCATTTGGAACGGCTCCAGCCACTGCGGATGCGAGGGGACGAACTGCACGTACACCTTGAGCAGGATGCCGAGGAGAAAGCCGAGGACGACCGCCACGGTGGCCCCCTGCCCGTTGATACGTCGGAACAGAATGCCCAGCAGGAACACGGCGGCAAACGGAGGGGCGAAGAACGCGTACAGCGACTGGATGTAGAGGAACAGGCTGCCGCCGAGCCGGCCGACGAAGCCGCCGAGGACCGCCGCGATGATCATCACGATCACCGAGGACACCCGGCCGACGAGGACGAGGTTCCGCTCTGAGGCGCTGCGATGGAGCATCCTCTTGTAGATGTCCACGGTGAAGATCGTCGAGGTGGAATTCAGCACGGCGCTGATCGTGGACTGGATGGCCCCGAACAGCGCCGCGAGGAACAACCCGCGAAGGCCGATTGGGACAATGCTTTGAAGCATCGAGACGTACCCTTTGTCCGCTTCAGGACGAATCTGATCCCACGGCAGCTTCATTACCTCCGGGTACCTCGCGAAAAGGATCAGCCCAGGCACGACGACAATGACCGGTAGAACGATCTTCATGTAGCCCGCCAGCACGATGCCCATGCGGGCGTGGTACATGTCCCGGGCGCCGAGGACCCGCTGGATCATGAACTGGTTGATCACGTTGTACCAGATGCTCACGGAGAAGATCATCATGATCAGGCCCGGCCAGGGAGTCAGCTCGTGCGTGACCGGCTGAATCACCGACAGCCGGTTGTAGTGGTCCGCGTGGACGATGTGCGGGGCGTTCTGTCGAACGACCTGGGCCCAGACGCCGTCCGTCGCCCGGTTGCGCTCGATCATGACGCGGAAGCCCTCGACCAGCGAATGCGACGGGCCCGAGAGCATGTACAGCCCGAGAATCGTCACCATGAGCCCGCCGGCGATCATGATGACCACGGTGAAGACGTCCATCCAGGCGACGGAGCGCAGGCCTCCGTAGACAGCCCATCCGCCTGACACGACCGCCAGCAGCGCGATCGCCCACCAGAGGGGCCAGCCAAACAGCTTCTCGATGGCAAGTCCGCCGCCGTAGAGAACCGCCGCCAGAAACGCCACCACATTGCTGATGACCGTGACGTACGCGAAGAACTGCCGGATCGTCGGGTTGAACCTTCGTTCGAGAAATTCGGGGGTGCTGAAGACCTTCGCCGCCAGCAGGAAGGGGATGAAGAACCAGATCAGCAGCGTGAACGTCGCGACGTTGGCCCACTCGAACATGGCCGGGGCGATGCCGTAGATGAAGGCGGCGCCGATCATGCCGATGAAATGCTCGCTGCTGATGTTCGAGGCGATGAACGAGCTGCCCACGACGTACCACGGCAGTGTCCGGCCGGCGAGGAAGTAGTCGGCAGAGTCCCGCTGCTTCTTTCGGCCAAACCAATAGCCGATCAGGCACAGTCCCACAAAGTAGGCGCTGAATGCCAGATAATCCAGCGTGTGCAGTTCGAATGAACCGAAGTCTTTCACAGGGTCTCCTTACGTACCGCCGGTCCGGCCCGAGGCGGACTCGATGACTCGCGCGGCGTTGCCGGCGAACACATCCTCGATGTCCCGCGGCGTCAAGCCGGTGGCCTGCGCCGCACGGCGGAAGGCGTCGATCTCCTCGTACAGGAAGAAGGACAGCGCCTCGGCCTGCCCGCCATCGACCTCGCGCATATGCTTGTCGTCCGAGACATCGCCGTACAAGCCCCTGGGCACGAGATTGACGTAGTGGCCGTTCTCACAGATTCTGCGCGTTCGCATGCGCGTGATGGGCAGGTCGCTGCCGAAGAGAATCCGTCGGGGCCCCACGGCCCGGATGAGCTGCTCGAAGACGGCCGCATTGGTATTGGCCGAGATGTCGAACAATATGCGCTGAGTCTGGGCCAGCATGGTGAAGGCATCACCCACATCCTCGGAACAGTAGGCCCTTCCGACGTGCGCGATAATGACCCGGGCGTTCGGATATCGGCGTTCGATCTCCAGCATGTCGGCGAGATTGACCGGGTCGCGCAGCCTTGCGGATCGGGGGATATGGAGCACGACGATCCACCCGTGCCGGTCCAGGATCTCCAACTGACGATGCGGCAGGAAATCGAAGATGCGGATCTCGTCCACCGGTATGTGGGCCGGCGACAGTGTCAGGTACACCTTTGCGCCGAGGAAGCCGCCGTGGCAAATCTCCTGCTCCAGCCGCTCGGCCGACCATTGCGGCGAGGCAAAAACCAGAGCCGGCAGGCCGTACTCGCGCGCCGCGAGACTGGTATAGGCATTGGCGGCGGCGAAATCGTCCTCATGCGACTCGACAAACGAGAAGGTCATCGGGGTGACCGACTTTCCGGGAAACATCAGCCGGTATGTCTCGATAAGCTCCTCGATCGGATTCTGCTCGGCCACGCGCAGTGGCCACGTCACGGCCCGGCCGGTAGGCACCGCCCGGCGGAAGCTCTTGAGCCACACGTGGGTGTGGACGTCCACGATCCGATCCGGCAGGAAGCCCTGGAGCTTCTCCCGATAGAACCTGTGATCCACGTCTTTCACATCGAACAGCCGTGACATTGGCGCTACTCCCTCGCCTCCAGAAGCGTTCGCAATCGCCGGATGAACTCATCCACGACCGCCGGCTCCAGGCACAGTGCGAACTTGCACAGGATCGTGCTGTGTCCGGCGTGGTAGGCGTGCACTCGCAGCCACAGGCCGCTTTCGACGCATCGCTTGTGAAACGCCAGGGCGTCTTCCACCTTGCGGAACTTCAGACCGGTCATCAACCGGTTTCCATGCACCGCGGCAATCCGCTCGGGGAACTGCGCCGCAAGCTCACGGAGCTTGGCATAGTAGTATCCCTGGGCCTCGTTGATCTGCGAGCCGTGCCTTTGCAGCAGCTCGATGTTGGCCAGCGCCGCCAAGGCCGCCAGTGCGGCGTTGCCGTTCGTGCTGATGGCGTCGTACTGGGCCAGCATGTCCAGTTCGCGGCGATAGAGGATGGCGGACAGCGGGTGTAGGCCCGCGCTCATGCCCTTGCCGGCGATCACAATGTCCGGCGTGATCCCGTACTGTCTGTACAGGAATACGTCCGGCGTCCAGAATCCCGTCTGGATCTCGTCCACGGCCATCAAGGCCCCGACCCCGTGCGTCAGCCTGCGGGCGAGCTGAAGGTACTCGGTCTGCACGAGGATGGCTTCGCGGTTCATCATGACAGGCTCGGCCCAGAAGCCCGCGATCCGCTCGCCGTAACGCCTGAAGACCTTTTCCAGCTCTTTGCCGTCGTTGGGTTGAACCGCCACGACCTTCATGTTGCGGATATATGAGCCCCACATTCCCCGAAGGTGCTGCGAGAAGAAACCTGTGCCGTGGTAGTTGCCGTCGAGCACGACGAAGACGACCGGCCGGGGTCTCTTCATCCGCTCGTGATACATCAGCATGATCTTCAAGGCGGCCTCGCAGGCGACCGAGCCGGTGGCGATGCCGAGCAGCACGGTGTTGAGCCGGGTCTTGGAATCCATGACCTTCGAGAAGTCCCCTTTTCGAAGCTCCGGGCAGTTGGGGTTCGCCACCTCAATCAGTTTCTGTGCGAGTCTCTTGACGGGCCACTGGGGGATGTTCGAGTGATTGTCCGGGACGATCCCCGCCGCCAGGCCGTCGCGGATGACCTGAGTGAGCACGGGATGCTCGTAGCCCCAGCTCATCTGGTAGTGTCCCGCCGTACAGTCGAGGAACAGCCGGCCCTGCTCGGTGATGTAGAACAGGCCCTTGCCGGCCAGCAGGTCGTCCGTCTGCCCGATTCTGCCGCCGCCGTAGGACTTCTGCATGACCGCCTTGTCGATCGTCGTTCGCGCCGCCGTCCCATCTATCGTTCGTCCGATGGCGCCCAGCAGTTCCCGCGTGTCGCACCTCTGGAGGAACGCTTTCGCCTCGGCCATCGCCCGGCACACGTCGGCTCCAAGCGGACCTGCCAGATCGGTAATTGTCACGTCCGTACGCATCTGTCCACTCACCACCATTCCACTGCTCCCGTCGTAACTTCGTAGGGTGTGCCGTGCACACCATCACTTCCCCTCCGCAAGCTCCACCTGAACGCCCTTCCTGGCCAGCCGTTTCAGCATGTCCTTGCCGAGCCCTGGGTCGCTGATGATGGAGTCGTAATCGTCAGGGCCGAGAATTCTGCACATGCCACGGCGCCCGAACTTGCTGCTGTCGGCAACGACGATCACTCTGGCCGCGTTGGCCGCCATCTTGCGGTCGAGGTTGACCACCTGCAGATCGTCGGCGTACATGTTGCCGTCGAGATCGACCGCGTCGGCGCCCATGAAGGCCAGATCAGCCCGGAACATCTCAACGTTCTGCTCCGTAAGGGGTCCGTGGAGGTCGGGCGAGCCACCGCGGAGGAAACCGCCAAGCAGCACCGTCCGCAGCCCGGCGGCAAACTGAAGGGTCGAGACGATCGCCAGCGACGTCGTGATCACCGTCACATCGTCACGTCCCGTCAATTGCCGGGCGATCTCCAGGGTCGTCGTGCCGGTGTCGAGGATGACAACCTGGCCGTCTTTTACGTGTCCGGCCGCCCGCCTGGCGATGCACAGTTTCTGCCGGCTGTTCCTGTTCTGCTTCTGACGGAAAGAGAATTCGAAGGTCAATCGCTTGGCCAGCGCAGCCCCGCCGTGCGTGCGGATCACATCGCCGTGAGATTCGAGCAGCTCCAGGTCTCTGCGAACGGTCATACCGCTGACGCCGAACCGTCCGGCCAGATCGTCGATGGAGACCTCATCCGCTCGCAACAGCTCCCGCCGGATCGCCTCCAGCCGCTGCGTCTGCGTCAGCTTGTCCTTGATTCGACTCATACGTTTCTCTACAGCCGCCGATAGGACCATCCGGCCAGCCGGCACACGTTCTCAAGCACCTCCAAAGGCGCACCTTTAACCAGGGCCATGTGATGGCTGCCACCGGCATAGGCGTACTCCGTCAGAAGCTCGCTTACGTCGGCACGGTCCGGTTGGAACACGCCACGAGGCCCGTCGATCTTCGGCAAATGGTCGTCAGTGATCGTGCCGGTGACGGCCATCAAAAGACCGTTCCCGTCGGCGGTGGAGTTCAGGTTCACCAACGTTACTGCTCCCGGCTCGAATTCAAAGTCACAGATGGCAAATTCCGCCGTGCACTGGTCCGTGAACTTGCTGGCGAGCATTCTTGGCTTGGCCCTTGCCATGGCGAAGTTGCCTTCACCCCAGTGCTTCAGGAGCAGCCGGTTGTCGTCATACCCGATCGAGAAGATCTCGCTGAAGCTGGCGACGCCGAAGCCCTGCTGCATGCCGCGAACCAGCATGGCCGTCACCCAGTCCCCTTCCCCTGCGTAGCCGAATCCATCGCTCATCAGCACCGAGGCGGCGACGTGAAGCCCGTCCGCCACTCCTGCGTCGTTGCATAGCTCCAAGAAGTTCAATCCGCAGGCGTAACTGTCCACGTGTTCCAGAAGCCGGCGCAGGGCGACTTCGCCTCTGGCGGTCTTCATCTGAAGTGTTGCCTTCACGTCCAATCCGATCTCGAACAGCCGGCGGTGCTGCTCCTGGCGCTCTGCGATCTGCTCATCGGGCACGCCCGCCACCAACTCCGCGAACTCCGCGGCCGATACAACCTCCGGCACAACGTCCATGCGACGCACGAACTCCTCCCCGCCCACCTGCAAGTCGAGCATGTGCTCGAAGTGGCCGCCAACCTGGACGGGATTGGCATTCCGCATGGAGCAAAGGATCCGCCCCGCCTGGACCCAGGGTTTGAGCCGGTTGGGGAACTCGGGTTGTTCCTGGTGACCGTGAATCACGCCGAAAGGTCTGGAGGCTTTACCCAGCACATTCGCCAGGTCCTGCACACCGTGGACTCCGTGATTCAGCTTGATTGTCTCGGCGTCATACCCTGGAGGGTCCAGCCGGAGCAGGCTCTGCATGGGCCACAGCAGCACGGGGACGCGGGACTGAACCAGCGCCGGCGAGAGCACGCCACTGGGGCAATACGGCGCCAGCGCCACGAGGATGAGATCCACTCGGTTCTTGTCGAAGTCCTCGCAGGCCGCCGTCGCCTGTTGCACAGTGCTCACGGCGGAACTGCACAGGACATCGAGGCCGGCACTCCGCAATCGCTCCGCCACTCCAACGGCCAGTCGTTGCAACGCATAATCGATGTCCGACCAGAGCCGATGGTAGAGGTCCGCCACCGGCAGGAGCACGCCTACTCGAAATCTGTCTGCTTGTGACGCCATAAGACCGCCCTTCGATTCAACTGCCCTGCGCATCCAGCATTGTTTTCTGATGCTCCCGGTACCAGATCGTGTACTCGCGCGAGCGTTGCGGCGTGCAGGTCCGCACCGTCGCCGTGTCGGGAAAACGATGCGGCTCCAGCGGGCCGAGCAGGGCCTCACGCGCGTGCAGCGCGGCGCCGTATGCCGTGAACGCCGGACACTCGACCGCCTCCACGACCAGATCACACACATCGGCGATTACCTGGGGCCATAGCCGGCTGCGCATCGCGCCGCCGGTGACGACGACCTTTTCAAGACCACGTCGCAAGCCGCAATCATTCAACGAATGAGCGACCACCGAGCCGGACCATTCCATGTAGCGTCTCACTGATGATGCGGCATCGCCCGCCGGCTCGACTGTGCCCGCATGGAGATCGACGGTCACGCGAGCTTGTGGCAGGTCCGCGTTTACGGCCACACTCTCGAGCGCAGGCAGCGAGCCGTGTGTCACGCCGAGGCGATCCAGCAGCTTGTCGAATCCCGCCCCGATCTGCCAGAGCGTGATGATGAAGCCATAGGTACCCGGATACAGGTCCGCGCCGGGGTGAATCTGAGACCGCCGATCATCAAACAGCGGCCGGCCCGTCCGCCCGTTGATCACCCACGCCGTGCCGGTGCCGAGCATCACGCTGGTACCTCTGGCCAGCCCGGCCGCCGCCATCGCTGCGTACTGATCGTGCGAACCGCTCACCAGCGTTGTCCGTCCCCAGTCAGTGCGAACGTCCTCCTTCAGGATGCACAGATTCGGCCGGATCGTCGGCAGCCACTCCCGCGAGATCCCCGCCCAGCGGAGAATATCGCTGCTCCACTGCCTCCGTCGAAAGTCCGCCAGACCTGTGATCTGCGCGCTGGTGACGTCCGTGCACAACTCGCCTGTGAGCTGCGCGGAAACAAAGTCCGGCACCATCGCAACGGAGTGCACGCTCTCGGGGACTTGTCGTCGCTCGATCTTCTGCCTGAGCTTGCACGCCGCCAGCCAGCCGTGAGGTGGCCAGCCCGTCCAGTGGTAGTATTCAGATTCGCCGAAAGCGTCGGCCAGATCCCGCACCGCCGCTTCATCGGCCAGCTCCGTCCAACTGCACGTCTCACCAACCGGGCGAAATGCCTCGTCGGTGAGCACGAAGCTACCGCCCTGCCCTGTCACGCTGCACGCGACCTGTCCGCCCTGGAAGTGGCCCCTGGAGGAGAAGAAGTCCATCGCCTGGCAGAAATGCTCGTGCCAGTACACCTGTGACGCAGCCGGCGCGGGCAGGGACATCTCGTCAAGCACGTGACCGTCACGGTCGATCACGACCGCCTTGGTGCCCGTCGTTCCTATGTCGACGCCACAGAAGACCATGAAGAGCCGCCAAGCAGGCCAATGTCACAAATTCACACGATGTCACATAAAATAACATTCTCCCGATTCGCCTGCAAGAGGATTCAGCAGGCCGATCTCGTCGCAGTCGATCCCCGGCTCGATGTTGGCGGAGCTGGCCGGGACATTGACATCCTTTCAGCCCTCGGCCGTGAAGTCCGTCTTGAAGCATCCTTCCCGCTCGCCCTTGTCCTCGGGATCGAGCGTCGCTCGCCACGTCCCGCGTAAATCCACGACCTGCCGGATGACTGGCCCGGCGCCGACACGAGCCGGCACCGCGTCTATCGTCACCAGCCCAAGCGCTATGACAGCCGCCACTACATGAAGGCGAGTGAGCACACCGCTGCTGCGCCTGCCCTGTGCCATCCGTTGCATACGCATCTGCAAACCTCCAAGAAGAACCACCGACCAGCCGCAATCACCCTACAGCACCGTCAGGGTCGGGTCAAGAAGGTCACGATGTGGGAAAAAAGCATCTGCAACCGCAAAAAGATGGTGCATGTCGGCTACTTCAAAGCCAAGATCGAAGCCGCCCGAGCCTACAACCGGGAGGCCCTGAATCGCTTCGGCCAATAGGCCTGACTCGACTTCCCCCACAAAGCAGGACGTCAAAGGAGAGAGACGAGCCTGAGACCGCGCCTACCCCCTACTGGCTATCGGTTATCCATCAATTCATTCTGACCCAGAGGTGGCGTAGCTCACATGCGTCGAGATTGCCTTCCCGGCGGTGGTGAGAACATAACGTGCATAGCCCTCTGCCAGAATCCTCGTTGAGGAGCAGAAGGACCTCAGAATCGCTCCATGCAGAATTCGCTTCCGCCGAAAGGGCTTGGATCCAGCCATTTACCCGACCCAGCCAATAAGAGAAAGTCATTTCCTGCACATAGCCGATTATGGCGGCAACGCGGTGAGCTGCTCCATGGTGGCCGAACTTGAACCGCTGGATGCCGCCTGTAGTGCCAGGGCTTGTAATGACGTATTCACGTTCGTCGCGACCTCTCTCTTGAGGTGTCGGGAGACGCTTGCACTCAATCGGCAAGAGCGAGTGGAACTGCGTGTGCCTGCGGCCCTCAATGAGCAGAATGGCACCACAGGGCTTGGCAACGAGATCAATGGCTCTCGCACCGTTGGCTTCGTCTGGAACTTCGGTTCGAAACTGGATTCGGCTCCACCCAACCGAAATCCTTGCTGCGCTGTTCAAGTGACTACAGAGTTGGTCAGTGAGCCGTACTTCTGAAGTCTCTGGTCGTCTCTCAGGATGATCTCGCCAACGGGGCAACTCCTCCGTGATGAAATCAAGTAGCGCATATCGCGCGGTTCCCGGCAGATGAATCTCCGGCTCGAGTCTGCCCGCTTCAACGGCAATGGGAAGATCGGCCAACATCTTGTCACTCTATCAAAAACCCTGATCCCATAGATCAGCCAAGGTCTCATCCGCATCGCGAAGAGCAACAGAGCGCAGCCAGTAGCGCAAGCGGTCGGGTTTGAGCAAGTAGATACAGGGCCCGTCGTAGACGCGAGCGATACGGGTGATGGTCAAACCGCTGCCTCGCTGCTCCCGGAGTAATGTATCGAGCCTGCCCCTCAACCCCTCTGCCCCTTTGCAGTCAACCTTGCCTTCTCCAAAGACAAACGGCTGGCAGATCACACCAGGCCACGTTTGCGGTTCAAGCGCGCGTAGTTCGTTCTTCGTGTAGATAGCATTGATCTGCTGCATGTAAATGTCGTTGTAGCCTGGCAACGCGTGAACGCCATCCTCCCTCATGGCGGCGGAATCTTCACCAAGCCGAATCAGGTCGCGGTAGTAATCCACGATATCATCCACAAGGATTTGTTCGTGCGGGCTGATGTCGAGAGTTCGGTTGGCGGGGTAAGGCAATGCGCGGACATCGTCCGAGGCGCACGATGTTGCTTTGCGAACAAAGAGACGAGGGCTGGTTGCGGCAACAAGGGCTTTTAGGACTGGCTTGGTCTGTTCGATCCAATATCTAATTGACTGCAACTCTGCAATGTGGGGAGCGGGAGCGGCCATGCCAAAGACCTCGCACTGGAACGCCAAGAAATGTTTGATCCATAGATCCTGATGCAGGTCCATCTGTAAGCGGACGAGCAACAGAGGAGGTTCGTAAAGACTCGGGCTTCTGGGCCGTTCAATAGGACGCTCAGGCACCACAGCGAATGACTTAGCTTCGATGCCATTAGGCCCAAGGGTCTCCTGATTAAGGCATGGTTTTCCCCATAGAAACTGCCCGGATCGCTTCGTGCCCTGCGATCCGAAGAAGAAACCTTGACCTACTTCCCATCCTTGTTCATCCGCATACTGCCCTAATGTCCTCAGTTTCTTCAGGCGATCCACAAACCCCAGCACACGTCCGCCACCAACCAGATTGGCCCGCCATACTCCGTCATTGGTGAGTACTAGGTCGCGTGGTAGCCAGTGCATATCGTAGTAGTCAATGTCGAAGCCTTGCTCGGCATCGGCGCGACCACTGCGCCGGAAGGTAGCGTGGAGAATCTGTCCTTTGGGTTGTGGCTTTGCGGCTTCGGCGACGACAACCACGACCTTGGTGTCGGCACCGCCTTTCTGGAACAGACCACGCACGGAGATGAAATCCAGAATCTCACGGACATCCCAGCGATCGATGAACTTCCGGCGAAAGCCGAGAGACTGCTGGTTGTAAAGGAAGTTGTACTGCTGGAGCATCGACAGCACACCCCCTTCGGCGAGCATTTCCATTGATCCGTGAAGGAAGAGGTAGGCAAGTTGCTTGTCCGGCAGCGCGCCGTGCCCCTTCTGATAGCGTTCATAGGCCCGCTTTGCGGCCTCGGTTCCCAAAGAAGAGGAGAACGGCGGATTCCCCACCACCACACCGACTTTTTCCTTCACCTTTGCCTGCTCACGGGCCTCGAAGAAACAGCCAGTGTGAATACTTCTCTCCTTCAGTTCGGGGAACAGCTTGATGCTGGCGCGGATTTCCTCCGGCTTCAGAGCGTCGCAAAGAGCAAGGCAGAGACTGAAGGCGGCGAGTTCCACTGCCCCCTTCTCCAGGTCGATCCCATGGACACGAGTCACGAGCTTTTGCAGGTCGGCCTTCCCCGGGCGCTTCCACTCATTGCGACTCCGCCAGTGGAGCACGAGTCGCTTGTAGGCCTCAACGAGGAAGACTCCGGAGCCGCAGCAGGGATCAAGGATCACTTCGTCTTCCTGCTGCAGCCGCTCCAAACGCTTCCAACTGAGGACCTCGCCCAGCATGAGACGCACAAGGAAGTGTGGTGTGTAAACAGCCACTGCCGCATCTGTGACGAAAAGCTGGTAGATGTGGCTGATGAGTTCAACCGGCAAGTCGGCGAAGGAGTAGCGTTGCCAAAGCGTGAGTTGGCCGCCTGCTTCCTGCTTTCCCTCGATCAGGCGGGCAAACCGCGCAAGCTGGCGGCTGCCACGCAGAGTCCGGCGGTCTTCTTCGCCGAGTGTGAAGACGTGACCGTTGAACCGCGATTCAAGGTGATCCAGCAAGTCAATCAGCGCAGGACCGTCTGCCAGCACCTCGAAGAATTTCGTTGCCCCGGTCCGGAAACGAGCGAAGTAATCTGCCTCAAAAACTTTGCGTGCCTCCAGATAGGCGATCAGCAGCGAGAGGATGAGCAGCTTGCGCCGAAGTGTTTTGGGTAAGACGCCCTCTCTGTCGAGGTCGTCATGGAGGAGCTTGACCTCTTTGATCAGTGTCTTCTGGGCAGCCTGAGCGCCAGAAAGGAGGGATTTGCAGACCGCCGGATCGTCCCAGAGAGTTCCGTTACGGAGGCGGTCAGCGTCCCACCATGGATCGTCTGCGATCTTGGTGGCGAGCTTGAGCGTCTTGAATGGCTTGAAGACGATCTCACCCCGTGACTCAAACTCAGCCTTGTGCGCACATCTAAACAATTGGACCAGACCGGACGTGACACGATATACCAGCGGCACGCCGCCCCAGCTCCAGAGGCGCCGATGCAAGTCGGCGAAACCTTGATCGCGGACGGGGCCATCGGAAACATAGATGAAAGCCTGGGCCACCGGTGGTCTGCCGTCGCGTCCTGCCTCGAAAAACACAGCAGTGGCGCCATAGTCCTCGGCCTTCTCCATCATCGCCACTTCTTCGGGAGGCCGTCCACTTTTGCGATAGCCGTCAACTGAGACAAGCCCGTCCACAGGGGCGACACCAAGATTCAGCAACCATTGTCCACGGTCACTCATTCAGTACGCTCCGCAGGATTGAATGACACGGGAACGCTCCTGTCAAACGCGAGAACAAGACGGTTTCAGGTTCACCTTTCACTCACCAGAGCCATCACAGTCACTCGTATGGGCGACAGCCGTAGGGCCCATTCACGCATTGTAGGATCAAGCCGGTGGAAAGGCAAAGGGAAACGAGGCCGACGACCGGCCGTCAATCATCATTTGTCGGTTCTCGATTCGTCTCTGTGGCCTGAGTCTGCCCTCTGCGGCCAAGAAGGCGGCTGTTGGTTCCCAGTTGTCAATCCTCAATCAGAAATCCGTGAATCTCTACAGCGCCCAGCCGTCGCGATAGGGGGGGCGGATGTACTTCTGGGCTTCGGGGAGGTTGGTCACTTTCATGTTGGGGCCGTCCCAGTCGATCCTGGCATCCACTCGCTTGGCAACGTTGCCGAGCAGGCAGATCTCGGTGAGCAGCGCGGAATATTCGAAGTCGGCGCCGGCCTTGCGGCCGCTCTTGCAGGCTCGGACCCAGTCCTGCTCGTGTGAACCTTCCACGCGCGGGATCGTCTTGGCGGGTAGCTTGTAGTCCTTCATTCGGCTCTCAGGAATCAGCCGGGGACTCTCGCCGTAGACGCCGGCGATCAGCTTGCCCTGGGAGCCCTTGAAGAGCACGCCGCCTTCGGCGTGGCCCATCTGCCGGCCATCCTCCAACTCCACCGGGCGCGGGGCGCGAAGGCCGTCGTACCAGGTCAACTTGACGGGAGGCAAACCCTCACGAGCCGGGAACTGGTAGGTCACGGCAGATCCGAGCGGATGCGTGTCGGGATTGAGGTCCAGGGACGTGGCTTCGATGCTCGTTGGATAGCCCAGCTTCAGGGCCCAGACGACCGGGTCGAGCGTGTGCGCGCCGCGGTCGCCCATCATGCCGCATCCGAAATCCCACCAGCACCGCCACACCGCCGGATGGTAGGCCGGATGATAGGGCCGTTGAGGGGCCGGACCCAGCCACAGGTCCCAGTTCAGGGTCGCTGGGACCGGTGGCGTATCGTCCGGCCGCCGGCTCCACTTGGAGCTCCAGTAGGCGTGGCCAAAGGGATAGTAGGACAGGTTGCACCAGGCGTCAACCTCGCGCACTTCGCCGATGGCGCCGTCGCGGAGCCACTCACAGATCAGCCGGGCGCCTTCGCCGGAATGGCCCTGGATTCCCATCTGGGTGGTGACACCGGTCTCGCGCGCTGCCTTGGCGAGCATGCGGGACTCGTAGACGTCGTGCGTCAAGGGCTTTTGGCAGTAGACGTGTTTGCCCCGCCGCATGGCCTCCATGGCGATGACCGCGTGCGTGTGGTCCGGCGTGGCGATCATCACGGCATCGATGCTCTTGTCCTTGTCCAGCATCTCGCGATAGTCGCTATACACCTTCGCCTGCGGATACTTCTTGAACGTCTCGGCGGCATACGCGTGGTCCACATCGCACAGGGCTACGATGTTCTCCGTCTCGAGCTGGCTCAGGTTGCTCTTGCCCATGCCACCCACGCCGATGCCCGCGACGTTCAGTTTCTCGCTCGGAGCCGCATGCTGGGGGCCACCGAGCACGCGCCTGGGAACGATCGTGATGCCAGCGGCAACTGCCGTCGCGGCGAGCAAACGACGCCTGGTGAGTCCTGGTGTGGACATGTCACGCCTCTTCGATCACTTTCCAGCCCATGGCGTCGGCCAGGGCGAAAACAGGTCTCTTCAGGTCGCCATAGCCGGTGACGCGATGCCAGCCCCACTGGTCCCACATCGTGAAGAGCTTCTCAATGTCGCCGACCGGCTCGACGCAGAGCTTGGTCCGGCAGGCGCGATCGTCCGGATCGTTGGCGACCGCTTTGCCCTGGTGAAAGATGATCTCTTTACGGCCCTGATCCACTTCCAGCGTGGTCACCCTGTAACCCACGGGCAGGATGGAACGGACGGAAGCACCCTGGCGATCCTCGGAGTGGGTCAGAATCGCGAAAGGATTGGTCTTGCCCTGGGCTCCGAACATCTTGTTCGGCGCCACGCAATGGGCATAAATGATCTGACGCTTGGCGGTGTCGATGACCGGGTCGGAGATGAAGCTCGGCCGGCCCTGCGTCATGATGTTGATCATGAGCATCGTGGCGGTGGAGCGCGTGTCGCACTCGCACGCTCCGACCAGGCCCTCGTTGTTCAGCTCGTGGAAGCCGAGGCACGGGTAGGCGTGGATGTGGCCGCCGTAGAAGCCGCCGAGACAGTTGATCGTGATCGCGTTGGCGTTGTGCTTCTTGAGGACCTCCTTCATGCCGATATACATGGCCGCCGAGGTTTCGAGCGTTTCGCGAGAGACGCCAACGACTTCGGTGGCGTTCTTCTGCCAGCGATCGGCGATCTCCATCGACCGGGCCTTGTCCGCCACTCTCCAGGCGTCATTGACCTCTGCGTAGGTCACCAGGTCGATGGGGATGCCCAGAATCGCCCCGGCGGACCCGGTCTCCTGGCCTCGTACCGCGAGGATCTTCGACGCTTTCAGCTTGCGAATGCACTCCTCGGGCGAGATCGTCGCCACGGGATCCGGTATGCACTGCGGGTCACCCCCTTCGGCCGTTCGTTGCATCCGCACCCTGGCAGTAGCCGCGACAAAACTCGACGGTGAGCCGCCTTCCTTCACGAGATCGAAGCATTTGACCGCTTCGGCGAGGTCTTCGATCCGCGAGGAGGCCACGAACCCGACGTTCGGCGTTTGCTTACGAATGAAGTCGGCCATGTAGACGAGGAATCCGCCGCTACCGCCGAACTGGAAATCGGCGTACAGCACCGGCTTTCCCGACGTCGCGATCGTTTGCACGACCCGATTCCACGCGTTCATTTGATGGACCAGGTAGCCGTCAATGTTGGCGGACTTGTCATCATCCAGGATCTTCTGAGCCTGCTCGGGGCCATTGGCCAGGGAGGACACGAACTCGAAGCCCGGACAGCGATTCGCCAGCTCGCTATTGATGCGCTCCATCACGGGGGCGAAATCGAACCCGACGTTGGGCCAATCGGGCCCTGGCTGCTTGACAGCGTGCAGCGCGTAGATGATCCGTATTCGCACTTTGCCGGTGCCCCCTGAGGCCATCCTCGCAGGAATCGTCAAGAGCCCCGTCGCACCGACACAGGCTCCGCAACCGGCGGCGAGGAACCGCCGGCGACTCATTGGGCAACATGCACAACCCGAATTCCATCCAGCCGTCTTCATCGTTGCTCTCCAACAGAGTTGTCTCGATTAGTCCACGAATGCCAGCGCGTAGTGGTCCGGACGCTACCGCGTGTTGCGGACGACCTCAATGGGAAGGCCGGCCTTCCACACAATGCGGCACCGGAAAGGTCCGTCGGTTCTGCGGATGTTTTGAGTATGCGACCCATCACACCTTCCCATCAGAAAGGACAGCCAGCAGTGATCTGGTCCTCCAGGATTCATACACGATTATCGCCCCGCCCGCAATGAGGAACTTGGAGCGGGCATGGCGGCATATCACTTCATGGTCTTGCGGATGTGGTCGCGGACTCGTTCATAGTCGCGCCATTCCTCGACGGGCTCGACGGCCTGGCCCAACGATCTGAAGACCTTCGGCACGACCCACTTCCAGTGCTCAACGTGCCCATCGGCGAAGGAGAGGTTGCACCCGTTGTGATGCCGGTTCGCCGGCAGATCGAACCAGATGCCGTCGAAGGGGCCTCCCGGAGGCGGAATCCCGAAGAGCGAGTCGGTGATCTGGTCCTCATGCACGTCGATGAAGACGAACAGATTGGCGGGCTCGGGACTTTTGATTTGCGCCAGGGTTTGAAAGGTGGGGATGTAGGAGATGACGTTGCCGAAGCTGATGCCGGTGACGGATTGGCTCATGTTGTAGCTTCGCGTGTGTCGCACGTTCGAGCCGGCCACCCTGGCCTTGTCCGCCGGGCAATGATAAATGGCGGTCGAGCGGTTGTAAGGGAACAAGTAGCCCCTCTCGATATTAGCCGTGTTGGTGTCCCTCGCTGCGTTGCCAGCGCACCATGTCAGCCGCAGATCCAGCCCGGGGACCGGCTCTCCAGTGGCCAGATTGTACACCGATAGGTTGGGCGGCAGTGTGCCGCCGTGGTCGTTGGCGTACATCAACCAGCAGGTCTGGAGTTGCCTGAGGTTGCTGAGGCACGCGGCGCTCTGCGCCAAGCCCCTTGCTCTGGATAGGGCAGGGAACAACACCGCAAGCAGCAGGGCTATGATCCCGATGACCATCAGCAGCTCGACGAGCGTGAAGCCGCCGCAGGTTGCGCAGGCCACCCGCCGCCAAGCGCTTGACGCCATTGTGAGCGCGGCAGGCGAGAGAAAGGACCGAGGTAACAGCCAAACAAACCACGGATTAGAATCCATATTCGTTCCTTCTGTCGTGACGCACGGTCTTCCATCTAACGTCAGGGCCTGTGCTCGAATGGCACTGCCGTGGGCAACTCCTTGATGAGTATGGGGTTAGGTTTTGCCGAGTTCCGCTTGTAGCTGAGTCCGCGGCCGTTT
>JAFGJR010000295.1 GCA_016928975.1 Sedimentisphaerales bacterium | reverse complement strand
TTATCTCTGCCGTCGCAGATCTCTGTCGCACCTGGATGGGCACTCGCATCAGTGTCGTCGCAGTCCGTGCTGTCGGCCACGTAACCCGCCGGCTGGCTTTGCGCGACCGTGCTGACGCCCGGGTCGCCGTAGCCGTCTCCATCGCTGTCGCGATACCAGGTAGTGCATCCCTCGTCGACCTGGCCATCACAGTCGTTGTCTTTGCCGTCGCAGGTCTCTGTCGCGCCGGGGTTGACGCTCCCGTCGGTGTCGTCGCAGTCTCCCTGACAGGGCGTGCACCCATCGTCGTCGCCATCTAACTCATTCGCCGGAATCACGCCATCACAGTTGTTGTCTCTGCCGTCGCAGATCTCCGGAGCACCAGGATGGGTGCTCGCATTTGTGTCGTCGCAGTCCGTGTTGTCGGCCACGTAACCCGTCGGCTGGCTTTGCGCGACCGTGCTGATGCTCGGATTGCCGTAGCCGTCCCCGTCGTTGTCGCGATACCAGGTAGTGCAGCCCTCATCGACCTGGCCATCACAGTCGTTGTCTTTGCCGTCGCAGATCTCTGTCGCACCTGGATGGACACTCGCGTCGGAATCGTCACAGTCGCCTTGGCAGGGCATGAATCCATCGCCGTCGTTGTCCTGCTCGGCGACCGGGACCGCACCGTCGCAGTCGTTGTCCTTGCCGTCGCACAGTTCCGGGGCGCCCGGATAGGTGCGCAGATCTGCGTCATCGCAGTCGCAGGCGGCGCCGTATCCATCGCCGTCGAAATCCGTCTGATCCGGATTATGTGTGTGCGGGCAGTTGTCGCACGTATCGCCTACGCCGTCGCTGTCCGAATCCTCCTGTCTCGGATTGGAGACATACGGGCAGTTGTCACAAGCGTCTCCTATCCCATCTCTGTCCGCATCCTCTTGCCGTGGATTGTACGTGCGCGGGCAGTTGTCGCAACCATCTCCTACCCCGTCTGCATCCGTATCCACCTGGCCCGGATTGTAATTGCTCGGGCAGTTGTCGCAAGCATCCCCTACGCCATCTGCGTCCACATCCTCTTGCCCTGGATTGTAGGCACGCGGGCAGTTGTCGCAGGCATCCCCTACCCCATCCCGGTCCGCGTCCTGCTGCTCCGGATTATACGTGCGCGGGCAGTTATCACAGGCGTCCCCTACCCCGTCTCCGTCGCCATCTTCTTGCCCCGGATTATACGTATACGGGCAGTTATCCCGGGAATCTGGAATTCCATCTCTATCCGAATCTTGCTGAGCGAGAAGACTCGTCGGACAAGCAAGGCAGATCACTCCGACGACTACCAGCGCTTCGATCCTCATTCGCGGCGTGTTCATTTTCCCTCTCCTATCACGGATGCCCCAGACGCTTCACGATTACCGTCGATTATCAAGAACCTCTTGACACGAACGGGTGGAGACGGTCCTTGAGACACATCTCACGCGAGCAGCATCAGAAGGATGAGTACCTGACTGGAATGAGGGCAACTCGTATACATCATGTCGGCCGTCATTGTTGTATGGCCGTCCTTTCAGAGAGCACGCAGCCACCGACCGGTGCCCGTGTGGTGCGACACGCAGGTTTTGAGCGAAACTCAAGAATCATGCTACCTGCGCAGATGAGTCTTGTCAACGGCAAAAACTGACGCGACAATCCCGCTTTCTGGACACGGCCATGCGTGCGCTGCAGGGCGATGACGTTTTGCCTCTGACTGGTCGAATACGTGAAGCCCCATGGCACCGTACCCGCCCCACGAGCCGCCACTTCCGGAGAGCGTCTTACGACCAATCCGGGCGCCACAGGGTGGTCCCACTGTCGCTTAACAGGCACAACTGGTCTTGGTTCTATCCTGTCCGATGGTTCAGTGACCACCACCAGCGGTGGTGAGGTCGATGGGATTCGCGTTGAAATCGTACAGGAGAATCCGCGACTGGTTAGCCCCGACGCCGTCCTTGTCCAGAATCATGTGGATGAACCGGATGCCCTTGCTCTGCAACTGGCTGACGATCCCGGCGGAGATTCCCGGCTCGAGCCTCGGCTCGAACAGGAAATGCTCGGCGACATTGTGATGCTCCGGCCGGAATGTCTGGGAGTAGTACCCTTTCAAGACGATCGGTTCAGTGGTGAGGCCCTCGATGACCGTTCGATCCCATCGCTTCAATGGAGCGGTATTGCCGCCGGCCTGCTCCCAATTGGTGAATCCTCGGGGCAGCGGAGGATAGTAGAAGTACGATTGGATGGAGACGCCGTGGTGCACGAGGGACCGCTCCTGGGGAACATCGGCGCTGCTTGCCGGCGAGCAGGCCACCAGGTACACCTTGTTGCCTGTCACGAGGCGCATGCCCGCGGGATGCCAGGACATAACTGGAACACTATAGTCCACATTCAGCGGCAGGAACCGGTACGGGACACGGTAGCCGGTGGAGCCAAGATCCGGCGGCGCGAGGATCGGTCGTAGCGATGGTGGAATGGCCGTCGGCACGTCGGGTGTCTGGAGATGGTAGGTTCGGGGGTTCTCCAGATCGGGCAACTGCCAGCTATCGATGGTGTCGTCGCCGTTGACGCTGTGGTTGGCGGACGGCAGGAGCGACATCGTCCCCGAGATCGTGCGAATCCGGTCCTCATCGAGGTATTCGATCTGCACGTCGCTGTAGAGACTCTCGCCGAGAGCATTGGCATCCAGAACCGTACTGCGAGTCTGGACCTTCCAACGGGACTTGAGGCGATGGTCGGCGAACACATCGACCGTGTCCAGCAGTGCGACCTCGCCGGTGTAGACTTCGAATGTGGTGGGCTGGTTGACCAGGTAGGGGATCTGCATCCGGTCGGGTGAGGGGACCTGGCGGACCTGCTTGATGACCAGTCCTCCCGCCGGCAGCACATGCCCGCCGGGAGCGACTTTCTTGTATTCGAGGTCCAGAATATATGGGAACTTGCCGGTCCTTCGTTCGAATTCCGCGCTGACCTTCAGCAGCAGCGCCTGGAGGTCGGTGTAGTCGCTCGAGCCCTGGATGGATTTGCCGCGCAGGGTGCCGGTCAGGACGGTGTCGCCCAGCCGGACGAGACTGGACGCGCGTTTGAGCTCAGGCCATGCACTGCTACCCGAGGGGAGGATTGTCACGGCCACTTCCTCCGGGATCGAGCCATCCTCGGGATTGGTCACGGAGACCGCCCCGAACTGGGTGACCAGCGTGATGTGTGTGTTGGCCTGCTTGCCTTCTTTCTCCACGGTCGCCACGCCGTTGGCCAGCTCGATCTCGTCGGGGAAGGAGTGGTGAACCGCGACGGCCATGCCGACGTTCGTCTCGTCCAGGCCGTGACGCAGCCGCTCCAAATACGCGTTGTCGTTATAGAAACTGGCGAAGACCTGCCGGATCGCCTGGAAGACATCCCGCTCGGACCCACGGTTCGGATCGCAGGCACACGGGCCGTCGTCATCAAGGTCGATCGCGTCGCCCAGGCAGCCGCTGTAACTGTCGTAGAGACCCGCCCCGATGAAGTCCACGCTGTCCTCGACGTTAGTCGAACTGCGGAATCGCAGAGGGACGTTGGGATCGAAGCTGTACTCTGGATCGATCAGCACGTCGATCACCGCCGCTTGCAGCTCCACTATGAAATCGGTGACGCCGGGATTGGTGAACAGGTTGCGAATCGAGGCCAGGTCCCGCGAGAGCATCTGCATGTCCGGGGGCGGGTACGCCGTGTACTTCGACAATCGTCGGGCGATCTCCTCTCGCAACGTCGGACCCATAACCTCGGGGCGGACCTGCCACCGGGTCGGCTCGTTCGCATCGTCGGTCAGGTACATGCCGTTGAGAGCGATGGCTTGATCCGAGGCGTTGTAAAGCTCGATCCAGTCCGGGTACTCGCCGCTCTCGCAAGGGTTTTCGATGGTCCGTTCGTTGTCCGCCATGAGTTCATTGATGACCAGACTGCCCGTGTACTCGCCCGGGACTGTGGAGTTGGGCAGGCCGGGGGTGGGGCGGTCAAATGTCTGCCACACGTCGCCGCCGTCGACGCAGCGTCCGTAAGAGACGTCGCTGCTCTGGGGCCCGAACTGAATCGAATCCAGCAGGGTGGCTCCGTCGACATCGAATAGGCTGACGCTCTCGCCGTCTGCGCTCAATCGAAAGCTTGTATGCGTGGGGCCCTGCCGCTCGTCATTGTCGGCCCAGAACAGCATGTGCTCCTGCGGCATCAGGGTGATGGCGGAGGCGGGGGTGAGCGGCTGGTCGAGAAACGCGTTCCACAGATCGAACGTCAGTGCGACCGCCCGGGGGGAGTTATCGGGCACGGCGGCCCGCAGCAGACTGAAGTTGGCCGCCTTGCCGCCGACGTATTGAATGTCCGTGGCCTGCAATCCCTCCACCGAGACGCCAAACGCTTCCAGTGACGCCATCGGCGAGATGTCCAGAGGCGCGGGCTGCTTGAGTTGCAGAATCTCCGCAACGGCCGCATCGTCCAGAAGGCCCTCGGTATCCAGAATCCGCACGTCCACTCCGAACTCGTCCTCGTAGGCACAGAAGACGATTCGGTGTCCGATCAATTGCTGGATGTACTCGGCATCGGCCGCCAGGGCCAGGTGGACAAATGGCACCATATAAGTCTTGGCGAGGATGGCCACATGCGAGTTCGGCGTGGAGGGGGCCAGGGAGATGATGCCCGCGACGAAGGGCACTTCGGCCGGCACTCCGTCGGTGAGCAGGATGTCGCCTGGTTCGAGGACGCCGCTGTGGTAGGCACTGGCAATACTGCCTCCGGGGACGTAATTGAGTCTACCGAAGGCCCATCCAGGCGAATAGCAGGTATTGCCGTTGGCCCACCGCGCCGTCGAACCCAATGGGATGCCCTGGGATTCAAACCAGTCACGATTGGCGGAAGCGGCCGCCTGCTGCTCATAGGTCGGGAAGTAGAACACCTGCACGTCGGCCGGGGCGCCAACACGGGCTTTGACGATCTGGAACAAGTCGCGAATCTGTTCCCGCGTGAACGGGTCCTGACGCACGAATTGAATGCCGTACTCACGGAACTGGGGTTCTGTCGGCCAGACGACCACGGGGGGCAGGATGACGGTGCCCAGGATGGCCTTTTGGTTCTTCTCGAACAGGGTGACCGCGTTGAACTGCGGAGCCGCCATCCCGCGGAAGGAGTCGAGCACATCCGTGGCAAAGCTGTAGTGGAACACGTACTTGCTGCTGTCCTGGAAGTAGACCACGTTGGGATCGTATGGCTCCAGGAGAATCGTGAACTTGATCCACTTGACCTTCCCGTCCACGAAACGGCTGTTGCAGAACGTGTCGTACGGATAGGTGATCTGATTCTTCCAGTAGGGCGATGGAGTGACGGTCAAAGGCTCGGCGTGAGCCGCTTGCAGCATCGCGGCCAGCAGAATGAATAGGGCCCGTGCCGGGCAGGTGCTGCGATGTCTGCGATCGACAGATTGGGACTGGTCAGTCATAGATAGTCGAGGTCAACGGCTCAGGCTCGCCTCGGTGGTGCCGCCATACGCGCCCATGTTGACAGTCCCCCCGTTGGGAGTCGGCTCATATCCGATCGGACTGGCCGGATCTCCGGCGTCAATGGCGGGACTGGTCACGTCATCTCGTCGCCACGATCCCGTGGCCGGATCCCACCGGCCGGCCTGGGATTTCAGGTGGTAATCGCCGTTCATCCAGACGGCCCGCGTGTCCTGCCTCCCGATCGCTGCGCTCAGGTCGCCTGGGTCCGCCCAATAACCCGGGCGGACCAGTAGCGGATCGCTGTCGGTGTTGCCCATGCCCGGCCACCCTCCGCCAACGTTGCAGTAGCAGATCGAAGCATTGCTTGTGCCGCGAGTGCGAATCTCCAACGGGTAGTTGCCCCAGAAGATCGAATTCATCACGTTGACGTCACTGTCGACGAGGGCGAGTCCCGCACCGTTCCAGCCGGCGTAGTTGTCCACGACCGTACAATGGGTTATCACGGCCCGGCTCTGCTCAAGGTACACAGCGGCTCCGTTAGGATTGGTGCAGCGATTGCCGACGATCAGGCAGTGGCTCAGCGTGAGACTGGCTTCGGAGCAGAAGATTCCGCCGGCCATGTCGCCTCGCCCCCTGGTGATGACGAATCCGGACAGGCTACAGTCGGAGCCAGTGCTGATCGAGACGACGGGAGTGCTGAACACGGCTTCGATGGTCGCGCGGGGGCCTCCGTGGGGGCGGCATGGATCGATGGCCGTGACGTGGACGTTCCTGCCGATCTTGATGTTCTCGCGATAGACGCCTGGGGCCACGAAGATGGTCACACCATCCCCTGCGACATCGACGGCATCCTGGATCCTCGACATCGGGTGCTCCGGGCTGCCGTCTGCATTGGGATCGAATGCGGCATCGTCGTCCACATAGAGCGTATTCCGTGGGCTCAGGAAGTGCGCCTGGAATTCATAGTCCCCCACCATGCAGATATCTGCGGGGTTGGTGGCGACGGAGAATGGACCGGTCCAGCGGTGAAACACGAAGGCTGGACTGGCCACGGCGTGGACATGGGCAAACGACTGGAAGGAGTACACGAACTCCCCCTCTCCTGGCTCGACCACGGACCCGCCGAAGGTGGAGCCCAGCCTTAGTGTCCGGTCGCCGTACTCATTGACGTCAATTTGCACACCCGGGTTGTTCGCCCGAATGAGGGGCAGGTATACGGCGTAGGCCTCATTGTTCAAGGGGCAGTCCCGAAGATCGACGTACCGCAGCGTCGTCATGTTTGCCAGGGGTGAGATGTCGCTGACTTGCGTCGTCAAGAGCGATAGTTCCGCCAGACGTGGGAGCTTGGCCAGGGGCGACAGGTCGCTGAGCGGATTCTCGCGAAGGGCCAGGAACCACACGTTGACCAGGTTGGCCAGGGGCGAGATGTCGCGGATCTCGTTGTTGTGAATGTCCAACTGAGTCAGATTGACCAGGCCGGCCAGCGGCGAGACGTCCTTAACATCATTGTCGTTCAGGCTCAGCGCGGTCAGATTCGTCAGGCCGCTCAGGGGAGCCACGCTCCTGAGGTGGTTGAAGCGCATGTGAAAGGTCTGTAGGTTCGTGGCGTACTCCAGCCCGGTCAAGTCGCTGATGTCGGCGGCTTGTATCTCCAGGTTGATCAGTGCCAGCATGTCGGTCGGCGTGGGATCGGAAATCTCAAGATGATTCTCAATGGCTGCCTTGAGATTCGGATCGGGGATATAAACCGGCTGCTCGGCCGATGCAAGGCCGGACACCAATGGCAACAATAGCACCAGTGTGGACAGTGCGTTTCTCACCTCATCCTCCTGTAGCAAAGCACATCACCCAATACCCAACGCCAAGGGTTATTTCACAGACATATATTATAGCATTCGTCCCCCGGCGGCTTCAAGACAAATCGCCGCAGTTTCAGAGTGACACACGACCGCATTGACCCCTTGGCCTTTCACATCGAGCGGCAGAATCCTGTTGCGATCGCAGGTCGGAAATGGTCAATCGTCGGCACTCGATGTCAGCGGCTCAGACTTGCCTCGGTTGTGCCCCCGTATGCACCCATATTGATGATCCCGCCATTGGGAACGGGCTCGTACATGATCGGACTAGCCCGGTCGCCGCCGTCGATGGCGGGACTGGTCACTTCATCTGGCCGCCACGATCCCGCGGCCGGATCCCACCGGCCGGCCTGGGATTTCAGGTGGTAATCGCCGTCTATCCAGGTGGCATCAGGATTCTCCCCCGCGACCACGATGTTGGGATCGGTCGGATCCGCCCAATAACCCGGGCGGGCCAGCAGTGGATCGCTCCGCGTATTGCCCAGATCCGGCCACCATCCGCGGACGTTGCAGTAGCGGATCGAAGGATCGCTTGTGCCGCGAGCGCATATCTCGCAGGGGTAGTTGCCCCAGAAGATCGAATCCACCACGTTGACGTTGCTGTCGACGAGGGTCAGGCCCGCGCCATTGCGGCCGGCGTAGTTGTCCGCGACCGTACAATTGGCCATCACGGCCCGGCTCTGCTCGAAGTACACGGCGGCTCCGTTGGGATCGGTGCAGCGATTGCCGACGATCAGGCAATGGCTCAGCGTGGGACTGGCTCCGAAGCAGTAGAGTGCGCCGGCCGTGGTGCCCCGCCCCCGGGTGATGACAAATCCCGACAGGCTACAGGTCCAGCCGGCCTTTGAGCCAATCCAGACGACCGGATCGCCACCCGTGCCTTCGATGGTCGCGCTGGGCCCCCCGTTGGGGCGGCATGGATCGATCGCCGTGATGCGGAGCTTCTTGCCGATCTTGATGTTCTCGCGGTAGACACCCGGGGCCACGAAGATGGCTACGCCGTCGTTTGCGACTTCGATGGCATCCTGGATCCTTGCGATCGGGTGCTCCGGGCTGCCGTCTTGATTGGGATCGGATGCGGCATCGTCGTCCACATAGAGCGTGTCCCGCAGGCTCAGGAAATGCGCCTGGAATTCCCAGTCCCTCTCCATGGAGATGTCCGTAGGATTGGCGGTGACAAGGAAGGAACCGGTCCAGCGGTCAAACACAAAGCCTGGATCGGCCTCGGCCCAGAGGTGGATGTACGAGTCGAACGGGTACAGGAACTCTCCCTCTCCTGGCTCGACCACCGACCCGCCGAACTTCGAAGACACCGTCAGCATCCGTCCACGGTGAGGATCCAGATCGATGACCGCTCCCGGGTTGTTCGCCCGGATCTGGGGCAGGTATATGTCGTAGGCCTCGTCGTTCAAGGGGCAGTCCCGAAGATCAAGGTATCGCAGCGTCGTCATGTTCGCCAGGGGTGAGATGTCGCTCACTCGCGTTTTCATGAGCGACAAGTACGCCACACAAGGCATGCTGGCGAGCGGGGAGAGGTCACTGAGCGGATTCTCACGAAGGGCCAGGGACCACACCTTGACCAGGCCGGAGAGGGCCGAGATGTCGCTGATCTCGTTATTATGAAGGTCCAACAGCGTCAGATTGACCAGGCCGCCCAGGGGCGAGATGTCCCCGATGTTGTTGTCGTTCAGGCTCAGCGAGTCCAGATTGTCCAATCCACTCAGGGGATCCACGTATTTGATATGGTTGAATCGCAGGCGAACGGTCTGCAGATTCGAGGCGTACTCCAGGCCTGTCAAGTCGACGATCTTGAGCGATTGTGCCTCAAGGCTGATCAGTCCCAGCATGTCTGTCGGCGTGGGATCGGAGACCTGCAGTTCATCTTCAATGGCTGCCTTGAGGCCCGGGTCGGGAATATAGACCGGCGCCTCGGCCCATGCGCGGCCAGACACCAATAGCAACAGCAACACCGGCATGGATAGTGCGTTTCTCACCTCGTCCTCCTGTAGCAGAGCAAATCACCCGGTATCCAACGCCCCAGAGTTACCTCACAAGCCTGAATTTTAGCATCCGCACCCCAGCGGCTTCAAGATAAATCGCCGTCGTAGCACAGTGGCACGGGACCGCATCGGCCCCTGGCCCTTCGCATCGAGTGTGCCGGAGCGCCCTGCACCTGTGAGGTCATCTGCACATAAGTTCTCGTAGGGCCTGTGGTTACGTGTGGGTCGATGCTTCCAACGCGATGGACGGGTCGTTTGGGGGCGCGACCCGCTCCGCCCACGAGCCAGCGGACGGCAAAGAAAAATTTCGAATTCCTGTAACATTTGTGTGGATTGCTTCGACATATGTAGTAGAATGGCTACTACGATTGTAGAAGGGATAGTCATTATGAAGCTGACAGAGGCAGAATGGCAGATCATGAACGCGTTGTGGCAGAAGCACCCGGCTACAGCGCGACAGATCATGGAGCGGCTTCCGGCCGGGGTCAACTGGGCTTATACCACAATAAAGACCATGTTGACCCGACTGGTGGAGAAAGACGCCGTCAGTGAGGTCAAGCAGAGCAATACCAGCGTGTATGAGCCCTTGGTGTCCCAGCAGAAGGCCCGGCTCAGCGCCTTTCGGTCGCTGCTGGACCAAGCCTTCGATGGGGCCGTCGGGCCGCTGGTGCATTTCCTGGCCGAGGAAAAGCAGCTTTCGGCTAACGAGAAGAAGGAACTGCGGGAGATTCTGGATAGCGAAGCCCAAGACAAGGGAGAATGACGATGGTTGAGCCACTGAATACGATCGCCCGTCTGTGGTGGGAGTGGTCGGCGGCCATGTTCTGGCAAGCCGGTCTGTTGATTGTCCTGATCGGATGCGCGGATCTGCTGATCCGCAGATGGGCATGGCCGCAGTTGCGATACGCGCTGTGGTCGCTCATCCTGATCAAGCTCGTCCTGCCGCCGACCTTGTCTCTGCCCAGCGCCGTCGTTCCGGGATTGCGGCCGGTCATGAGTCAGGCGATCCGCTTGATGAGCGTCGATGGCCCGGCGGAAAAGCCGGCAGCAGTTGCGGATTTCGGATTGCAGATTGCGGATTTGAGTCCGGACGTTGATTCGCAGTTTCGCGTCGCCGAGCCGCAATCGGCAACCCTGGGGATTTCCGATGTAGAATCTGAGATTGCAGATTTGAGATCCGATGCGAATCCGCAACTCGCAATCGGCAATCCGCAATTGACAGGGCAAGTGTACGTCATGTTCGTCTGGCTCGCCGGCACCCTGACTCTGGGGCTCTGGCTCGTTCTCAGGCTTCGTTCGTTCTGTAGTCGCCACGCATGCCAGGCGGCAGCCGCTTCACTGCCGCAATCCTTCTACAATCAGATGGCCGACTGCGCGAATCGCCTGGGATTGCGCCGTGTTCCAACGGTTGTGGTGACCCGGCGGCTCGCCAGCCCCGCGGTGTTCGGGGCCATTCGCCCGGTGCTGCTTATGCCCAAAGGGTATCTGAGCAAGCTGTCGCGAAGGGACACCGAGCACATGCTTCTGCACGAGCTGGCGCACGTCAAACGGGGCGACCTGATCATGCACAGTCTGTACATGCTGTTACAGATCGCCTATTGGTACAATCCGCTGCTGTGGCTGGTTCGCCGGCAGATGCACCATCTGCGCGAGCTGTCCTGCGACGCCACGGTGGCCAACCTGCTTCGCGAGCGGACGATTGCCTATCGCCAGACGCTTCTGGAGACGGCCCGTCGGCTGCTGTCCACGTCGGTCGAGCCCGGCCTCGGCCTGCTCGGCCTGTTTGAAGACTCAAATCGTTTACTTGTCCGTTTGAATTGGCTGACCAAGCCAACCTGGAGGTATAGAACCATGAAACGTGCTATCGTTGTCACCATCGCCGCCTTGATGATTGCCTGTGTGCTCCCTATGGCGCGGGCCCAGGAGGCATCCAGTGATTCCAAACGCATCGTCAATGATGAAATCGTTCGCGTCAGCGTCCAGGACCGCGACCGGCTGTCCCCGGAGGAGGCGCGGCGTCTCAAGGACCTTCAAAAACGCCTCGACCAGATGATGGACCAGCAAAAGAACCTGGCCGACCATCTCCGGGCGCTGGCGGAGAGACGGCACGAGGCTCTCTCCCATGAGGGGAGCCCCGAGCAAGGCCACGAGTTGTCACAGGACCTGAAGGCTCTCCAGACGCATCTCGACGAGATGGCGATCCAGCAGGAGATCCTGCAGGAGCAGCTCCGGACCCTGGCGGAGAACCGCCGCGGACGACAGCAGGAGCCGGCAGGCCGCGGCAGGCCTCGACGCGAACGGGTGGAAGTGCGAGAGGACATCGACGTGATGGCCTCACCCGGGGAGTCGCCAGAGCGCGAGGCTCGTGAATCCATCGACCGGATCAGGCGCGACCAACTGAGACGTGAGGAAGCCCGGACCGAGCGGGAGCGAGCCAGCGCTGTGGACGAGGCAAAACGAGCCGAGGTGGAAGCTCGAAGGGCCCAGGCACAGGAGCAACGCCAGTACGCCGAGAAGATGAGGGCCTGGGGGGAGGAGACAAGACAATGGGAGCAGGGCGAGCAGATGCAGCAGTGGCGCCGGCGAATGGAGGATTGGCAGAAGCAGATGCAGGAATGGGCACACAGCCTGGTGCCCGGCGGGAAGGAGGACGAGCGTGAATCGCCGGACGTCGCCCCGGAGCCGCCCATGCCTCCGATGCCACCGATGCCCGAAATGCCAAAGATGCCCGGCGACGGCAAACAGAAAATGAAGATGAAGCTCAAGGATGCTGATCCGACGTACGGCGAGGAGAAGCGGCTGTACAAGGAAGGCCTGCGGGAGGACGACGATGAGGACATCAGTGAGGATGTCTTGGCGGTGCGAGTGCCGCACATCAAGCCGCCAGTGCCGCCGATTCCTCCCGAGGTCCCGGAGAATGCAGAGAACCAGGGGGAGATCGTGGAGGAGAGCTCGTTCAGCTCCATCCCGGGGGATCGAATCCTCGAAGTGGGGAATCATGTAGGCTCGATCACAGTCCGCAGCGGAGACCGATCGGAATACGAGGTCCACGCCGTGACCCGAGTGAAGGCGGACACAGAGGAGAGAATCCGTGAGATCGCGGAGCAACTGTCGATCACGGACACCGGGCCGCTGCCTGACGGCGTGGAACGCATCATCGTAAGCAAGCCCAAGGGATTGAAGGACCGGGAGAATGTCACCGTGGCCATTGAAGTGATCGCCCCCCGCGATGCGAAGCTCAAGCTGCACCAGGAGGTCGGCGATATTCGTCTGCACGGCTTGCGCGGCTCGATTGAGGCGTCGGATCGCGTGGGCTCCATTCGGGCGGTCGATGTCACCGGGCGGGTAGCCCTCAACACCGACGTCGGCGGGATCGATATCATCGTCCCCGAGGGCCTGTCCGCAAGGATACAGGCCAAGACGAATCTCGGCGGCATCCAGACCGACCTGCCACTGGAGTTCGCAAAGCCCGGCGGTCTGGCCCTGGGCAGCAGTGGCTCCGGCATCGTCGGACGGGGTGACGACAACATCGCTCTGAAGACGAACGTGGGCTCGATCAAGATCCGGTCACAGGCGCCGGAGTCGGAGCGGGCCGACGGGGACCGGCCGCCTCGGCCGCAGCCCAGACCGAAACCCACACCGGAGCCGGCGCCCACGGGAGCATTCTGACAGATCATCCGCTCGTCGCATCGCGCGGGCGCTGCAACATAGGTCAGTCACAGGAGAAGGCCGGGATCACTACCCGGCCTTCTCCATGCGCAGTCGCGTCACGCCCCGGCCCGGACTTCGTCCTGGATGTATTCCCGCTGCGTGTACCAGCGTGCCAGGGGAATGAACAGCACCGCCGTGACGAGCATCGCGCCGGCGAAGAACCAGTAGTAGCTCGCGCCGGGCAGCTTGCTCGTGCCGTCAGCGTTCTTGATCACGTGATTGACGACCGCCGCGATGATGTTGCCAAGCGAGATGGACAGAAGGTTGATCGACTGGATCAGCGACTTCATCTTCTTCGGTGCCTGCGTGTAAGCGAACTCGATGGCCGGGATGGAAACGAGGACTTCGGCGGCGGTCAGGAAGATATATGCGAGGAATTGCCAGCCAATAGAGGGCTGTGCGCCGCGTTGAATCTGCGTCTCGATCCAGACGGGGACGAGGAAGCTGCCGGCGGTGACGAGCATGCCGGTCGCCATCTTACGCAGGGGCGTCATCGTTGCGATGCGGCTCAGGACGGGATACACGCCGTACGAGAACGCCGGGATCATCACCAGGATCAGGACTGCGTTGGCCGCTTGCATCTGTGCCGGAAGCCACGTGATCCATGCCCATCGCAGATTCATCTTCTCCGCCTGCAACACCCAGGCGGACTGGGACTGGTAGTACAGCGCGAAGAACATCGACACGAACAGGAAGATGACGCAGAGCTTGGCCAGCGTAATCCACTGCTGCCGGTCGAGCGTCTGCGCCCAGTCGATCTTTCCCGCCGGGGGGACGTCGACGAGCTTTCGCCGGCCGAGCCAGTAGGCGGCGGTGGCGATGATCATGAAGACCGCCGGGACGCCGAAGCCCGCCGTCGGTCCGTACCTGTCCAGCAGGATCGGACAGAGCCACATCGAAGCCGCCGCGCCGACGTTGATTGAGAAGTAGAACCAGCTATACACTCGCTCGATCAAGTGCTTGTTGGACCGTCCGAACTGGTCACCCACGTTGGCAGAGACGCAGGGCTTGATGATCCCCGACCCGATGGCGATCAGGATCAGCCCGCCCGCCAGGCCGAGCCGAGTGTGATCCCAGGCCAGAATGAAGAATCCCACGCAATAGACCAGCGAGAACCCCAGGATCGTCTTGAATTTGCCGAGCCAGACGTCGGAGAGGATCGCGCCGAGGATGGGAATGAAATAGACGGCGGCGGTGAACCAGTGAAACCACTCCTTGGCCGGCTCGGCGCCCATGACGGACAGCGCTCCATCGCGGCCCAGCAGGTAGTTGGCCATGAAGACTGTGAGAATTGAGGTCGTCCCGTAGAACGCGAAGCGCTCGGCCGCCTCGTTGGTGAGGATGAACGGCACGCCGGGCGGCATCCTTGTCGTCGCGAGTGGGGCCGTCGGTTGTTGACGTCGAGCCATGGATCCTTCGCCTTGCTCCTGTCAGGCTTTTCTGAAGACCGCGACGATGTTCTCCACTTCGACCACGAAGAGACGGTTATCGCCCTCGAAATCGACGGGAATGGCCCCCTTGGGATTGAACAGCACCTTATCGTACTTGCGCAACGGGATCTCGGGCATCGTTTCGATCTCCGCAGAGATGGAAACGACGCGCCCGGTGATGGTCGGGATCTCGATATTGTCAGGCAATCGGATGCCGCCTTTGGTTTCTTTCTTGTCCTCATCTTTTCGGATCAGGACGCGCTTGCCGATGGGCTCCACCGTCTCGAAGGGCTCGACCTCGACGTTCTCTTTCTTATCCATGCAGACCACCTTTGCATCCAATGAGGCTGTAACGTTGCCTCATTATAGCAGAGCGGAGCGTCGTGGGAAGCTGGCAAGACCGTTGGGAGTTCATTTGCAGCCCTTGCCGTCCATTTCCCCACAGATATGGCGAACGCGGTGGCGCCATTTCCCGCCCCTGGGCGCATCCACAATGTTGCGGTGCTGCCTGCGCTGACGTTCGCTTTGAGACCATTCTCTGGTGCGATGACTGTCCGGCTGTAAACGGGGTTGGTGACAGCAGTTAGAAGGCGCCGCGCTGAGGGATGAAACACGGCGTATCGCTTCCCTATGGGGATTCAATGAGTCCACTTACGGAAAAAAAAGTCACGCCGACCCAAAAATTCTCTTGACACCTGCCGGGGCCTTCGTGTAGGATGCCCGCCGGAATAGGATTTTGCAGGTGTGCATCGTAAGAATTCGGTTGGCTCTTTCGGGTTTTTCTCAAGTGTGCGGGTGGCAATCATAGGGCTGCTACCATATCTTTTGGCGGCCGGCGGTTGCCGGGAATGACCTTGCGGACCTCCGGGAAGTTGCTGCGATGCACGTCGCAGGACGTTAAGGAGTGGGAATCTAAGGGAGCACAAGACCCAAGGATGCTGTTGCTATCGTCATCTGCGCGAGGCCGTCGCGCTGGCTAAGGTGACATTGCACCTTCCTGTCGGTCGGTGACACTTCTCTTGCCCACCGGTGCGGGGTTCGTCGTGAGCGCTTCATGCGTATCCGGGCGCGCAGAGGGTCTGCGCACGACGGGACGTGCTGGCTACGGGCCCGTGAGCGTGCTAAACGGAAATGGAATTGTTCTCGATCAGGACATCGAGGCCCGACGCCCTCGTGTCGGGTGCTAGGATTGCATTCACTCCTATTTGCCGGTGGGGCCGACCTCACGGGCAATCAGCCATACGCAAACCGCACCTGCGGCAAGCTTCGAGCATTGCTGCGGCTGCGGGGCTGCGCCGGGAGCCGCGCTGGTGCTCCCGGCAGGATTCTCACACCCTGCCGGTCCGCTGCAACAGAACCGGACACCTTGGGATATACGGACTCATACACTCTTGTTGTGACAGGGACCAGGGCCCAAACTGGGCCCACCGCATCGAGAAAATGACCCGCGCCAGAGCGGTTCTTGTACGGTCATTCGACGCGAGCGGAATCAGTTGCCTCGCGGGGAGAAAGGAGGTGGCATCGGGGTGGAGAGCATAGGCAGGTGAGAACTGCATAGGGAGGGGTGTACTGCCCCGAGAGAAGTCTCACCATGTGGTGTCAGGGTGCGCCGACGCGTGCTCGGCGACCCAATGCGAGCGTAGAAGGTATAGATAGTCGGTAACAGACAGAAACGGAAAGGAGTATCACAATGAAGAAGGTAATTGCAGTAGCAGTGGTAGCCGTCCTGGTGGCCGGTTCCAGCGCGATCGGACAGATCACCGAGGGCCAGAACTGGAACCTCGGTCTGACCGATAACATCACCTTGTATGGTGGCCCGAGCTCGGCCGAGACGATCCAAGGGATCGGGACACTGAACATCCAGTCCATGGGGATCAACCCCGACATGGGCGGGGATCCGACTGTGACGGCTGGTGAGGGCGTCGCCGCCGCTCTGTTCCAGACGGGCGCAGCCGAGACCAGTGGTGCCAACGTCGGTCTCGTGCAGAACCTGCTCGTCACGGGCGGCACTCTGAACGGACAGCAGCAGGCGATCGGCGACCTGGCCGGTCCGGCCATGCAGACGCAGAGCGCTGCTCTGACCGGCTCCCAGACCCTCACAAAGGGTATGGGCTCCAATGCCGTGGCCGAAGGCCTGAATCTGGCTGGCTTCGGCATGGGTCAGACGTTTGAGAACAACTGCGCCCAAGGCTGCGGACTGTCGCTGATTCTCGGCGGGCAGGCCTCTTGCATCGAGGGCGCGGCCCAGGCCGTTGCGACCGTGGCGACCACGATGACCGCCAGTGTTGTCCAGGTTCAGTCTGCCAACACCCCTGAGCCGTAATTCTCCGGGACCAAATGAGGAAAAGAGCCCTGAAGCGACCCGTCTGCACGGCAACGTGCCGGGAGCTTCAGGGCTCCCTCTTGTTGGGTTCAGGATGATCCGTGTGGACATTCCGAGACAGTGTCCTTTCTACAATGGAGGTGACTTGTGAGATTCGAAGAGAAGAGAGCGAGATGGTTCCTCCCGGCGGGACTGACGAGTCTGGTTCTGTGTTGGTTGTGTGCGAGCGCTGCTCAGGGACAGATCACGATGTCACCCGCTATGCCGACGTGCTGCCCGGCGGTGGAAACGAAGTGCCCTCTGAGCGTGACCGTATGTCCGGTGGTTCGGACGGCCTGCCCGGCGACGCCGACGCAGTGTCCGGTCATGGGTACTCAGTGTCCTGCCGACGCTACGCACTGCCCCATGAGCGCGACTGTATGTCCGATGGTTCGGACGGTCTGTCCGGCGACACCGACGGAGTGTCCCATGGCCCCGACGCAGTGCCCCGTGAACGTCACGAAGTGCCCCCCCCTGCTGGAGACGCAGTGTCCTGTGGAGGCGACGCAGTGCCCGGTGAAGGAGACCGAGTGCCCGGCCGTGGAGACCGAGTGCCCGGCCGTGGAGACGAAGTGCCCGGAGGAAGAGACGAGGTGCCCGGCGATAGATACGAAGTGCCCGCCAGTCGTCGAGACGAAGTGCCCGACGGCTTTGACGCGGTGCCCTGCGACCCCGACGCGGTGCCCCATGGCTGTGACCGCGTGTCCTGTGATACGGACGGCCTGTCCGTCGGCCGCGACACAATGCCCGTCGAGCATAACGAGTTGCCCTGCGGCCCAGACGCGGTGCCCCGTGGCTTCGACCACGTGTCCCACGTTGTCGACCCTCTGTCCGCCAGTGTCGACCCAGTGCCCGCGCATGGCGGCGGGTTGCCTCATGACCGGTACACTCTTGTCACACGCGGCGGCGCCCTGTCCCGTCGCGACGGCTCTATGTCCCACCCGACTGTACGGCCCACAACTCGCAGATGCGGACGGAATCGACCAGACCTTCCTGGTGATGAGTGCATGTCCTCAGAAATGATGTCATCGCTCTCGGGTGGATTTCTCTTGACCGTCGCCAACTGTTGCGTTTACGATTCGCGCCGGAATAGGAGTTGCAGGCGCGTGTCACGGACGTCGATGCGCGTCGCCGGAGATTGAGGCGTTGATTCTAAGGGAGCAGGGAAATCGGAGGATGTTGTCGCCCGTCGCCAGGGATGGCGAGCCACTTGCATTCATAGGGTGACAACGCGTCATTCACACGGTTGGAGCGGCTTGTAGCTCGTCGCGGGTGCGGGGAACACTTCAAGCACTTGCGAATTCGGGCGCTGAGACTGCGCGCACAGCCTCGTAGTCGTGTTCGTCGATGTCACCGCCGGCGGTGAAAGCCGGCTCAGGCGGACGGCGCGAGTCTGCGCCCTGGGAAGCATCGCATGCCCATCCTGTGCGAGACACGTTTTCTCCGTCCGGGGAGAAAGGAGGTGACACGGCGGCAGAGAGGACCAGCGGCCCAGACGCAGAGAGAGCAAGTGAGGATGCTGTCTCGGAGAGTCGGGCCGCGGACATACGGTGGTCACCGACACGGTGTCGGGGATCCGTCGCAAGCGTGAAGCAGAAACGCAGAACGGAAAGGAGTCTCGTCATGAAAAGGGGAATGGCAGTTTCAGTAGTCATCGTGTTATTGGTCGGTTCCCATGCGCTCGGGCAGATCGAGGCGCAGTACCAGAACTGGAATCTCCGACTGCAGGATTCGATGAGCTTTTCGGGGGGGCAGACTGACGTCAGTACGATCCAGGGGATCGGGACACTGAGTGTTCAGGGCATAGGGATCAACCCGGATTTGTCCGGCGATCCTACTGCCACGGCTGGACAGGGCATTGGCGCCGCCTTGTACCAGGATGGATCAATCGGGACCCGCGGTGCCTTGGTCACCCTCGATCAGGATCTGCACATTCTGGGAGCATCGTGGGGGGCGTACGGCCCGGGGCAGGCTCAGACTGTGGGCGATCTGAACGGGCCCGTGGGGCAGTATCAAGGGGTCAGCGTGATCGGCAGGGAGGACATGACCAAGGGCGAAGGCTCCACGGGCAACGTCGATGGCCTGAATATCGCTGCCTTCGGCATGGGGCAAGCAGCGGCCAACACCTGCGCCGGCGGCCTGCAACTGTCCCTGATCCTTGGCGGCCAGTACTCCGAGCTCGATGGCGCCGCCCAGGCATCGGGTGAGCTGCACACGGATATGACCGCGACGATCCAGCAGCTACAAACGGCGAATCCTCCTCTGGAGTAGGACGCACGCGCATGGGAAGGTTCCGGGAGCCCTGGCACCTCTGGCCTGCAATCAGACGGGCCGGCGATGCCGGGGCTCCCGCTCTTGCGGCACATTCATCACGGGCAGTCTGCGCTACGAACCGGATGAACCAACGAGTCTGTGTGCGACTGAATCCCGTGGGCTCCAGAAACCTCGCACGACTCCCCTTCTCTGGTCCCAAGGGGCAATGGCCTCGCTGGGCCGGGAGCATCTTCTTGCAGGATGTGGCTGCACAAAGATGATTTGGTCGAGGTTTTTCGCACTTGACAGGCACTGTCGCGGTACTACATTGGAAAATAAGCAAGAGTGACTGTAAGGGGGCCGATGAAGAGTAGGATGGACGCCCGCGGGAGGTGGCGGCGGGCAGACCTGCCTTACGAACGTGCTTGCTTCATGATTCTTAGCCAACATGGACGGTTTTCCACTCGCGAGAAGAGAGGTTGATACCGCGCGGTCTTTGTGGACGGTGCGGTTCTCGCGAGTGAGGGGATATCATGGGCGCTTCTCGATTCTGGAGAAGCTGGGGCAAGGAGGTACTTTATGTGGAGAAAAAGAGCATTCCCCATTGTTGTCGCGGCCGCTTTGACATTCGTGCTGGCCGCACAGGTCCACGCCGCTTCGGTCACCATGTCGCAGACAGGTTATGTCGACCAGACCAGAGTGTTCCGGGGTGATCTCGGCGGCCTTGGCCTGGTTTCGGTGACCGGCGTCACCGTCACGGATGGAGGCGCCCTTGGCGGGTCGGACGGCGTCTTCTCCGGCTTCGACCTCGATCTCATTCTGCTGGATGCGGACGGAAATCTGGCCACGACCGGCGACCAGGTGCATCCCCTCTCAGCGACAGCAACGGTCACGCCCGGCTCGATTCGCAATCCAGGTACGTCTACCTATCAGCCGACCGCGCTTCACCCGGGCAGCCTGTTCGGTCTGGACGCTGGCGGCTCTATCGATCTGGCGACGGCAACACTTGACGTTCTTGATGCCGACTTCAGCGTGCCGCCGGCCTCCCTGGCGGTCGATACCAGCGACGGTTGGGTGACTCTCGGTGACAACGGCTCCCTGACGGTGGCTTTTCCGGAGACGATGATCGGGTCCGGTTTGTGGCTCTTCGTCGGGGAGGCAGGTCCGAACACGACGGAGCAGTTGCGCGCGACAGTGGAAGTGACTGGCCCAGTTATTCCCGCTCCCGGAGCACTCCTTCTGGCTGGCCTGGGCACCATTCTGCTGGGGACGCTGCGGAGACGTGGCATCCTGTAGCGAGAGCTCGTCGAGCGGCGTTGTTTCTTGCCAACCGTGGTCTTTGATCCTTGCGATGGTGCGCCATCGTGGGAAGGTTGTGTAACCAAGCAACGGCGTGCTTGTTCTGCCAAACGACCGGCGTGCGCACACTGGAACGCACGCCGGGCCGGACGAGAGATTATTGCAGGCCGGGGCCGTCAGTGCCGGCGTCGTGCGGGCTTTCTTCTGTGTCCGGCGTCAGCCAGTCATTGCCAGACGGTCAGGGGAACTGGAGTTTTCCAGCTATTTGAGCTTGACGCACGTCGAAGGCAGGGTGATATTGTAGGCGATACACTCGAGAGTCAAGACACCGGGATTCACTCGCGCGAGCGACACTCTCTGGGGTGGGGGCTGGTGGAGAGGGACGTCGGTCTGTTCGTAGGCGGCTATGCCGCCCAGCCAACGTTGCTTGCAGAAGGGTCGCAAAAAGTGTTGTCCCGGTCGCCCCGTCGCGTGGACGAGCAACACACCCGAGACAACATGGTTCTTGTGCAGGGAGGATTGAACCATGAGAGTGAAGAAGAAGAGGATTGGATGGTTGTCTCTGGTCGTACCGTTGACTCTTGTGTTGATTTGCCCATATGGGGAGGTCGCTCGAGGAAGTACTGGGTGTCCGCCTCCCACGATGCGACCGACATCCGTGACCTGTTGTCCGGCGGTGGAGACGCAGTGCCCTACATTCGTGACGAAATGCCCGGCGGTGGAGACGAGATGCCCTGTGACAACAACCACCTGTCCGGTGATGCAGACCCTCTGCCCGGCGGCAGCGACGCAGTGTCCGTGTGTCGCGACGCAGTGTCCTACGGCTCCGACGCGGTGCCCCGCGCAGGAGACACAATGTCCCACATGGCCGACAAGGTGCCCTGAGGAGACGACGAAGTGCCCCGCGACCACAACCGTTTGTCCATCGTTTCAGACGTGCTGTCCCACAGTGGCGACGCAGTGTCCGGCGGGTGTGACGAACTGCCCAGCGGAGGCGACAAAGTGCCCTATGGTGGCCACAACGTGTCCGACGATGCAGACCGTTTGTCCGACGGCAACGACGCAATGCCCCTGCGCCGCGACGCAGTGTCCTACGGCTCCGACGCGGTGCCCCGCGCAGGAGACACTGTGTCCCGTCTGGCCGACGAGGTGCCCTGCGGAGACGACGAAGTGCCCGTTGGCGTCGACCACGTGTCCTGCTTGTCAGACGAGGTGTCCGACGGTAGCGACGCAATGTCCGGCGGGCGTGACGAGTTGCCCTGTGGCTTCGACGAAGTGCCCCGCCGTCTCAACGGTCTGTCCCGTCATTCAGACGGCCTGTCCAGCGACCGTTCCGACGCAATGTCCTATGACGGTCACAGAGTGCCCTGCCATGGCGACGGTCTGCCCTGCGGTGGCGACGCAGTGTCCTTCCACGGTGACGTGCTGCCCTGTGGCCGGCACCTGTTGCCCGATCGTGTGGTGCGGCTACGGCTGGTGGGGCTGGTGCCCAGCCCCGGATGGGCCTTAGCGGGGAAGTCCGTGTCTTCCGTGCGCCATTGACCGCGGGGCTGTCTCAGACGAGAGATGCAAAGGCACATGGCGTGCCCCCGCTCTAAGTTGCGTGGAATGGTGGAAACGAGGCGGCAGCCACAGAACAGGTCCCGACCGAGGCGACATCCGTTGCGGGTGGTGTGTGGTTGAGCCTTCTGTGACTGCTGCCTTGGAGTTGCTCGTTCATGCTGGCGGCATTGGCCCTGTTTACCGATGGCGCACGGTGGTGAGCACGCCATTGTTCACTGCTTGGTTGCGGCGGCTTTCTCGGGTTTGAACTGGGCGAGGATTTCTTTGGCCTGTTCCGGCGACTCCGGCGGCCACTGCCCTTCGGCCTGCATCTGCTTGAGCCGGTCGAGACCCTTGATGCTGACGATCGTGCGGCAGCGAGGGAAGCGATTGCAGCCGAGGAACGGTCCGCGCTTGCTCTGGCGGATGACCAACTCGCCCTGCTTGCAGTTGTAGCATTTGACGCCCGTCGGTTCCGCCGGCGGCTTCGGCGGCAGGACGTTGCCCTGTTTGTCCATTTTCTGGGTCGTCTTGCATTGGGGATAGTCGCTGCATCCGAGAAATGTGCCGAACCGGCTTCGCTTGATGACCATCGGCTTGCCGCAGGTGGGGCATTTGTGTTCCGTCACCTGGTTCTGCACCATCTTGCCTTCCTTGTCACACGGAGAGGCGAATTTGCAGTCGGGGTATCCCGAGCAGCTCAGGAACTTGCCGTTTTTGCCGAACTTGTACAGGAGCTGACGACCGCAATCGGGACATGTGTACTCGCTCGGCGTGCTCTCCGCTTTCGCGTGGACCATTTCCTTCTTGGCGGTCTCCAGGTTCTGCTTGAACGGCCCGTAGAAATCGTCCAGCACGCCCTGCCACGCCAGGTGCTGTTCCTCGATCTTGTCGAGCTGCTCCTCCATGTGCCGCGTGAAGGCAATGTCCATGATCCGCGGGAAGTACTCGTCGAGCTTGTCGGTGACCACCTCGCCGAGATCCGTGGAAAAGAACTTCTTTTCGCGCTGCTCGACGTACCTGCGCTCCTGGATCGTGCTGATGATCGGCGCGTACGTGCTGGGCCGGCCAATCCCCTCTTTCTCCAAAGCCTTGATCAGCGAGGCTTCCGTATACCGGGCCGGCGGTTTCGTGAAATGTTGCTCGGGGCGGATGTCCACGGCCGAGAGCTTCTGGCCTTTCTGCGTCGGCGGCAACTGCTGCTCCGCGGAAGACGACGACCAGACCTTCGTGAACCCGTCGAACACGAGTATTCGGCCGGTCGCACGATACGTGGCGGGTCCCGACTTCGTTGGTGCGGTGATGCTCAGAGTGGTGACATTCCACTTGGCCGATCTCATCTGGCAGGCGACGAAACGGCGCCAAATCAGGTCGTAGAGCTTGAATTGCTCGTCGCTGAGCTGCTTACGGATCTCGTTGGGCGTCAGGTCGACGTCGGTCGGCCGGATCGCCTCGTGGGCCTGCTGGGCCGTTTTCTTCGATGCATAGACGTTCGGTTTCTCCGGCAGATACGTGGCACCAAACTGGTGCTCGATGTATTTTCGCGCCTCACCGATTGCTTCGCCGGAAAGGTGCGTACTGTCCGTTCGCATATAGGTGATGAGACCGAGCGAGCCCATCGAACCAAGGTCGATGCCCTCATAAAGCTGCTGGGCGACCGCCATCGTCCTCTTGGCGCTGAAGCCGAGCCGGTTGGCTGCCGCTTGTTGTAGCGTGGACGTGATGAACGGCGCCTGGGGATGGGACACGGACTCCTTCGTCTCGATGTCGGAGACGCTGAATGGGGCGTGTTCAATCTCGCGGAAGACCCTCTCGGCCTCCTCCTTCGTAGACGCCTTGAACTTGTTGTCGCCGATCTTGTACAGCTCCGCCTCGAACGCGCTATGCTGGGCGAGCCACCGAGCCTTCTCTTCCACAGTGGGGCCCTTGGCGTCGGGCGTCTTTGGCGTTATGAACTCGGTCCATTGCCCACGATAGTCGCCCTGTAGGTCGGTCGTGAAGACCGCGGGGATCAGCCAGTACTCGTCAGGCTTGAAACTCTGGATCTCGCGTTCCCTTTGCACGATCATCTTGACCGTGACGGACTGCACTCGCCCGGCCGAGAGACCCCGGGTCACCTTCCTCCACAGCAACGGACTAATCTCGTAGCCAACGATGCGGTCCAGGATTCTCCTTGCCTGCTGAGCCATGACCTTGTCCAGATCGATCCGGCCTGGCTCCGAGAACGCCTGCTGGATCGCGGATTTGGTGATCGCGTTGAAGATCACGCGATAGACGCGGTTCTCCGGGATGCCGAGAATCTGTGCCAGATGCCAGGCAATGGCCTCGCCCTCGCGATCCAAGTCTGTTGCCAGGTACAGCTTGTCGCACTTCTTGGCGGCCGCCTTCAACTGGGTGACGATGCGTTTCTTGCCCGGCATGATGTCGTACGTCGGCTCGAAGTTGTTCTCGATGTCCACGTTGAGCCCTTTGGAGGGCAGATCGCGAACATGTCCCATCGAGGCCTTGACGTCAAAGTCCGGTCCCAGGTATCGGTTGATCGTCTTGGCCTTGGCCGGCGACTCGACGATGACCAGCGATTTGTGTGAATTCGAGCTTGCCATGAGCTACAGTCCGGTCCTCAGCAACTTCATAAATAATGTCCCCGAAAGCTGCACCGCCGGGGGAAAATCTCTCCTGAGATGACCGACGCTGCCTTTCTACCATTGCTTCTATGCGCAGGTTCGGTCCCGGCCGGCAAGATTCCAATCCCTTATCGGCCGGTCACCCACCTGGATTTAGAATCGGACACATACTGAGGCACCGGGAAGATGTCAACAGAAAAAGAACGGGTGGAGGCTGTTGCCGGTGGCGGCTCACGGCAAGGTCATTTGATATCGGCACCCTGGAGTGCCGAACAATGTCCGTGCGGTAACGCAGCAAGTATCGTGCCTACAAGGGCTGGGGCCAAATGTCCTCCTTCCTCCTGCCTCAGCCCATTTTCTTGCGCGTCCGGGATTGGATGGGGGATCAGCTATAGGAGGGCCGTGCTGAAGTACCGTTCTGCCCGGTCGGGAAGCACGGTGGTGATGTTGCCGTCGATGTCTTTGGCGAGCTTGCGTGCGGCCCAGACATTGGCGCCGGAACTGATTCCGACGAGCAGCCCATAATCTCTGCTCAACTGCCGTGTGGTCTCGATGGCCGCTTCATCCGAGACCTCGACAACGCCGTCAACGAGCGAAACGTCGAGCACCTCCGGGATGAACCCATCACCGATTCCCTGGATCTGGTGCAGGCCGGGCTCATGGCCCAGTAGTGCGGACCGATTCTCCGGCTCCACGGCCATGATCTTGATCGCATTGCGCTGTTCTTTGAGGAACTTGCCGACCCCCTGGAGGGTACCGCCGCTGCCGACCCCCGCCACGAAGCAGTCGATCTGGCCTTTCATCTGTCGCCAGAGTTCATCGGCGGTCTTTTCATAGTGAACACGGGGGTTTTCGGGGTTTTCAAACTGCTGAGGCACGAAAACGCGGTCATCTTCGGCCGCCATTTCCTGGACCCGCTGGACGGCCCCGGCAATCCCTTGCTCGTCAGGAATGAGGACCAAATCCGCGCCAAGACCCCGGATCAGCTTCTTGCGCTCCTCACTCATCCCTTCCGGCATAACGATCCGAACACGGTAGCCCATGAGCCGACCCACCAAAGCCAGCCCGATGCCCGTATTGCCGCTGGTTGGCTCACAGATAACGGAGTCCGGCTTGAGCTTCCGGTCACGCTGGGCGGCTTGCAGCATGGCCAGGGCAATGCGATCCTTGATACTGCCACCGGGATTCAGAAACTCTGCCTTGGCGAAGATCCTCTCGCCCTTCAACTGCAACAGCGGCGTGTTGCCGATCAAGTCCAGAATGTTGTCAGTCAACATGTATCACCTGAGAACGATATCTCCTCCAAGGAGAACTCTCCTCCTTCCTTGAGCCCATGATTATAGCATAATCCACAGGGAATTGCAAGGGCTTTGTGCAACATCCGGCCGGCCTGGGAACCTGTAGGACGGCTGTCTCGCACGGCGGCAGCGTCTCGCGATGTGCGTTCGTGGCATAGGTGGCAGGAGATTCTCTCGGAATTTTCTTTGTCTCGGATGAACCTCTTACTATATCATGAGTAAATCGGAATGACTACTACTACGATGCAAGGCAAACAACAGGGCTGGGGTTATCTCGCTTTTCCTCTCCCTCCGCTCCCCAGTCCTGTTTTCTTTTTGCGCACGGCATGGCGACAAGCGGTCATTTCTTCTACGGACGGAGTGAATGTAGGGAACTTATGGGACCTGTACGGCCCGATCATTCCTCGTTGTTAAGGAACTTGAGGAGCTCTTCCGGGATGTAGTCGTTGGCGAAGGCGAGGATGTCGCTGATTTGGGCTTTGGTCAGGTCGGCGGGCATCTGCTGGTTGTTGATATCGACGTTGACGATGACCCCGTACTTCATGTCGTCCGGGCCAATCGGCGGCTCCTCCCGGCCCGAGCGCTGGAGGAAGGTCGGTCGAAGCTCGATGTTGACGTTCTTGCCCTCTGTTGGCACCTCGACCAGAATGCGGATGTTTGCCGCTTTCTGGCGCCAAAGGTCGTATTTGAGGCCGCTGGCGATCACGTCGAGTGAATTGACGTACGCCGTGTCGAAGACGAACTCATGGATGACCCCGACTCGCGGCACCGTGCGCTCCGGGAATCTCGCACGCAACTCGTCGTAGGCTTTGCGGAAGATCTTGTCCTTGTCGGAGATGTCCAGCTCATGCGGCCGGTCGATGAACAGTCGCTCCGGGAACGTGAACACGGGACCCCGGCCCGTCAGCATGAACGTGGGCAGCTCCACCCGCTTGGCGTTCGGCAGCAGAAACGTCCGCTGGATGCGCAGTTCCCGCGGGCCCGACAGCATCGTCTCAAAGGCGTCCGGGAACTGCTCGACCAGCCAGTTGGCATAGTCCTGCAGCTTGGTCCGGTCCTGATCCGGCTGGATCGGCGGACGCATGTCCACGCCGTACTTCACGATGTGCTGCGATATCTTCTCTTTGTCGAACTGGTAGTTCATTCATTCCCTCGGCCGAACACACGATCCACCAGGAGTCTACCCACGAGAGCCCGCCAAGTCAAAGAAAAGCGGCGCAGCGGATCAGTCTGAATCCCGATGCAGTCTACTCTGAATTACTCTCGGTCGGAAAGTCGATCATGTTAGTCGAAACCAAACCAGTTATCGCGGCCACCATTAGATTCTTGTCCTCTGGTTTGCTTTCGGCGACCCTAACGGTGAAATGATACAGATCAGTCATATCTACCTGTAGCCACTTGCCGTTGAGGTAGAGCAAGACAAAGAGAGCGGTTATGGCAATCCTCTTGTTGCCATCTTGGAAAGGATGGTCTTTGATCATCAAATAGAATAGGATACTTGTTTTCGCTGCCAGCGTCGGGTACAGATCGTGTCCGAAGAACTGCTGGAAGGGTACAGCCAGACATCCTTCGAGTATACCAGGGAATCTGGATGAGCAGTCTGGAATTGGCTCGTCGAACTCCATGTGCTTTCTTGCCAGTTCAAAGGCCAATTCCTCCACCTCCACTGTGGTAAGACGTTCCATTACTCGTGGCTGAGCTGCTTCAGGACTGAACCATACTCCTTCACGACGCGATCCACGGCATAGTGTATTCGTCTTCGTTGCTCGTCCGTCAAAGACCGGCCCAGGGCAACATTAGCATCCTTAGCCCGAATGACGTATTGCGCACCGACCTTGTGTGCGGTGATCTTCCCTGATTTCACCCTGTTCCATACAGAAACACGGCTCACGCCAAGTTCGCGCGCAAGCTGGGGTATAGTCATGTCGTGTTGAATCAACATCTGCTCTCCTATCTGTGTCGTTGGGCTGTTAACCTCAATAGCCATATTAACCTCGGTTAGCCACGCTATATACATTAACATTCATAACGAAATAGTCAAGGCCAGTGTTCGATGTACTGGTGGTGTGAGGGTGTTCTTTCACTATGGCCCGAGAATAGAACATTCTGTGAGGCGTGTGCGACCTCATATGTAGTGCGGACCTGGCTGTGCCGCACGCTGAACATCCTTGTTCGCCCGAACAGGATATGCAGCCCCCACTCGGTTCAGTACCGTCGGCTGGTGGCTTGGGCATTGTGGGTGCGGTTGATGAAGAAGTAGCGTAGGGCGTCGAGGGGGTGGTCGTAGACGCCGTCTTTGAAGGGTAGCTCGCCTCCGGCCGCACGGGCGGAATCAGGGTAGTGGTAGCATTGCAGCGCCTCGATCAGGCGGGGACAGCGCGGGGAGATCACCAGTGTGCTCTTGCCTTCACCGCTGCGGATGGCCCGGCGGATCAACTCGATGCCTTCGAGAATGCTGCTTCGCCGGTAGCGCGTGGCGATTCCCAGGGCGCGCAGCTCCCGCACGGCGCTCGTGCCCGTGATGTCGCTGGAGCCGCTGCCGGCGGGATCGCAGAACGTGGCCATGACTTTCTCCTCGGGGCAGGGTGTGCGGGCCTTGATCTGCTCGGCATGGACATCGATTGTCGCTCGGCTGCGGATGTACTCGTCAATGACTCGCACGACCCCGTCTTGGTCCACCTGAATCCACAGACATACGAACGGGTTGATAAAGCCGAAATCGAGCGTGCGGTAGAGCGGCAGGTTCGAATCGTAGTCAACCGGCCGCACGTGGACCGCCGGGTCGAACTCGCTGAAGACGATATTGTCCAGCGCAGGCTTTATGCACAGCATCTCGGACTCCCAGCCGGCCCGGCTGCTGCGGCGCATCTGCGTGATGCAGTCGTCGATCTTGAGATAGCCACAGGCCGACCTTGCTCTTCCCTGGCAGTCGCCCGACAGGGGACATTGCGAGCAGTCTCGCCCGACGCATTTCTCGATGGTCTCCCAGAGGCACCACTTGAAGACAGGCACGCCATTGCTCGCGGCCGCTGAGACTTCCCTTTGCATGATGCCGTACGGCCGGTGCATCGTGCTGATCAATTCCATTGCCGCTGTGACGTGGTCGGTGCTTTGTGTGGTGAATTTGGCGGCTGCAAAGACATCGTCGTCGAACAGCTCGACCTCATCGCAGCGCAGTTTCTGGACGTGCTGCCCGCGAACGCTCGTCGCCGACTGCGTCAGGACCTCCACCGCGGAGCCATTGAGGAAGCGGCACTTGCCCTTGCGGACTCGTCCCGAGAGAAACTCATCGAACCCGCCCTGCAGGAACCGCATCAGGTAATCGTACATCCTGGTCGATTGCTCACCGGAGCCGCCGAGGATTCGAATCTGGCAATCGGGCTTGAAGATGCCGTCGAGCAGCGTTGCCACCGCCGCCAATTGCGTTTTGCCGCCGCCGCGATTCGCCCAGACGATGGCGTCGGCATTGCAGAGTGGGGTGCGCGCACCGCCTCCGCCATCGGCCCAGTAGCTGTGCCACAGGTAGTCCAGCGGACTGCTGTGCCCGGAACAGACGCGCTTGTCCGGGACCTGGATACCGAGGAACACTTTCACATAATTCCTGAGATCGCGTTTCGTCTCCGGCTGCATCCGCCGCAGCGCCGCGCGCACTTCCGGCCTGCCGGCCATGTCACAATCAGCAGCTTGTTCCATTCGCGGTAGTGTGGTTTCTGTCATCGAGATGTCCTCCAAATCTGGTAGAATCGTTTTCTAAAGGTTGTTGTCGAACAACAGGCCAATCAGGAAGGGCGCACACATGAACGCCGATTACATGGGTTTCCTCTCACTGATGGTCTATGTGTGGGGCGCGATCGCGGTCGTGGCGTTCACGTTCATGTGGCGACAGAAGAAATGGGCCCTCGCTGTGGGACCGGTGCTTGGGCTTCTGGTCAATATCGTCGGACAAATCATCATCGCGGGCGGAGGTCCGGGGGGGGGTGTCGGATTCGTTGCGTTCCCCCTCTACGGCTTGGTCATTTCGTGGCTGACACTCAGAATCGCCGGCTCCCGCCGACAATAGAGTTGTCTATCGGCCGACCTGGTGGACGTAGAAGTGGCGGGCGAGGCCGGCTTGGAGGTCGATGGGGATGCCCTCATGGAGTTGCTTACCAGTGTATGCATCGGGTGATTGCGACACGGCCTCACGGACCGTGTAATTTCTGTCCGCTTGGGCCGTCCACCATTCGGGGAACTGGTTGATGCGGGGCCAGTCGAGCGGCATATGCATGATCGTCTTGTGGCGCGGGACATCGAAGACGAGCCGGCCCTGCCAGGGCTCACCCGCTCTGATGGCGATTCTGAGCGTGTCGCCGTCAAGGTCGGCGCCGAGGACGACGTCCTGTCGCCAAGGGTCAATTGTGACACCCTGGGTCTTCCAGAGGCAGTACATGATCGTGGTGCGGGCGAAGTTGCCGTCGCCGTGCCAGCCTTCGATGATGCCGTCCGGCTTCTGGATCCTCCACATCACCTGGATCTCGCTGTCGAGCCAGTCGGCGACGCCGGGCACGGCCTCGCGATTGAGCAGGTTCAGGGCGCTCTCGATGGAGTCGGCGTACCCATCGGCGCCGGCGCCCTCCCAGGGATAGGACCTGTAGTGCTCGCTTAGGCTGGACATCGCCTTTCGCGTGGCTTGGCGATAGGCCTCGGTGCCGTCGATGAGGTAGACGCTGTAGAAGCCGTTGAAGTCGTAGCCCCAGGTATCCGCCAGGCCGGTATCATGTTCGCCGGTCTGCGGGTTGACCCAGTTGTAGAACAGGCCGTGCTCGTTGCGCCCGACCTCCAGAATGCGGTCGAGCATCTCATGCACCGGCTTTTCATACGCCTTCTTCTTGTCGGGCTTGGTGAAGTGCACCGTCATGTACAGCTCGCACAGACCTGCGACGATCTCGCAGCCGTGATCGCGCAGGCGCAAACGCGTCTCGTTGCGGGTTGGATGATGATCGCCCAGCAGGTAGTAATCGCCGAGTCGGATCGCCCAATCGAGATATTTCTGGTCCTGTGTCAGCCCAAAGACGCGGCAGAGTGCCTGTAGATTGTCGCCGTTGACCTCCTGGTTTGTCGAGACGATCTGGCCATAAGGGGTGTCGACCGGCGCGTGCTTCCAGAGGTCGTCGAGCATCTGAATCATCCGTTGCGACCACGGGCTGGGGCCGAGCCACTCCGTCAGCGGCACGAGCCCGTCCTTGATATATTCCGACGTGCCGAAGATGATGCGGCCCAGGCCTGGCTCTGCGTCGGCAAAGCCGCCCTTCGAGAAGGAGTACGTATCCGCCATCGAGTCGAGCCGGCTGGTGAGCTTCGTCTCCGTGCGGAGCATGTCCAGCATGCGACCTTGGAACATCGGCCGGTCCGTCAGCGCGGCCGTCAGCACCATGAACGGGTAGTTGTCCGCGGCACTGTCCCAGGCATTCCAGATGTCCCTGCTTTCGGCGAGGTTTCGCGGGATCAGTCCCGTCTTCGGGTCGGCGTGGTTGAGCCAGCCCTCGACAAAGCGGTGGCAGCGGAGGAAGCCCTCATTGGCGACCTTGCCATTCTCCAGGGCTTCATTGAAACCGTCGCGGGCTCGATCTGCTTGCGTAGGGTGGGCTTCGCCCACCATTGCCTGTTCCGGTTCGTGAGATTCGGTGGGCGGAGCCCACCCTACCAGAGAGGACCTTCCGACTCCGCGAGTCGCCAATACCTTCAGTTCCGCCAGGTGGCTCTCATAGACGCCGCGAGGGGTGGTGTCGTGCCGCCTGCACAGCGACGCGGCCATGCCGACCAGCTCGCCCATCATGCCGCACGTTCGCATTACGCGGACGGTGCCGAGGGCCACGTGCGTTACGCTGATGTCGCGCCCGGCCATGAAAAGGTTCTCGATGTTCCGCGAGTAGAAGCAGCGGTAGGGGATCGGATATGGCTGGATCGCCGGCTGCGTGCAGATGGTTTTGAACTCCTGGCCGGGGAAGTGTTTGGAGTTCTGCGGATCGGGGTAATGCAGGTCGATGGACCACGTGGTCGTGACGAACGCATCGGGAAACCGTCGCTGCTCCTGAACGTCCTGCTGGCACAGGATGACATCGCCGAGCAATCGGCGGGACTCTCGCTTGCCGGCGACATAGGCGACCCATGACAGCTTGCGATTGGCGTATTTGGCTTTGCTCTTGCTCTGGTTCTTCAGGAAGGCCCAGTTGCCGTAGATGGCGCGGAGTGAGTGGTCGCGGATCCGCTCGATCTCGCCGATCTGATCGTTGTTGAGCCCCGCCTCCCAGTTCCAGTCACCGCGAGTCGCCTGTTCGCAGCTCTGCTCGGTGAATGGCAGCGCCCAGGGGCATTCCGGGAACTCGCTGCGCTCATCCGTCTCCACAGAGTACCACTGCACCGACGCGCCCATCGTCATCGTGTCCGCCTTTTCAGGGGCCATGGACTCGCCTGTCTGCTCGCGACTCTCGCGTCCGGTGCGGAAGTCCGCTGCTGCCAGGCAGCCGATGGTTCCGTCGCCGGTGCAGTCAGCGAACAGCGGGGCGGCAAAACGCAGCTCCTTGGAGATCCCGACATCCCTGGCAATCACGGCCGTGATGCGATTGCCTTCCTTTTCAACTCGACAGGCGTGCGTGTCGAGGAACAGGCAGAGATTCTGCTCTGCGCGTGCAACCTTCAGCTTCTTGTCATCATTATAGAACGCCGCCGGCCGGGCGTTGCCTTGATTGCCTGAGTCCAGCTCTTTCACGACGTCGCCCAGGCGAGGGTAGGGCGGCAGATTGATCAGGCCGTTGAGGTGCACGCGGACGTCCGAGCTGTTGTTCCCGCCCAGGACCGGTCGGTCCTGGATCAGTGCCACGCGTAACCCCGAGCGTGAAGCGGATATCGCGGTGCAGGTCCCCGCCATGCCGCCGCCTACAACGACGAGATCGAACTGCCCCGCATCCTCCGGCTGTTCGGAGAAACCCAGCGTCTTGCGTCGAAAAGCGGCCAGGTCCTCGCCTTCATTCGGCGGTACGCAATCCGCATCACCGGCAAAGAGAATGGCGTCACAGCGACCCTCGAATCCGGTCAAATCGTGCAACGCGAGCTTCACCTTCTCGCTCTCGATCTGGACCGTGCCGCCATCCTGCCAATGCCATGCCGCCCTCTCCGTTCCGAACATCGCCGGCAACGGTGTGCCATCGACAACCACCTGGAATCTGCCCGGAGTGCTCGAGGCATTCCACGTCGCGACCCAATCGCGAGTGCGCACCCAGACGCGGTACTTGCCGGCCTCCGGGAATTTGACGACCGTGACGGCATCCTTGACCGGCACGCCCAGCCCATGCGCCAAGAGGTACGGCGAGCCCATTTGATCCATGGATTGCTGGTCCACAACCCAGCCACCCGGATCATCAAAAGCCTCCGCCTCGATCAAGACTTGTTGTGCCAAGAGCCCTGGGGTGGGCCAGGAGAGGATCGAACACGCAATGGCAAGGGCACATATCTGCTGCCGCATCATCAATGTCTCTTCAACCGAATAAATCGTCACGCAGGGACAGGCCCCTGCCTCTTACTTTCTCACTGGCAAGGGCTTCAGCGAGCAGGTATCGAGTTCTGTGATTTTCTGGACGCGGCGGGCGTGGCGGCCGCCATCGAAGGGCGTGACGAGCCAGATATCGATCATCTTCAACGCCAGATCGATAGGGATCATGCGGGCTCCGATGGAGATGACATTGGCGTCGTTATGGGCCCGGCTGAGTCTGGCGAGCTCTTCATTCCAGCACACGGCACAGCGGATGCCGCGGACCTTGTTGGCGACGATGGTCTCTCCATTGCCGCTGCCGCCCATGACAACCGCCCGGTCGCACTCGCCTTTGGCGACCGCTAAGGCCGCCGGGTAGATGAAATCGGGATAGTCACACGCCTGAGCCGAATAAGTCCCGAAGTCCTTGACCTCGTGGCCCTTCTCGATGAGGTACTTCTTGATTCGTTCCTTGTGTTCATACCCTGCGTGGTCCGTGCCCAACGCGATTCTCATCATTGCTCCTTCTTTCTGAGGAAATGCTCACGCCGAGTGCCCAATGTAATCCCCCCGGCGTCAGGCCGCAACCTCAAACCGCCTGTGAAAAAAGACGCTGGTGACCTCTGCTGGATTCGCGCAGCAGCGTTGACATTCAGGAAGAAGCGAAGTATAGTATAAGTGAAAGGAGCGGTGAAGAATGGGAATAGAACCAGGTCGCACTGCTGCCCGTTCGGGGGTCGTGGCTGCTTTTGTTGGTATCGCTCTACTGGTGCTTGGAGGCGTATGGACCGATTTCGTCTTCGGCCAGGCGGGTGGAAGCACAGTGACCGATCCATACGAGCCGACCGCTCGTGACGTGGACTTCGACGCCGATGCGTCGGTCAATTTCCACGACTTCGGCCTGTTGGCACAGCACTGGCGAGGCGCGAACACCGCGACGGACGTGGCTCCATGGCCATTGGGGGACGGCGCAGTGGATTTGCGTGACTTGTCGGTCCTGACGAGGTTTTGGCTCCAGGATGCGACCCCGCCGATCTACATCACGTGGCTGGGACATGCGAGCGTGCGAATCGAGCAGGAAGACATAGTGATCTATGTCGATCCACTGGACCTGACGACCTCGCCGAAGGACGCAACGCTGATCCTTATAACGCACAGCCACAGCGATCACTACTCACCGGCCGACATCGACAGGGTCTCGGGACCGGGCGTGCAGATCATCGCGCCGGTCGGCGTGGCGACAGGCTACGCGCGACGACTGTCCATCGCCCCGGGTCAGACCATCGATTTGCCGGGCGTGCGGATTACGGGCGTCTGGGCATACAACATCAACAAGACGAACCATCCCAAGGCCAACAACTGGGTCGGGTTCATCGTTGAACTGGGCTCGAAGCGCATCTACTGTGCGGGTGACACGGACCTGACGCCGGAGATGAAGGCCCTCACGGACATCGATGTCGCGTTTCTGCCCGCCGGTGGGACCTACACAATGACCGCCGCGGAGGCTGCCGAGGCCACGCGATACTTCAAACCCGGCCTGGCGATCCCCTATCACTGGGGTCGAAGCGTCGGAACGCTTGCCGACGCCCAGTTGTTCGTGAAGAACGCCGCGTGCAACGCCAAAGTCATGGCCAAAGGCGAGACGATCAGCTCCGACGATTGGGACAAGGATTTCTCGATTGCGGCCTACTGGAAACTGGATGAGACCATTGGCAACGTCGCGTACGACAGCAACGGCAGCAATCACGGCGCTCTCAACGGCGGACCAGTCTGGAAGCCCACCGACGGCAGAATCGGCGGTGCGCTGGAATTCGATGGCGTCGATAACTATGTCGACACGCCCTTTGTCCTGAACCCTGCGGCTGGAAGCTTCAGTGTCTTCACATGGGTCAAAGGCGGCGCACCCGGGCAGGTGATCCTCTCCCAGAGCAACGGCGCCAACTGGCTCGTGGCGGACGCCTCGGATGGCAGTCTGGCAACAGAGCTCAAAGGCTCCGGGCGCACGGGCAAGCCCTTGAAATCCGCCGTGAGCGTTGCCGACGGCGAATGGCATCACGCTGGTCTGGTCTTGGACGGCACAAGCCGAATTCTCTATCTCGACGCTGTTCAAGTGGGCAAGGACTCGCAGTCCGGCATCACGGCCTCGACCGGCGGCCTGTACCTCGGCGCCTCCAACACTCTCGCCGCAAGCACCTTCTGGTCCGGCCTGATCGACGACGTCTGCATCTACAGCCGCGCCGTGCGGCCGTAAGGAATCTGTGGAGAGACTGCGAGAGGGTAGTCCCTCGGTCTGCTGCAGGTTACGCGCGTCATGCTCATTCGACAGCGGCGGGGCGCTCGGAGCGGGTTTCGCGGAGGCGCGAATGACGATAGCCGTAGAGGGCGTACACGACCAGGCCGACGATCAGCCAGACGCCGAAACGCAGCCACGAAGTCCGCGGAAGGTAGGCAATCATGCCGATACAGGACAGGACTCCGAGGGCCGGGACCAGCACCGGACCGAATGGCACGCGGAAGGGACGCGGGTGATCCGGCGCCTTGAATCGCAGGATCGAGACGCCGATGCAGACCAGCAGGAAGGCGGAGAGAGTCCCGATGTTCGTCAGGTCCACCATCTCGTCGATATTCGATACGGCCGCCAGAACGCCTACCCCCACGCCGGTGAGGATAGTCGCGACGTGCGGCGTACGGAACCGGGGATGGACGCGCGCCAACGACGACGGGAGCAGGCCATCGCGGGCCATGGCCATGAAGATCCTGGCCTGGCCGAGCTGAAAGACGAGAAGCACCGCCGTATGCGCGACGACCGAACCGAAAGCGACAAGGCCGACCGTCATGTCCGACCGCCCCACGTAGCGCAGAGCTACGGTGAGCGGCTCCGCCTGTTCCGCCGCGTTCAGACTCCGCAGCACGGGGAACGGCACGAGCCCGGTGAATATGACCGCGACCACGACGTAGATGAGTGTGCTGACTGCCAGGGAGCCGAGAATTCCGATGGGCAGATCGCGGCCGGGTCGGCGCGTCTCCTCGGCGCAGGTCGAAACCGCGTCGAACCCGATGTACGCGAAGAAGATGATGGCTGCCGCCGCGGCGATGCCTGTGAATCCATTTGGTGCGAAGGGCTGCCAGTTTTCTGGCTTGATGAAGCGGACCCCGACGAGGCAGAATAGTCCGAGCACCAGGAGCTTGATGATGACCATGGCGGCGGTAGCTCTTGCGGATTCACGTACGCCCCAGACCAGGAGCACCGATAGAACGGCCACGATGCCGATCGCCAGCAGGTTGAACACGATGGGTACGCCGAGCACGTGCGGTGCGCCAGCGATGACATCCGGCATCTTCTGGGCCGCGGTGCGGTAATCGACCGTCAGCCAGTGTGGCAGCTCCAGGCCGAAGCCCGACAGGAGCGTATTGAAATAATTGGCCCAGGAAATGGCGACAGCCACGTTGCCGATGGCATATTCAAGGATCAGGTCCCAGCCGATGATCCACGCGACCACCTCACCGAGCGTGGCGTAGGTGAACGTGTAGGCGGAGCCGGACACAGGAACCATGGAGGCCAGCTCTGCATAGCACAGTCCCGTGAAGGCGCACACGATGGCCGTGAGGGCGAACGACACGATCAGGGCCGGTCCCGCGCCCGCGCGGACGGCGTCGCCCGCCGCCGCGGTGCCGATCGTCGCGAAGATCCCTGCGCCGATCGTAGCGCCGATGCCCAGCGCAATCAGGTCGACAGGTCCGAGGACCTTTCGAAGCGAGCGCTGGCTCTCATGGGTCTCGGCGATCAGCCGTGCGACGGGTTTGGTGAGGAACAATGAAGCCATGAGGCACGAGAGTAGCTGTGTCCACATGACCTGTCAAGGTTCAATGCGCCAGGGCCTTGTCGAGGTCGACCGGGTACTTCTGCCAGGGGACCGCGCCGGACTTGGCAATGTGACTTTGCATCGCCGTGAAGAGCCTGGCGTACATCGGGTGCTTGTGGTCCAGCGGCTTCTCTTCCTTTGGATCGTCCTTGAGATTGTAGAGTTCCAGTGGCTCGAAGGGGCTGTTCTGCAGGAGCTTGAAGTCGCTTTGCCGGGCGGCGTAATACGCCTGGCCGCCGTAGCGATTCCCGCCCTCGCGGCGGACCCAGAACAGGACGCGGTCTTCCTCGCGCGGGTTGTCGCCGGTCAAGACTGGGAGGATGCTTTGGCCATCGATCCCGTGCTCGATCATGACACCTGCCGCCTCGCACACGGTCGGGAAAATGTCCATCGTCAGCGCGACGTCATCACTGCGCGAGCCGGGCTTGATCCTGCCCGGCCAAGCGGCGCACATCGGGACGCGAATACCGCCCTCGTACATGTCGCCTTTGCCCGCCCGCAGGGGGCCGTTGCTTGCGCCCAGGCTGAGCTGGCCGCCGTTGTCGGAGGTGAAGAGGATCAGCGTATTGTCACGCAGACCGGTCTCTTCGAGTGCGTCAATCACTTTGCCAATGCCCGCATCCAGATGCTCGATCAGGGCAACGAGCCGGGCGCGTCTGTCGCTGATTCCTTTCTCGCGCTGCTGGACGCGTTCGAGCCACTCCTTCGGCGGCTGGATCGGTGCGTGTGGTGCATTGTACGCGAGGTACAGGAAGAAGGGCTGCTTCTGACGCGACCGCTCGCGGAGGTAGTCGATGGCCCATCGTGTGAACAGATCGGTCGCGTGTCCCTCGGGATCAATCTCCTTGTCGTTGAGCCGCATGTAGTTGAAGCTGTGACGACGATGGCTGTAGTAGTCGTCCATCATGTCGCCGAGGAATCCGTGGAAGTGATCGAACCCTCGCTCGTTGGGCGTGTTCGGCGAGGCCAGGCCGAGGTGCCATTTACCGACGAGTGCAGTGTGATAGCCTGCCCGCTTGAGCAACTGTGGCAGCAAGACTGCCTGCGGGAAGAGATATCCCCAGTTGTCCCGAAGGTGTGTGCGAACCACACCCGGTACGCCAACGAGGTCCGGGAAGCGCCCGGTGAGCAGCGCCGCCCGCGTCGGCGAGCAAACGGGACAGTTCGCATAGAACCGGTCGAACCGCATCCCTGCCGCGACAAGCGCGTCGATATTCGGCGTCCTCAAATCCGTCGCGCCGTAACTGGACAGGTCGCCATACCCAAGATCGTCCACGAGAATGACGATCACGTTCGGTCTGGCATTCGCGGTCTGTCCCGCTGTGGTTGAGGTGCTTGGCAGAGTCGCCGCCGCACCCAGCCCGACGATCTTGAGAAACTCACGCCGTGTGCCATGGAACTCGGTCATATCTACCTCACTTTGAGAATCACCGTCGCTGCTGCAATCTCATCGACGGCTTTTCGTGATAGCGGTGCCGGATGGAGCTGGCCTCTCGCCCAGAGATCGTAGTTGCACAAGTGGTATGGGCTGTCCGGGTGCTCCGACTGGCCGACGGGCAAGATGGACATCGACAGATCGACGTCGTCGAGCCGGACGTACTGCGTGTAAGATTGGGCCTTCTGCGAGAGGATCGTTCCTCCTTCCACACACCGCAGCGCCGGCAAGGTGATGTCTTTCTGCTCATCCAGCGAGCCGAATCCGTCCAGTGTGGACATATATGGGAGCTTCGTCTCCAGCAACCCTTTCTTCGCGAGTTCGTTCCACCGGGCCGGGTCTTCGCCGTAGCTGGCCTTGCCGTAGCGCCATGCGGCTCGCAGCATGAGATTCACGTAGTCCGCCTCCGCCGGCGTCAGTTGGGCGTTCGGCTCTGCGGCGATGCGAGCGTTGATTGTCTGGAGCATGTTGCACAAGCCGGAGGTGCCTCCGCCGTAGATCGTCGCGGCGACGAAGTTCTGTCGAAAGGCCGTGGGCATCAGATTCATGATCTCCGTCCCCGGAATCTGCATCTCCGATTTGCAGCCCGCCGACCGCCACGGTTCGAGATAGTCAAGAGCCAGAAGTGTCTCCTCCTCCAGTGGGTACTTCTGAACGTCGCGAAGGTGGTAGCCGAGCAGGACCAGATCCCGCTTCACGGCACAGACGGTATCGCAGTGGATATCGAGCACGTCCTGCGGCATGAAGGATTCCTTCATTTTCACGCGTTCTTTCAGACGCCACGAGCGGTCGGTGTCGCCGAGGCTGCCGGTCGAAATGCCGAGAGAGATGGGATAGAAGGACGCAATGGGCCGATGATTCGCGCTGACCACCCAGCCCTGCTCAGGATCGATCATCTGGGGCAACAACTCGTGCGGCAGCACTCCCTGCCAGTCGTTGGCACTGTCCCATCCTTCATGTGCGGCTCGCTCGTCCAGCAACGAATGCGCCGAACGGACGAGCAAAGAGAGGATGGTCTCGAATCCGATGTCGCCCTTGCTGTCGCCAAAGACGCAGTTCGCGCTCGGGAAGCTCCACCCGCCGAGTGCCTCCTGGAAGTCCCGTACGTTGGTGGCACGTATCATATCGAGAATGCCTCGGAACGTGTCTCGCTGCGGCTCGCAGACCGGGATGCGCTTCAGGGCCACTTCATCGCCGCGACGGACGCCCGTGGCAATCGATGTCACGACAGGGCCGAAACAGGTTTGTCTGGCCGTCAAGGTTTGGGGTTGTCCGTTCCTGACCTTGATGGTCTCGGTCTGGACGGTCATGTTGCGCCATTGACCGTCGAGGAAATACTGGCTCGGATGATTCGGGTCGGTCTTGAGAACGAACAGATCCGCCTGATCGGCGCCGAGGGCAGTCAGACCCCAGGTGACGTTCGGCGTGAAGCCGATCACGAAGTTCGGGCTGCCTGCGATGCCGAGACCGCGAGCGTTGAAGGTCTTGCCGACGATGTGGAACTCATACCACAGAGAGGGATTGCGCACCGGCGTCTGCGGATCGCTGATCAGCACGGTCGAGCCGGTTGTGGTCTTCTTGCCTCCGACGACCCAGGCGTGGCTGAACCTCGGTCCTGTGGGTCGCGGCGTCACGTCCACCTTTCTTGTCAGGCCATGCGCCACGGCGTAATCCAGAACCTCCTGCACCCAGGCATCGCTGACGTCCATCCGCTGGATCACCGACGCATCGTCGCGTATCGGCAGGCCCTGCGTCGCGCCGGCGGCGTCGGCGGGAGCGAACTGGAGCACCTGCCTGGCGCCTCCCTTGATCTCGTAGTAGGCCGTCGTCTCATTGAGCCCATCGCCCGCGAAAAACAGGCCCAACCGCCACCAGGAGGCTATGCAATCCGCCGCGGTCCAGGGCTCTGGTCGCAGGTCGTACTTGCCAAAGAGGTACAGCAGGTCGTTCGGATGGCCGCTGATGTACTCGTTGACGCCTCGGCAGTAGGCTTCGAGGAGTTGACGCGTCTCGGGGTCGAGCTGCCGGGCCGTCTCTTGGGCGGCTTTGTGGTAGCCAATGGTGCGCATTTGAATATCGCTGCGCAGAGCGGAGGTCTTGCCTTGGGGCAATTGGCGTGTGACGCCGACCTTGACGTCCCCGATCACCTCCGCCAGCCGGCCCTGAATGATCCGCAGATTGTAGTACATCTGAAAGGCCCGGTCCTGGGCCGTGGCATACCCCAGACCATACATCGCGCCGGTGTCAGTCTGCGCGAACACATGCGGCACGCCCCACCGGTCTCGCAACAACTCGACTTGCCCGTAGGCGTCGTCCTCTGACGGCCGAATATTCTCCTTGCCCTCCGCCATCCGGCAACCAGCGACGATCAGCGTGAGCGTCACGAGATGGGCCACGAACGCGGGTATCGTTCTTGGCGCGTGCCTTCCATTGTTGGGAACTCGTGCTGTCATTTTCTTCCTCCACAGGATCTGAACCTCAGGATAGCTCGTGTGCGGGACGCATCAGTTAGCATTGAGACCGTATGGCTCGCGTGTGTGCAGACGTTGCTTCCAGGAGCCCTCCAATCGGATCACGTCATCAACTTCCATATCCGGCGAGACGCGTTGCAGGATAGTGAACCGGAAATTCCGGGGATCACGCCGCCGAAGTAGGCGATTGCCGCCGTGCCCATGCGCCGCGTAATCCTGCCATCTGCCGAGAAGGTTGTCCTTCCCGTAGGCGGAACCGACGTAGCCCTTTCCGTCGGAAGCATCGAAAATGTAGTAGATGCCGCGCCATTGGGAGAGAGCGGCCCGCCATCGCGCTGGCAGGATGCTAAGCTGTTCCCACGTCAGATCGATAGCATCCCATTCGGGCATGGCAGCGTCGAGTGCGCTGTCTTCGAGGATGGCAAGAACCGGCATATCGTTGCGATGCGCTCGTCGCCACCAGGATCGTTCGGGCGGCGGCCAGCTCACGATCAACTTGCCCTTCCAGTCGGCGCAGAAATCCGCCAGCACAAGGTCAAACCAGAGGCGCGAGGGCCGTCCCTCACCGGTGAATCCCTTCATGCCGAGCGATTTCAACTCGATGTGAGCCGGGACATTCCAGTATTCCCCGTGCGTAAGGGGATGTGATCGCTCTATGGAATAGAGGCCGACGAACAGGGCCTTCCCTGCTTCTCGACCGATGAAAGAGGCGACATATCCGGTGCCCTCCATAGCATGCATAGTCTGCTCGAGCCTCTCTCCCTGCTGAGTCTGTTGGTACGCATTAAATAGGTCCGGCCTTTCCCCGGCTAGCCACGGCAGCACCTTGTTGAGTTCGGGTTCCGGGGGCCGATGACGGAAGACAAGGACATATCTTGGGTCGATGTCCTTGTCCAGCAACAGCTTGTTGAGGTCCATCCCCATCGGTCTAATCCTTGCCCGAATGGGGCACCGATTCGAATAACAGCCTTTGGATATTCTCGGCTGAGACCCGCTTGGACAGGTGCAGCATCTCAATTCCCACCGCTTGTCCGTTCTCATCGAAGTCAACGATAATCCCCGGCAGGATTTCCTCGGACTCCTTGGCGGGTTCCTCACTCAAAGTCAGGTAGAGGGCATCCGCCTCATGATCGACTTTCAGCTTCATCGGTTCAATCTCCTTTGGTCGAAGTAGGCTGTCACGACGCGAGGTGGTACTGCGTGAGTGTTGACGATCACGCGAAGGATACGCCCTCCGAATTCCTCGATCCGCGTAAGGCGGTGCTCCAATTCACTATCGACCACATCCTTCTCTGTCCATTCTGGTGGGGACAATGCTTTCTCCACCCATTCGAGCCGAACTCGGCGTTTCTCCAGAGCGTCGCGCGCATGTTCAGTCAGACGGTAGTCCATGCGATGCCTCTTCTCTGTTTTGTTTTCAGGCCCTCGACATCGGCAGCTTCTCGGCCACGTTGATACATCGAGGTTCTCTGCTCAACATCATGGCCCATCAGGTCGGAGTCTGTCAACCGTTCTGCTCATCCTGTCCGTCGTATCCCGTGCCGGCGACGAGGACGACGTATTCGCCTTTGGGGTTCTCTTCGACATTGGCGAGTAGCTCGGACAAGCTGCCCCGGCGGACGGACTCGTGGATCTTCGTCAACTCCTTGGCGATGGCGGCGGGGCGGTCGCCGAAGACGGCCAGCGCATCCTCCAGAAGTCGTCGCACGCGGAAGGGGCTCTCGTAGTAGATGAGCGTGTAGGGCGAGTCCTTGTCGGCTTCGAGGAAATGGCGTCGCTGGCCGCTCTTGTGCGGCGGAAAGCCGCGAAATGTGAAACTGTGCACCGGCAGGCCCGAGAGCACCAGCGCAGCCACAAACGCCGTCGGGCCCGGAATGGCCGTGACTTCCATGCCAGCCTCGATGGCTTGCCGTAGAAGCACGAAGCCCGGATCCGATATGCCGGGCGTGCCTGCACTGGTCACTACGGCGACGGACTTGCCTTCCTCGAGCAAACGGATGATCCTCGGCGCCACTGCACGCTCGTTGTGCTCGAAATAGGCAATCTGCGGCTTCTGAATCTCGAAGTGCTTGAGCAGCAGTCCGGTCCGTCGCGTGTCCTCGCTGACTACGATGTCGACCTGGCGGAGCGTGTCCAGCGCCCGCACGGTGATATCGCCCAGATTACCTATTGGCGTCGCGACGAAGTATAGCGTGCCGGTCTGTGCCATTTCAGCCTTTCATCTCCCCGAGCTCGTAGAGCGTGAGCGCACAGGCAACGATTGCAGCGGTCTCCGTCCGGAGGATGCGCGGCCCGAGGCCCACTCGCACGGCACCTTTCTCACAGGCCAGGGTCACTTCCTCCTCCGTGAAGCCGCCTTCAGGACCGATGATCACGGCGACGGAAGCCGGAGAACGGGTGATTCCTTGAAGAGCATCCGGCAGTGCGACCATCTCGTCGGAGGGTGCGGCAATCAGACTGCGCTCGAAGTCTCTCAGACGCGAGGTCGCGTTCTCGAATGTGACGATCGGCTCGAGTTCCGGGATACGGCCGCGATGTGACTGTTCCGCTGCTTCCCTGAGAATCCGCTGCCAGCGATCCAGCTTGTTGTCTTCGATGCTCCTGGTTCGTACGAGGCTTCGTTCAGTCAGAACCGGCACGAATTGCGCCACCCCCAGCTCCGCGCCCTTCTGAAGGACCCATTCGAACTTCTCGCGCGTCAGCAGGCTTTGAAACAGGGTGACCTCCGCCGCAGGCTCGCCGTGTGCGCGGTGGCTGCTCGTCACCTGTCCAACCACCTCCGTCCGGCGGACGGTCGTCAGCGTCACATCATATTCGGCTCCGCTGTTGTCCAGCGCGATGATCGTATCGCCGGGCTTGAGTCGTAGCACGTGGCAGACCTGATGCGACTGCTCCGGGCTCAACCGGACCCGGTCGCCCTCGATATCTGACGCCGAAACGAAGAAGCGATTTACGCCCATGATATTTGCGATTCACGGATTATGGTTTATGATTTAGACTTCGTCCTATCTGACTCGTGAATGATAAGCCATGGATCCCAATTCGTCCATCTGTTCCTATGCTTGAGGTCCTGTACGAAGACAACGATATCGTGGCTGTCAACAAGCCGGAGGGGCTTGTGGCGGTCCCAGAGCGGCGTCGGCAGAGCCCGTCGCTTTTTGAGAGGCTCTGCGCGGAGCGGGGCGAGAGGCTCTACATTGTCCATCGGATCGACAGAGAAACCAGTGGCGTAGTCGTCTTTGCGCGTAACGCCGAGGCGCATCGGCGACTCAATTGCCAGTTCGAGACACGCTCGGTGGAGAAGGTATATCTGGCCCTGGTTCACGGCATCATCGGCGACGACCGGGGCGAGATCGATAGACCCTTGCGGCAGTTCGGTTCCGGCCGGGTGGGAGTCGATGACCAGCGGGGCAAGTCCAGCGTGACTGAGCTCCGTGTCCTTGAGCGATTGAAGGCGTTCACTCTCCTCGATGTCCGTCCGCATACCGGCCGCCGCCATCAGATCCGTGTGCATCTCTACAGCATCGGCCATCCCGTCGTCGGCGATCCCCTGTACGGAGAGCAGATCGTGCAATGCTCCTTCCCCCGCCTCATGCTCCACGCCTACGAACTATCGCTGCACCTGCCCTCCGGCAAGCGGCTGACCGTTGAAGCGCCTGTCCCGGAATCGTTCAGCCGTATCGTGCAGACAGCCCGCCGACAATAGACGTCTGCGCGGAGAGTGTCATACTCCGCAGGGCAAAGTGTTGCTTGACAAGGATTTCGGGACCGCCTATATATGTACGCCTGTCATCGCGTTGGCGTTGTGGATGCGATGTCCTTAACACCGTGGTGGGTGGCTGCGGCGGTTATGTGTGGTGGAAGCCGGCGTGCCTGGCATGTCGCCATTAGATTGGAAGTCTGGCTTTGAGCTGAGGTGATTGTCGTGAAAGCAAGTGAAATGCGGCCGGGTATGGCCTTCATGATGGATGGTCAGTTGTGCGTCTGCACGGTGGCGACTCATGTAACCCCCGGAAACCTCCGGGCATTTGTGCAAGCGAAGCTGAGACGGCTCTCGGATGGTGTGATGATAGAGAAGCGATTGCGATCCACCGAGGAAGTGGAGCAGGCGTTTCTGGACAAGCGGGACATGGAGTATCTCTACTCGGACAAGAACTCGCACGTCTTCATGGACACGTCGGACTTCGACCAGGTGTCGGTTTCCGACGAGTTTCTCGGCGACGCGATGAAGTACTTCAAGCCCAATACGCCGGTCACGGCGTTGATGCATGAAGAGAAGATCGTCAGCATTGAATTGCCGAAAGTCGTCGAATTGGCAGTTACCGAGACCACGCCGCAGCCCAAGGGCGCCACGGCCACGAACCAGATGAAAGACGCCACGCTGGAAACCGGCCTGCGGACCCGCGTGCCGCCATTTATTGAGATGGGCGAGGTCGTCCGGATCAATACGGAAGACGGCAGCTACCTCAGCCGAGCTAAGGGGTGAGGTTGGCTTAGCTGTGATCGTGTACGATCGATTCCCACGGGTGCGCAGCCGCCACATCTAGCGTGCTGCGCACTGGTTGTTTGTAGGGATCAGATCCCTGCGTTGTTTCCGCGAGTGAGTCCGTTCCTTCATGCCTGCCCAGCAAGGACGGCCAGGAGGCGGCTGGCGGTTTCGGGGGGCAGGCTGGTGGCGGGTGTCGGAGTCTCGGGGATTGGTTCCTTGCCGGATGCTCCTTTGGAGACCATTGGAGGCTGGAAGGAAATAATGTCGAGGCAGGCTTTGCGGGTGGTTTCCCCTTTGCCTTCCCTGGCAAGTTCAACGAGCTTCTGTGCCGCGTCTGGCGCGCTGCGGGCGAGGATCATGTGGCTCTTGCGGTACTCGCGTGCGATTCGTTGGTCGAACTGGCTCGTGAACCGCTCATCGGCGAGCCATTTCTCGTAAAGGGCTCGGGGCACGCCGCATGTGGAAAGCACTTCCTTCTCATCCGCATCACTCACGAATAGACCATCAAGCAAGGCGCATTGTCGTTTGGTCAACTTCTTGCGTTCAGACATAGTTTTCTCCTCATTGAAGGTTTGAGCATTGACATGCAGTTGTGGAACGTCTGGGGCCAGGTGGACGCCGCTCGCGAATTGATCGCGTCCCACCGTCAATTTCAACCGGGAGACCTCAAGGGCCTCCTGTTGGCCGCAACCTGAGGGTCCTCGCCAGGACAATTTGGCCAGGGCGCTGTATGATCCAGTACAAGGTCTGCGGGAACGTGAGAATCGTCTTCGTAGGCATCAATCCGCACCCGGGCTCCTACCTGCACCATGTCCCGTTTCCAACAACAAGACGTTCTGGTATCTACTCGATCGGGCAGGGCTTCTGGAGGAGGACGAGAGCGAGCTGGGGACCGACAGCGGTTTGAAGCAGATTTACGACAAGCGGCTTCTGACGCGATATCGGCTGGGTTTCGCCAATCTGGTCGACCGCCCAACCGTGCAAGTCACCGAATTGAGCAAAGGCGAGCAGAGATCAGGTATTGCAGGACCACAGCGGTGTATTCGGACCTTCTGGCCGCCAATCGTGTGTTTCATCGGAAAGGTCACGTGCAACGTGTTCTGCGGCAGCCGGCAGTGCGGCGGCGGCTGGCAGGAGAGCATCAGTAGCTCCAGGCTGTGCGCGATGCACTTCCCCATGCGAGGTTCAGCCTCTGTTAGAATCGAGGGACTCCGGGAACTCAAAGCTGTCTCGTCTCGTCGCGAATAACCAGACACCTTATGTGATCGACGACCTCATGGACCACCCGCAGTTTGCCGACACTCCTTAAGGGGTAGGCCTGCGCATGTCCAAGAATGGGCACACGACGGCATGGTCAGTCAGTCTGGTCCCCCGAAAGGAGCAAGCTCATGACGGCAAAAGGAGCATTCCTGGCAGCGGCAACTGTTCTGCTCGCCTGTGGTAGCGCACAAGCGGCATTCGATGAGTGGGCTATCGGCGCGAAGATCGGAACCCTGGGTATCGGGGGCGACTTGACCACGAATCTCATCCCACAAGTGAACCTGCGGGCCGGTGCTCAGTGGCTGGGATTCAGCTTCGACGCCGAATTCAGCGGAGTCGATTACAATGTGGATCTGAATCTACTGAATCCGTTGCTTCTACTCGATTGGTACCCTTTCAACGGGTCATTTCGCATCAGCGCCGGTGCCCTGTACAATGCCAGCAACATCCAACTGCGAGGCAGGCCAATGGAAGATGTTGAAATCGGAGACCAGACGTATCATCCGGAGGATCTCGGCGCGGTAGAGGGGGACGTGGAGTTCGAGCCGATAGTCCCTTATGTTGGCATCGGGTGGGGCAACGCGCCGGGGAACTCAGGCCACTGGGGACTCGCCACGGATTTCGGTGTGGCCTTCATAGGCTCGCCCAATCTGGATCTGTCTGCCACCGGTCCGATCGCGTCAGATCCCACGTTCCAGGCAGAACTCGCCAAGGAAAAACGCGACATAGAGGAGGACCTGAGCGGTTTCAATATCTACCTCGTTCTGTCGATCAGTCTCTTCTATCGGTTCTGACCTGAACCGGTCGTTGTCAGGGACCCTTTCCTTTCACAGACACAAGTTCCCACTCGAATAGCGGAGATCGGCTCCATTGCTCTCAACGAACCGTTGCTTCCGTGCAAGAGAAACAAAGAAAGGGCGCTATGAACGAATGGCACTGCCGTGAGTTTTGGGGCTTACGGGCACGCACGCTCTCCGGAGGCATGAAGGGAATCATGTCAATCTCTCTTTGAC